>CAVPJD010000028.1:0-61308 GCA_963705165.1 uncultured delta proteobacterium | reverse complement strand
GAAGCGCGAGGCCGGCATCTTCCTGGGCGACACGGGGAGCACCTTCATCGGTTTTGTCCTGGCGGCCATCGCCGTCAAGGGCGAGTGGGCCGTCACGAACAACGAGATCGTCTCCTTCTCGGCGCCCGTGCTCATTTTCTGGATCCTCATCTTCGACATGACCTACATCACCGTGGAGCGCATCATGACGGGGAAGGTCCGCTCCTTCCGCGAGTGGATCGACTACGTCGGGAAGGACCACCTGCACCACAGGCTCTACGAGCTGCTCAAGGACAAGCGAAAGGTTGTCCTGTTCATCTACTTTCTCTGCGCGACCCTGGGGATCAGCGCCATCGCGCTGCGCAACGCCCGCACGATCGACAGCATCCTGCTCGTAGGCCAGGCCTTCCTCATCACCGTGATCATCTCGATCATCGAGTACTCGGGCAGGCGCCATCACTAACGGGTGAGGCCGGGTCCGGGGTTGCTCATTATTTTCCCGCGTGTCGGAAAAAAGCAAGACGGGTGTGGAAGAATATGAGAACGGTACATTCCCGTTATACATCACGCATCAAGCAGAGCGTCGAAATTTTGACGAAGCCGTACTTTTTTCGGCTTGTCAAAGCGGCATACACTTGCAGGCATTCCGCAGAGCATGAAAAAATCATGGCAAGGGCCAGAAGAGGGTATGGCGTCGAACAGGTTTCTGCCCGCAGTCGTTTCTTGTCAAGATGGTTCATGGATTTTATCGTTCAGGCTCAGTGCGACATCTTCGCTTCGAAAACGTTGAAATCTTTCGAATTGGGAGCAGCCGAGATCGGCGTGGGCGATCTGAGGATTCATTGCTCTACAGGGGATATTAATTCCAGCATTGTCTACTTGCTGGGGTTCAGCGACAATCTGACATTTTTTCGCATTTACAGAATATTTGCATTACCGGATTCGGTTGCGGTCGATGTCGGAGCCAACCTTGGAATACACACTCTTGCCTTGTCTGACTGTGTCTTGCGGGGTACGGTGTTCTCATTCGAACCTCGACTTTCCGTTTATGCAAAATTGATCGATAACTTGAATGAGAACGGAATCATGAACGTGGTAGCGTCGGACAAAGCCCTGGGGGATTCTATCGGGGAAAGCCACCTTCATGTGGACGAGGATGATTTCAATATCGGGAAGGCCCGCATGGGCGATCAGGGAAATCAGGTTGTAGACGTGACAACCCTCGACGATGCACTGAAAGACTCTCCATCAATGGTCTCACTGATCAAGATCGATACGGAGGGATACGAGCTCCATGTGCTCAGGGGAGCTGCCTGCGTATTGGCCGATCACAGGCCGGTGCTTGTCTGTGAGTTTTCCCCTTCGGCCTATTCTTTCTGTCAGCTCAAGAATCTCATTCCCTATCGTGCGCATTATTTCAGAATCCCTCAGAACCAGCACGAAAAACTTGAGCCTATGCAGGATAGCTTTAACCATCCTTGCGACTTGCTGATTGTGCCGGAAGAAAAATTAACTCATGAGGTGTGGGATAAACTCGATCCTTCGTGCAATTCCCGGTTGAATCTTTTCCCCTCCTGTGCTTTATAAGCACCGGCTCCCGCCGCTTTTCCGCATCGAGCCTCATCCGGAACAGAACGCCCACGGGACGCTATCTCGATTCGAAAGGATTCCGGGAACATGCTGCGCGTCGTCTGCTGCTACTGCAAAAAACAGGTAAAGACCAAGCCCTCGGAGTTCGATGCCGTCTCGCACGGTGTCTGCGACCAGTGCCTCCCCCTCATGGTCCGGGAGCTAGGGCAGCCCATGTCGGAGTTCCTTGACGAGTTGAGGGCGCCTGTACTCGTCGTGCAGGACAACGCCCGGGTGATCGCCGCCAATGCGGCCGCGCGGAAGATGCTGACCATAGAGCAGCTCGAGATCTGTGGGGAGCTGGCCGGTGAGGTCCTCGGGTGCAGCCACTCCAGGGAGCCGGGCGGGTGCGGACAGACGGTTCACTGCAAGAGCTGCGCGATCCGGCAGTGCGTGGCGCACACCATGGCCACGGCAGAGCCCTGCCGCAAGACGGCCTTTGCGGACATCGGCCTCGTCAGCGGCGACAAGCGGTTGCGCTTCCTGATCGAGACGGAGAGGGTGAACTCCTTCGTGCGCCTGACGATTCATGACGTACGGGAAGCGGAGAAACAGGGTCCAGGGTAAAGGGGACAGGGTCCAGGGCAGAAAAGACGTAAAGAAAAAGGATCGAGGAAATCATTCCCCGATCCTTTCTTTTTGCCTGTACCCTTGACCCTGAACCCTTTACCCTGCTTTCTCCGTCACGATCTTCGAAAAATCCGCCACCTTGTGGAAGAGCTTTGCCACGGCTTCGAGGAGCGAGAGGCGGTTGAACTTCACCTTCTCGTCCTTGGCCATGACCATGACGGCCTCGAAGAAGGAGTCTACGGGCTTTCTCAGACGGACCATCTCGAGGAGGGCCTCCGTGTAATTGCCCATCTCGATGAGAGCCTCGGCCTTCTTGCGGATCTCGATGTAGGCGCTGTACAGGGCCTGCTCGGCCTCGTTCTCGAAGAGCACGGGGTCGACGCAACCGTCCTTGAAGTCCTTCAGGATGTTGCTCACCCGCTTGAAGGCCACGGCGAGGGGCTCGAAGTCGGGGTCGCCCTTGGTGGCCTCGACGGCCTCGATCTTCTTGATGGCCTGCACCAGATCCGTGATGCCCGTGGCCAGCACGGACTCCACCACGTCATAGGGTCGCCCCTGCGAGACGAGCTGGTTCGAGAATCGGCTCCGGAAGAACTCCAGGACGTCTTTCTTCGTTTCCTCGGGCGTTCGCTTGAACTTTTTCGACAGGATAGCGATGCTGCGATCCACGAGCTCCGGCAACTCGATGGGGTAGCCCTTGTTGAGGATGATGTTGATGATGCCCAGGGCCTGCCTGCGCAGGGCGTAGGGATCGGCCGTTCCCGTGGGGATGACGTTGATCCCGAAAAATCCCACGATCGTGTCCGTCTTGTCGGCGATGCTCACGATGGAGCCCTCTTCGGTCTGGGGCAGATCGCCGCCGCCCGAGGTGGGCAGGTAGTGCTCATAGACGGCCCTGGCGACGACGGGGTTTTCGCCCTGGATCAAGGCGTACTCGCGCCCCATCTTCCCCTGGAGCTCGGGGAACTCATAGACCATCTTCGTCTCGAGGTCGGCCTTGGAGAGCAGGGCCGTGCGGTCCACGGTGTCCTTGAGGGCCGGGCTGACCTTGTCGGCGATCCACGCCGCAAGCTCCCGGAACTGCATGACCTTGTCGTAGGAGGTGCCGAGGGCCGAGTGGAATACGACCTTCCTGAGCTCCTCGAAGTGCGTCATGAGCGGCGTCTTCTGGTCTTCCTCGAAGAAGAATTTCGCGTCGGCAAGGCGCGCCCGGATGACCTTCTCGTTGCCGCGGGCCACGACGGCGGGGTCCTTCGCCACGGTGTTGTTGATCGTCACGAAGTGGGCCATGAGGTTGCCGTCGGCGTCGACGACGGGGAAGTACTTCTGGTGCGAGATCATCGTCGTGGTGAGGACGTCCTTGGGGATCTTCAGGTAGTCCTTCTCGAAGTTGCCCAGCACCGCCGAGGGGTACTCGACGAGGAAGGAGACCTCCCGGATGAGTTCCTCGTTCTCGAGGATCTTTCCGCCCACGCCCGCCGCCGCCTTCCGGGCCTCCTCGAGGAGGATGCGCCTGCGCTCCTCGGGGTCGACGAGCACGAAGCGCTTGCGGGTTTTCGCCAGGTAGTCCCTGTACCCTTTCACCTTGAAGGGCTTGGGGCTCATGAAGCGATGCCCGCGCGACATATCGCCCGATGCGATGTTCTCGATCCTGAAGGGGACCACGTCGCCGCCGTAGAGGGCCACGATCCAGTGGATGGGCCGGGCGAAGCGGATCTCGAGGTTCATCCACCGCATGGACTTCTTGAAGGGGATCGAGAGGATGAATTTGGGCAGGATCGCGGGCAAAAGCTTGACCGTGTCCTCGCCCTCGAGCTTCTTGCGGGCGCCGATGTACTCACCCTTGTCGGTCGAGATGATCTCCACCTCGGAGATGTCGATGCCCTGACCCCTGGCAAAGCCGAGGGCGGCCTTCGTGGGGTTGCCCTGCTCGTCGTAGGCGACTTTCTTCGCGGGCCCGAGCTTTTCGATGACCTGGTCCTCCTGCCTTTCGGCTACGCGGGAGACACAGAGCGCAAGCCTTCGCGGGGTGGCCACGGCCTTCACCGCGCCGTGCTTGATGCGGCTGGCGGCAAACTCCTTCTGGATCATCTCCTCCATGTCCGCGATTGCCTTCGGCAGGAAGGCCGCGGGGATCTCCTCCGTCCCGATTTCGAGAAACAGTTCCTTGGCCATGAATATCTCCGATTTTAGTGGCACCGTGGCATCGGGCATCCGGCATCTGGATAGATGGAAAATGCTTTTTTCACTCATGGCCTGAAGCCAGCAGCCTGAAGCACTAGTCAGCCTATTTTTTGAATTTCCCCATCAGCGGGAAGCCCATCTTCTCGCGCTGCTTGAGGTATCCCTCGGCGCTGAGCCTTGCCAGGTTGCGCACGCGGCCGATGTAGGTGGTGCGCTCGGCCACGCTGATGGCCCCCCGGGCATCGAGCAGGTTGAAGGTGTGGGAGCACTTGAGGCAGCAGTCGTAGGTGGGGAGCACGCGGTCCTTCTCAGCCATCCGGATCCCCTCGGCCTCGTACATGTCGAAAATCTTCCGGAGCATCTCCACGTTGGCTTCCTCGAAGTTGTAGTGCGACCACTCCACCTCGCCCTGGTGGTGGACGTCGCCGTACTTCACCCCGTGGCCCCACTCGAGGTCGTAGACGTTGTCGATGCCCTGCAGGTACATGGCGATGCGCTCGATCCCGTAGGTGATCTCCGAGCAGATGGGGTTGAGGTCGATGCCGCCGACCTGCTGGAAGTAGGTGAACTGGGTGATCTCCATCCCGTCGAGCCAGACTTCCCAGCCCAGGCCCCAGGCGCCCACCGTGGGCGATTCCCAGTCGTCCTCGACAAATCGGATGTCGTGCTCCAGGGGGTTGATGCCGAAGCTTTTGAGCGAGTTCAGGTAGAGCTCCTGGATGTTCATCGGCGAGGGCTTCATGATGACCTGGTACTGGTAGTAGTGCTGGAGCCGGTTGGGGTTCTCCCCGTAGCGGCCGTCGGTGGGCCGGCGGGAGGGCTCCACGTAGGCCACGTTCCAGGGCTCGGGGCCCAGGGAGCGCAGAAACGTTGCCGGGTTGAAGGTGCCGGCGCCGACCTCTAAGTCGTAAGGCTGCTGGATGATGCAGCCCTGGTCGGCCCAGTATTTATCGAGGGCAAGAACCAATTCCTGAAAGGTCACGACTGTTACCTCCCTGTCGATCGGGCAATGATGCCGAGGTGGTTGTCAAATGGGGCGGGAATGACCCGCTCATCCCGGAAAAAGCAAGTTAATACGGGGATATCCGTGTCAAGCGGCACAACTAGCATTTAGAGGGGGGCATGTCAATCAAAAAGAGAAGGTAAGAAGGTGAGAGGGTAAGAAGGTTGGAGGGTCGGTGCATCGCTGCATGTCTCTCTGTTTCTCCAACCTTCTCACGTTCTCACCCTCTCAACCTCTTCTTCAAGGCGTGTAGCGTTTCCGGATTTCCCCGAGGACATTCAGGGACTTGAGCTCGCGACCCGTGAGGTGCCGCACGAAGCAGCCGAGGACCTCCCGGCTCTCGCGGGCCATGGGGCCCGAGAGCCCGACGCGGGGCATCCTGGCGAAGTCGATGTCGCGACCCAGCAGGAGCGTCTTGAGCGTGCCGACGGAGACGGGGATGAAATCGGGGCCGTTCACGGTGCATCGCGCGCAGCGGATGCCCCCTTCCCGGCAGTCGAAGCGGGGCGATTCGATCGTCTCCAGCGGGGTGCCGCAGGTGACGCAACGGTCCAGCACGGGCTCGAATCCCGCCGATTTCAGCAGACGAAGCTCGAAGAACCGCTCCGCCGTCTCCGTCATCTGCCCGCACTCGATGAAGCCGAGAAAGTCCGTCAACAGCTCGAAGAGGGGCAAATTCTTTTTTCCCTCCACGGAGAATTGCTCGGCAAGCTCCGCCACGTAGGCGGCAACCAGGGTTCGGTCGAGATCGGCCCGGATGCCGGCGAAGTGGTTGATGACGTCGGAGCCTTCGATGAAGGCAAGGCCGCCGCTGCCCCTTCGGGAAAAGAGGAGAGTGGAAAGCGAGAAGGGCTCCAACGCGTTGGCGAAGCGCCTGCGGCTGCGCCGCGCCCCCTTGGCGATCCCCTTGAGTTTGCCGAACTCATCGGTGAGGAAGGTGAGGATGCGGTCCGACTCGCCGTAGTCGAGCGACCGAAGCACGATGGCCTGAACTTTATGGCTTGATTTGGAGGTCATGGAAAGGGTCCAGGGTTCAGGGTTCAGGGTTCAGGGCAATGAAGAAGATTTCTTCCTGTACCCTGGCCCCTTGACCCTGTACCCTGCCTTTACAGTTCATTGTACTTGATCTCCCCGCCCACGATCGTGAGGACCGCCTTGGCCGGGAGCTTCCAGCCGTCGAAGGGCGAGTTGCGGCTCTTGGAGCGGAACTTCCGGATGTCCACCGTCCAGGCTTTCTTCGGGTCGATGACGGTCACGTCGGCAACGGCGCCTTTTTTGAGCGTTCCCCCGGGAATCCGCAGCACGCGGGCGGCATTCACCGTCATCCGGGCGATCAGCTCCGACGGGGTGAGCAAACCCTCCTCGACGAGCTTCCAGCACAGTCCCAGCGAGGTTTCGAGGCCGACCATGCCGTTTGCGGCATACTCGAACTCCACCTCCTTCTCGATGGCCGAGTGGGGCGCGTGGTCGCATGCGATGACCTCGATCGTGCCGTCGCGAAGCCCCGCACGGACGGCGGCCACGTCCTCGGCGCTGCGAAGGGGCGGGCTCACCTTGAAGGAGGTCCCGAAGTCCTTGAGGGCCTCGTCGGTCAGCAGCAGGTAATGGGGCGCCGTCTCGGCCGTCACCTTCACCCCGCGCTCCCGGGCCTGCCGGATGATGCGCACGGCGCCGGCGGAGCTGACGTGGCAGATGTGGACGGAGGTTCCCACGTACTCGGCGATCAGGATGTCGCGCATCACCATGATGTCCTCGGAGATGGTGGGGATTCCCGGCATCCCGAGTTCCGTCGAAGAGAGCCCCTCGTTCATGAGGCCCCCCGTCGAGAGCTGCAGCTCCTCGCAGTGCGCGACAATGGGCAGCTCCAGGGAGTGGGCGTACTCGAGTGCCCGCTTCATGAGCCCCGCGTGCATGACGGGCCTGCCGTCATCGGAGAGGCCCGCCGCGCCCGCCTCCTTGAGATCGCCGAACTCGGCGAGCATCTTTCCTTCGGAGCCCTTGCTGATGGCGGCAATCGGGTAGACGTTGGCGAGGTTTGCCTTCCGGGCCTGCCTGAGGATGAACTCCGTCACGGAGCGGTTGTCGTTTACGGGGTTCGTGTTGGGCATGCAGGCAATGGAGGTGAAACCGCCCGCCACGGCCGCCTCGCATCCCGACTCGACCGTTTCCTTGTACTCGTAGCCCGGCTCCCGCAGGTGCGTGTGGATGTCGATGAGCCCGGGCACGACGAGCTTTCCCTTGAGATCCAGGACCGTGAGTCCCGTGTCCTTTTTCTTGCCCTTTCCGTCGTCGACGAGATTTCGGCCCACCGCGGCGATCTTGCCGCCTTCGATGAGGACGTCCAGGATGTCGTCGATCTTCTGGGAGGGGTCGATGACCCTTCCGCCTTTGAGCAGCATCGTCATGACTTGCCTCCCGACAAGAGATAGAGCAGGGCCATCCGCACGGCCACCCCGTTGGTGACCTGCTCGAGGATGACCGAGTAGGGCCCGTCGGCGATCTCCGGCGAGATCTCCACGCCGCGGTTCATGGGGCCCGGGTGCATGATGAGGACGTCGTCCTTGGCCGCAGCGATGTTTTTGCGGTTCAGGCAGTAGTATCGGGCGTACTCTCTCAGAGAGGGGAAGAGGTTCGTCTCCTGGCGCTCGAGCTGGATGCGAAGCATCATGATGATGTCGGCATCCCGGATGGCGTCCTCGAGTTTGTAATGGACCTCGACGCCAAGGCGCTCGACGTAGCGGGGCATCATGGTGATGGGACCGCCGACGCTCACCGTCGCGCCCATCTTGGTCAGGCCGTAGATGTTCGAGCGGGCCACCCGGCTGTGGGCGATGTCTCCCACGATGGCCACCTTGAGGCCAGTCAGGCGCTTTTTCTTCTCCCGCATCGTCATCATGTCGAGCAGGGCCTGCGTGGGGTGCTCGTGGGCCCCGTCGCCCGCGTTGATGACGGACTGCCGGACCACCCTGGAGAGCATGTGGGGCGCTCCTGCGGCGCTGTGGCGCAGCACGATGATGTCCGGGTTCATGGCCTCGAGGTTTCGGGCCGTATCCACGAAGGTCTCGCCCTTGACGACGCTGCTCGTGGAGGTGGTGATGTTGATCGTGTCTGCGCTCAGCCGCTTGGCGGCGATCTCGAAGGAGGTCCTCGTACGCGTGCTGGGCTCGTAGAAGAGGTTGACGACGGTCACGCCGCGCAGCGTGGGGACCTTCTTGATCTCCCTCGTGGAGATATCGATGAAGGAGTCCGCCGTGTCGAGGATGATGTTGATCTCCTCGACGCTCAATTCCTGGATGCCCAGGAGGTCTTTTCTGGCCAGTTTCATGTCAAACCCCGATGGATGAATGAATGAGAATGATCAGCTGGAAATTTCTTGCCGTTCTTCGAAGGCCGCAGGATTTTGTCTCACGGTACGGGGCTTGCTCTGCTTTTTCCGCCCCTGAACCCTTGACCCTGTACCCGGCCCTTCGGCCGCTAAAACGTTTCCTCGATGCTGACCGAGTCCGAGGTCTTTCGCTTCGAGAGCTTGACGAGCACTTCCTCCGACTGCGATGAGGGGAGGTTCTTCCCGACGAAGTCGGCCCGGATGGGGATCTCGCGATGGCCGCGGTCGATGAGCACGGCAAGCTGGATGAGCTTGGGCCTGCCGAAGTCCATCAACGCGTCCATGGCCGCCCGGATGGTCCTTCCCGTGAAGAGGACGTCGTCGACGATGACCACCTTTTTGCCGTTGAGCGAGAAGGGGATGTCCGTCTTGCCGATCTCAAGCTGTTTGCCCGATTTCATAATGTCGTCGCGGTAGAGCGTGATGTCGAGCTTCCCCGCGGGAATCGGGACGCCCTCGATGGCGGAGATCTTCTTGCCCAGGCGCTCGGCCAGCAGGACCCCGCCCTTCTGGATCCCGATGAGAACGAGGTCCTCGACCCCCTTGTTCTTCTCGACGATCTGGTAGGCGACCCGCGTGAGCGAGCGCTCGATGGCCTCGGCATCCATGACGACCTTTCTCTTCTTCATGCCTTTCACCTCTTCCGTTTGCGCCCTTCCCGGCATCCAAAAAAAAACCTTCCCGTCATCCGGGAAGGTCTTCCTTTATCGGCCAGCAACGAACAATTTTGACAATCATGGGTGCGACCTTTTTCAATCTCTCCGGATTGCTCTTAAAAGGGCGTTGGGTCGTATATAGCAGACAGGAGGCGGCGGAGTCAAGAAATCCATGAGGACGGTCTGCCCTTTAGTCGATATATAAGAAGGGTATCGGGTATCGGGACTCGGGTATCGGGATGGAATAGGATTTCGTCTGTTATAAATAATCTATAGTACCTTCCCTATACCCTATACCCGAAACCCTCGACCCCGATTTGGACCCTATTCCCAATGCCTGCTCCTTGTGCGTTGGGCCCTGAACCCGATACCCTGCCCCACCCGAAAAGGGTGTTGACATCGCAGGCGATATCCATTACAGATAGGCCACTTTAACTCGTTGCCGGGGCTGTTCAAAGGCGATGGATGCGATGTGTCGCTCCGTCGTCTCATCGCATTTGGGGCAGCAGCCCGGTCTGACCCGGAGGTCGTCAATGGGCACACTCTTTGCGGTTTCCGCCGTGGACTTCGGGGGGGAATTCCGGGGGAATCTCCTCCAGATGGTCGTCGATGCGGGGCCGATGGTGCAGTTCGTCCTGCTTCTGCTGCTCGTCTTCTCCATTGTTTCCTGGGCCATCATTCTGATGAAATACCGCGTCATCTCGAAGACGGAAAAGGAAAATAACCTTTTCCTCGACTCCTACATGAATTCGAGCAAGCTCTCGGACGTGCTGCCCGAGTCGAAGCGATACCCCAACTCCACGATCGCCGAGGTCTTCCGGGCCGGCTACGTCGAGCTGGGCAAGATCAACCGAACCTCGAAGGGCACGCCCCAGGATCCTCTGGAGTTATCGGGCCACTCGACGATCGAGATGAAGGGTATCGACAACGTGGAGCGGGCCCTCCACCGGGCCTGCAGCACCGAGTCCTCCAAGCTGGAGGGCCTGCTGGGGTTTCTCGCCACGACGGGCAGCGCCTGCCCCTTCATCGGCCTTTTCGGCACCGTCTGGGGCATCATGAACGCCTTCCGCGGCATCGGCGCCCGCGGGTCCGCCACGCTCGCGGTGGTGGCGCCCGGAATCTCCGAAGCCCTCGTTGCCACCGCTTTCGGACTTGCGGCGGCCATCCCGGCGGTGGTATTCTACAACTACTACTTGAACCGCATCCGGAACATCTCCCTGGAGATGGATAATTTCGCCTCCGAGTTCCTCAACATCGTCGAGAGGCATTACCTGCAGAAATAGGCCATGGCAAAGTTCAGAAGACAGAACAACTCGGGACACAAGCCACTCTCAGAGATCAACGTGACCCCCCTGGTCGACGTGATGCTTGTGCTGCTCATCATTTTCATGGTCACTGCGCCCATGCTCCAGATGGGAATCGACGTGAACCTGCCCCGCGTGAAGGCCAAGAGCATCAACGTCACGGAAGAGAAGCTCGTGCTGACCATCAACGGCAAGCAGGAAATCTACCTCAACGAATTCAAGACGACGCTCCCCGATCTCAGCACGAAGCTTGAGAGCATCTTCAAGACGAGAACGGATCGGGAGCTCTACATGCGGGCCGACAAAGAGGTTCCTTACGGGTACGTCGTTCAGGTCATGTCCGAGGTCCGGAAAGCGGGCATCGACAAGCTGGGCATGATCACGGAACCGCCCAGGGATTCGAGATGACGGTAAAAACCATCAGATGGAGAAGTGACGGCCTGACCAGGCTGAACACGGCCGTCCTGCTGTCGCTTCTCATTCACGCCATTGCCCTCTCCGTGCTCTTCTTTTCCCCTGCCTTCCCGACGCGAACGTGGACCTTCGGGCCGGCCTACTCCGTGGACCTGGTGAGCGCACCGTCCAGCCTGGGCAGGAGCGCCACGGCGGCCCTCTCGAGGGAAGTCATGAGCGAAGCCCTCAAGGAGAGCGCGCGCGACAACGCCATTGTCCTCAAGAAGAGCATCGTCACAAAGACCCCCACGCCTCTGCTCAAGTCGGATGCGCCGACGAAGAAACAGGATGCGGCCCGGCTCAATCAGGCCATCGACGAGATGCGAAAGAAAGCCGAATCCGCAGATGCCGGCGGCCAGCCCTTTTCGGGGCAGGGCAACACGGCCTCGCTGATGAGCCAGTACTACACCCAGATCTGGTCGAAGGTGCGCCAGAACTGGGCCCTGCCGCAAAGCATCCTGGCCGACAAGAATCTCGAGGCCATCCTCGATGTGCGGGTCCTGCGCAACGGCCAGGTGACGGATATCCGCTTCGAGAAACGTTCGGGAAACAGTTTTTTCGACCAGTCGGCATACCGGGCGATCCGCAAATCGGATCCTTTCCCGCCGCTTCCGTCCTGGATTCAGGATGCGAGCGTGGATTTGGGGATTCGGTTCCGCGCCGCCGACTATAAAAGATAGGGTAAAGGGTCAAGGGTACAGGGTAAAGCATCCAACGGTTGAAGAAAAATCCCCCTTTCATCCCCTTTTGCAAAAGGGGGAAAGAGGGGGATTTAATCGATGAAGGATTGTTGAAGGTTACATCGGGAGGTGTTCAAGGAAACCATGAGAAAACGAAGAAGCATCCGGTACCTGTTCGTGTCCATTCTCCTTGTTCTGGCCATTGCACCTGCGGCCGAGGGAAAGGTCTACATCAACATCGACTCCCCCTCGGCGCAGAAATTCCCCATCGCCATCACCCCGTTCAAGAACATGAACGACGCGGGCAGCCAGGAGAGCCTTTCCCCCTGGTTTGCCGATACGCTGGGCAAGACACTGGAGATCACGGGGTTCTTCAACATCCTCGACCGCAAGGCCTTTCTCGTCGACCAGACCAAGCTCGGCATTGCCACGGAGAACATCCAGTTTCCGGCCTGGACGGGCATCGGCGCCGAGTCGCTCGTAACGGGCGGGTTCACCGTGAGCGGCCGCGACCTCACCCTGGAGTGCCGCCTCTTCGACGCGGTGCAGGGCAAGCTCATCGTGGGCAAGCGCTACACGGGCAAGCTCGAGGAGCGCAAGGAGATGGTCGTGCGGTTTGCCCAGGAGATCCTCGTGGCGCTCACGGGGGAGAAGGGCCTTTTCGACACCAAGATCGCCTTTGCCGGCAAGAAGAGCGGTTCCTCCGAGATCTACTACGTCAACTTCGACGGCACGGAGCCGGTGAAGCTCACGGACTATCGCACCATCACGCTCTCGCCGAAGTGGTCGCCCGACGGGAAGCAGATCTCGTTTCTTTCCTACAAGGAAGGCGCCCCGGACCTGTTCGTCATGGATCTCAGCCGCCGGACGACGCGGAAGATCCTCTCCACGGGCCGCCTCAATCTTCCCGCCAGCTGGTCGGCGGACTCGAAGCGCAAGCTCGTGACCTCGAGCAAGGACGGCAGCGAGGACATCTACATCTTGAGCCTTTCCGACGGACGGATGACGCGGCTCACCAGTGACCCGGCCATCGACGTCTCGCCCACCTGGTCGCCCGACGGCAAGCAGATCGCTTTTGTCTCGGACCGGGGAGGCACGCCCCAGATCTACCTCATGGATGTAACCGGCGCCAATGTCCGGAGACTCACCTTCGAGGGGGGCTACAACACCTCGCCTGCCTGGCATCCCCGTTCGAACCGCATCGCCTATGAGGGCCGGGCCGGCGGAACCTTCCAGGTCATGGTCATGGAGACCGAAGGGGGCACGCCCGTCCAGCTTACGACCAACGGCCGCTGCGAAAACCCGGCCTGGTCCCCCGACGGGCGCTACATCGCTTTCGTGTCGCGCCTGGGCAGCAAGTCCAGGGTCTGTGTCATGAACTCCAACGGCACCAACGTGCGCGTCATCCACGAGGGGCTCGATTCCTACGTGTCCCCCACGTGGTCGCCCCACTTAAATTTCTATTGACGGCACCGGAGGTATGGTTTAAGACAATATCGGCAAAAGCAATCTTCTTACGGGCACTTGCCTGATCTTGCCCGCAGGGTTCACCGCAGGATTCATAAGGAGGAGTGCAAATGAAACGATACGGGATCCTTCTGGCTGTATGCATGGCGTTGGTGATGGCATTCACGCTGACAAGCGGTTGCAGCGCCCCGAAAAAGGCCACGAAGGAGGACGTAACGAAACCCGGGACGAAACCGGGGCTCTCGGAAGAGGAACTGGCCAAGCAGCGGGCCGATCAGGAAGCCCGTGACCGGGCCCTGCGCGAGCAGGCCATCCGGGACCAGGAAGCCCGCGAGCGGGCGGAGCGCGACAAGGCGGCAGCCGATGCGGCGAGCCTCAAGGACCTTTCTCGGATCTATTTCGAATTCGACCGCGTGGAGCTCAGCAACGAAGCCCGGGAGATCCTGGGCAGGGTGGCCGGTCAGCTCAAGGCAAGCCCGAAGAAGACCCTCACGATCGAAGGCAACTGTGACGATCGCGGGACCAACGAGTACAACCTCGCCCTCGGCCAGCACAGGGCCGACAGCGCAGCCCGCTACCTGCAAACTCTCGGTATCGACCGCAAGCGGATCAAGACGATCAGCTACGGCGAGGAGCGCCCGCTCTGCTCGGAGGCGACAGAGGCCTGCTGGTTGAAGAACCGCAACGCGACATTCGTTTACTCCGAAAAGAAGTAGCTCGACATGGGAGGTCACATCGTGAAAACACGGATCATCCTTCTGATTCCCCTCTTGCTTTTCTTGATTTCAAGTTGCGCTACATCGGACGATCTGAAAAAGACCCAGCGGGACTACGAGAGCAAGATCTCGTCCCAGCAGTCGGATATGCAGAAGCTCCAGACCCGGCTCGATGCGCTCGAGAAGAACTACGGCGATACGACAAAAGACCTGAGAAAAAACCAGGCCGATCTGGGCGCGGACTTCGGCAGTGTCCGGGACAGCGTCCAGACCATGCGGGGCCAGGTCGAGGAGATGAACAAGGAATTCTCCGGTGTGGGCAAGGGGCAGAACCTCAAGAGCCGCCTGGACGACATGGCATTCCGGATCGGCTACATCGAAAACTTCCTCGGCATCGCGAAGAAGGAAACCCCCAACGGTGCAAAGGTCGAAGGACAGGCCGGGGCCGACGAGGCGACGACGGAGCCGAAGAACGACGTGGAGGCGGCCTACAATGCCTGCTACAAGCTCTTCAAAGAGGGCCAGTATGTCAAGGCCCGGGAGGAATTCCTGAAATTCCTGAAGCAGTATCCCAAGACGGCCTATTCGGACAATGCCCAGTTCTGGATCGGCGAGACCTGGTACATCGAGGAGAAGTACGAAAGGGCCATCGTGGAGTACGAGAAAGTCGTGAAGGATTACCCGTCGGGCGACAAGGTTCCTTACGCGCTTTTGAAACAGGGGATGGCCTTCCAGAAGCTCGGCGACAAGGCGAGCGCCGGAATCGTCTACCAGCAGATCGTCAAGAAATACCCGCAGACCAACCAGGCGCGGGTGGCCAAGGCCAAACTCTCGGAGTTGAAGAAGAAGTAGCGGCCGAAAGAAGCGTGTCGCGTGTAGCGGGTAGCGTGTGAAGAGGATCCGGGTTTCCTGACGAAACAAACGAAATAGACGAATAAACGAAACGAACGACAGGGCGCCGGCCGTGAGGCTGAGCGCCCTTTTTAGTTGGAGAGCCTCGGGGTGATGCCTTCGGGGGGCTTGAGGAGGAAGAAATCCGGGTCGTCATCGCGCGAGACGAGCTCCATGTCCGTGTTGCGGATGGAGAGACGGACCTTCGCCATTCCTTCCGTTTCGATCTCGATTCTTGCGGGCACGGCAAGCGAACCCATCTTCACAAAGTCGTGAAGCAGGGCTCTGTAAGCCGTCTTCCCGTGACCGTCGGCGATTTCAACCTTTGCCAGGCGGCCCGTGGCCGGATCGACCCACAGGGACTGCACCCACGCGCCCCCCGCATACACGTCCATGCGGAAGCGATTTCCGTCTACGGAACCTTTCAGGCTCTTCGCGCCCGATACGCCCGGGGGGTGCCCGTAAAGGAGCGCCACGAGGTCCAGGGGCTTCACCGCCGGCGGGAAGAGGCGCAGGATGTGCTCCGATGATTCCGTCCCGACCCAAAACTCCCCCGAGCGGGGCAGGAACATCCGGATTTCGGCCCCTTTCACCGTAAGCATGAAGTCCGGAAGCCCGATGACCGACAGGTCCTCCAGCCGAAGGCAATCGGGACGTTTTGCCGCCGCGGCGATCCTCAAGGTGTGGCGCTCGCCGGGCAGGCTTGCCGCGACATGAAGGATCCCGATGAGCGACTTTCCAGGGGCGGCATCGGCGGTGAGTCTTTCGTAGAGTGCTTCCGGGGGCGGCATGTCGGCTTCGGAAACGGCCATCTCCTTTTCATGGGCGCACCCGGCCAGCGACCCGATGAGGCAGCATGCGGCGAGCGTGATGACGGATTTTCGTATGATCATGGATTTCAGCATCAAGTGAATCTTCGGATGCAGCGTTTACGAAGATCGGAAGATCGGAAGCGAGGAAGAGCGGACGAGAAAAGAAACATGAAACGACGGTGATGTTTCTTTCTTATCCGCTCTTCCGCTCTTCTTCACTTCCTAACTTCTCAATCTAAGGGGCGGTGCCTGCCTCATCTCTTCCCGCCCTTGCCTGCCTCGAGTCCCTCGATCTTCTCTTTCAGGCCCTTCATGTCGGGCTTGAGCTTCAGGGCCTTCTGATACTGTTCCAGGGCATCCTTGGGCTTTCCGGCCTTCGCGTAGGCGTCGCCCAGGTGATCGGCGATGGCCGCGTCTTCCGGCAGGATGGCAGCCGCTTCCTTCAGGTACTTGATGGCCTCGTCGATCCGGTTCTTCCGGTAGTAGACCCAGCCGAGGCTGTCGGTGATGAAGCCGTCGC
The DNA here is from genome assembly GCA_963705165.1 of uncultured delta proteobacterium. GTDB lineage: Bacteria > Desulfobacterota > Syntrophia > Syntrophales > UBA2192 > UBA2192. The sequence continues at coordinate 45,059 of CAVPJD010000028.1, read as the reverse complement.
CCGGTTTCAACGAGAGGGCCTTCTTGATCATGGCCTCGGCCTCGTCGAGCTTGATCCCGCGGTCGGCCCAGCTGTAACCGATGAAGTTGAGAGCCTCGGGGCTGTCGGGGTCATCTTTCAGAATTTCCTCCATCTCGCGGATGCCGTCGTCGGAGCGCCCCATCCTGTCGTAGAGCATGCCGAGCCGGTAGCGCAGGTCGGTGCTCTTCGGCGCTGCCGCGAGCCCCTCCTTGAGGGTTGTCTCGGCCTCGGCGAGCTTGCCGTCGGCCTCGTAGAGAGAAGCCAGCAGGCCGTAGAGGGCCGCGTCGCTCTTCTTTTCGGCCAGGGCCTTTTTCGCCTTCTCGATGGCCTCGCCCGTTTTCCCCTGGCTCTTCAGGATGTAACCTGCCCGGACCTGGGCGCTTCCGTAGAGTGGCGAGGTGACCGGGATGCGCTCGTACTCCCGCAGGGCCTCGGCCATCATCTTCTTTTCCTCGTAGGCCCCCCCGAGGAAGTAGCGCGCCTCCTGGTCGTTGGGGGCGCTCGCCAGCAGGGTGTTCAGCTCCTCGATGGCACGCTCGGGCTTCTGCGTTTCCATGAGGGCCAGGGCCAGCGTGAGGCGCGCCTCCCGGTTGCGGCCATCCATCTTCAGGACGTCCTCGAGAATCCCGATGGCCTCGTTGTACTTCTTTTCCCGGATGTCCAGTTTTGCCAGGCGCAGCCGGTATCCCATGCGCTGGGGGTGCTCCTCGATCAGCTGCCTGTAGATCTCCCGCGCCTTGCCGCTTTCGTTCTGAATCTCGCAGAGCAGCGCGAGATCGGAGAGGGCCGACTCGAATCCCGGCTTCAGGGCGATGGCCTTCTCCATCCAGGCCGAGGCATCCTTGTAGAGCTTCATCTCCCCGTAGATCTTGCCGAGATAGTAGTGCCCCATGACGCTCTTGGGGTCCTGCGCGAGGAGGGTTTTCAAGATTGCTACGGATTCTTCGTAGCGCTTTGTCTCGGCGTAGATCACGCTGAGGTAGAGATAGGTGTCATAGCTTTTCGGGTCCAGGGCGATCACGCGCTTGTAGGCCCCGATGGCCTGGTCGTAGTCTTTTTTGAAGAGGTAGATGCTACCCATGAGGCCGTAGGTTTCCACCTGACCGGGGTTATGGATGAGGGACTGCTCACAGACGGAAAGCGCCCGGTCGAGTTCCCCCATTTTCACGTAGAGAGAGGCCAGCTCCGCGGCGAGGAAGGCCGACTTCGGGTCCAGGGAGAGGGCCTTCTCATACTCCTTGGCTGCCTCGGAGAGTTTGCCGTCCAGCATGAGTTTCGTGCCGAGCGAATAGTGATACGGGGCCCCTCCGGAGGATTCCCCGGTCCCGATGTCCTGTGCCGTTGCCTGGGCGACAGGCACGGTCAAGGCGACGAGCACGACAGCCAGCACGAGGGCGTTACGAATTTTTTCTTTCATGGTGTCCTGTTCTTGTTTTTATTCCCGTCAAGCCCGCTTGTCCGGGGGCCTTGCCTGCTATCGACGAGGGCGGAAAGGGGCACAAACTCGATGCCCCGGGACTGGAACCTGGGGATCATTTCCTCCAGGGCGGCGACCGTTTCCGGGTAAGGATGACCGATCAGGAGAAGCTCGTTCCACTCGCTGCGGGTCTCGAGAAGCCTCTCCAGGTGAACCCTGGCCCATCTCCGGTCCTCGGCATCGTCAATGAAAAGGTCCCGCGGTGCGAACCGGAGATTCTTCTCTGCGGCCAGCTCCCGGGCCACCGAGGCGTCCGTCGTCATGCTGTCCACGAAGTAGAGGCCCCGCCCGCGCAGCACGTCAAAAACGACCCGGAGCGGCTCGCGCTCCTCCATGAACTTCGAGCCCATATGGTTGTTGACCCCTTCGGCACGGGGCACCGATTTCATGTCCTCTTCCAGGATCTTTCGGATCTCGCGGGCTGTCATGGAGGCGAAAAGGGCACCCCGCCCGGGATTGCGGTCCGGGTAGCCGTGAGGTTCCATGGGAAGGTGGAGCAGGACCTCTTTTCCCGCCCGGTGAACCGCCTCGGCGGAAGACCTGGAGTGGGGAATGTGCGGCAGGACGGAGAAGGCCAGGGGGGCCTCGATGGCCAGGAGCCTTCTCAGGACCCCGGGATCGTAACCGATGTCGTCGATGAGGATGGCGATCTTCTTTCTCTCGACCTTCCTCACGAAAGCAGGGGGGCTGCCGACCCGTTCCGGTTCGGCGGCATTTTCAATTTTCTCCTCCGTCGATAAGGCCTGTGGAGGGGGGGGAGCGTTCCTGCGATCGCCGTCGGGTATCAGCCAGACGGCCACGATCCCCGCTATGCAGGCGATCAGGAGAGCAAGGGCCACCCTCACGCCCCGCTTGCCGGAGGATCGCCTTTTTTTCCTTCGCTTCAAGGGTCGTACCGGGCTTTTCAGTTCTTACCGATGCGCTTGAATACCTCCCAGCTCTTGAGGATGTCGATGGCGCTCTTCAGCTGGTTGTCCCGCTGGAGATCGGTTTTCTCCTTGTCTTTATCTTTGTCCTTGTCTTTGTTTTTGTCCTTGTTTTTGTCCTTGTCTGGGGCGGGCGTTGGCTCGCCTTCGCGCTCGCCTTTGATATGGCCCTTGAGATCCTTCTCCCGCAGCATCTGGGCCTCGGCTGTCTCGGGGCCCTCGGCCTGACGCGCGAGCTCGACGACGATGTCGGGCTTGATGCCCTCGGCCTGGATGGAGCGGCCGTTTGGCGTGTAATACTTGGCCGTCGTCAGCTTCAGGGCCGAGCCGTCCTCGAGGGGGATCACGGTCTGCACCGAGCCCTTCCCGAAGGTCTGCATCCCCAGGACGATGGCGCGGCTGTTATCCTGCAGGGCTCCCGCGAGAATCTCCGAGGCGCTGGCCGTGCCCTCGTTGACGAGGACCACCATGGGGACCGTGGGCTCGGTGCCGTCATCCTTTGCGACGAACTTGTGTTCGATGGCCTTCACGCGGCCCTTCGTCGAGACAATGGTCCCCGTTTTGAGGAAAGCGTCTGAGGCCTTCACGGCCTGGTCGAGGAGCCCTCCCGGATTGTTCCGGACGTCGATGACGATCCCCTTGAGGGTATTGGACTTGCCGTTGACCTGCTGGAGGGCCGTCCGGAGCTCATCCACCGTCGATTCCTGGAAGGCGGAGATGCGGATATAGCCGATGTTGCCCTCGTACATGCTGTGTTTCACGCTCTTGATCTTGATCACGGCCCGGGTGATGACGTAATCCTTGGGCTCTTTCATGTCCTTGCGGAGGATCGTCAGGGTCACCTTGCTGTTCTCGGGGCCCCGCATCTTCTTCACGGCGTCCTGGATGGTCATCCCCTTCGTGATCTGGCCGTCGATCTTCACGATCCGGTCGCCGGCCTTGATCCCGGCCTTGAACGCGGGGGTGTCCTCGATGGGTGAGACGACGGTGAGCTGGTCGTTCTGCATGGCAATCACGATCCCCAGCCCCCCGAAGGTCCCGCTCGTGTCCACCTGGAGCTCCTTGAACTGCTCCGGCGTCAGGTAGGCGCTGTGGGGATCCAGGGACTTGATCATCCCGGAGACGGCCTCGTCGATCAGCTTTTTCTGCTTCACCTCTTCAACGTAGTTCTTCTCGACCATATCGAGGACCTCGTTGAAGAGCTTGAGGCTTTTGTACGTGGATGAGTCGACAGCCGACACCCGGCTGTCACCATAGGGGCCGAAGACGATAAACATCATCAGAATAAGGCAGAGGGTCCCTAAAAGTTTACCCTTGGCATTTTTCATCGATGAAAACCTCCATGAAACCGCGAACATATTGCTCAATGACTAAAACTAGCATGTTTTTATGAAATGTCCATGAATATTTTAGGAACAAAAAAGTGCCTAAGTGCTTACGTGTCTAAGTGTCTGAGTGAAGAAACCAACATTCGGCAGATCCTGGTCCCGTTATGAACTCTTTTCTTCACTCAGACACTCAGACACTGTTTTTTCACGTAGACACTTTTTTTAGGCTTGCGGCTTCTCTCAATGCAATACGTCCCGGGTGCTGACCTCCGTTCCGGGAATCGCCTTCCCCCGGGGTTGGGGCTGCCCCCAGTGGCTCACGGCCCCGGCGATCCGGCCGAAGCAGGCCGCCGTCTTCGATCCGGCGTCGGCAAGGACGAGAGGCTCCTGGCGGAGAATGGATCGCGGCACCGCCTCGTCCCGGAAGACGGGGCCCAGGTAGTCCAGGGCAAATCCCAGGAACCGCCGGCAAATGCCGTCGACGTGGTGAAAGATTTTCTCTCCCTCGCGCTCGTCGGCCACGGCATTGGCGATGAGACTGAAGGTGTCCCGTCCGAAAACCTGGTGCAGGACCTTCATTGTGGCGTACGCGTCGGTGATCGACGTGAGTTCCCGGTTCAAAACGACGATGTTGCGGGGGGCCAGCAGGTTGAACTGGAGGACCGTCTCGGCGATCCCCGCGCCCGTGTCGAGCAGGATGACATCGTAGCCCTCCAGGGAGAGGACCACGGTTTTCACGATTTGAATCTTCTCGTAGAGCAGCTGGGCCATCTCGCGCACGCCGGAGCAGGCAGGCAGGAGGTGGAACCCGCCCTTGACGGGGATAATGACATCTTCCGGGAGGGCATTGCCGAAGAGGATATCCTTCAGGGTCAGCCGGGGGCTGACGCCCAGCATGATGTCCACGTTGGCGAGCCCCAGGTCGCAGTCCACCACGAGGACCTTCCGGCCCTGTGCGGCCAGGGTCGCAGCGAGGTTGACCGTGACGAAGGTCTTGCCAACGCCGCCCTTGCCGCTCGTGACAGTGGCGATGATGGGGCTCTTGGTCGGGCTGTGTGGTCATTTCTTTCTGCAACCTTCAGCCTGCTCTTCGCACGGCGCGTATCGAGATGCAGCAGGTGAAGAGCGGTAAGAGGTTAAGAAGGTTGAGACAAGCTGGAGAAGACATGCTTCCTTGCCGCAGCTTTCTTCTCACGCTCTTCCACTCCTCTTCACCTTCTCACCCTCTTATCTGGCGAAGCCGTCTCGAGGCTGAACAGCGCCTCCCGCTCTTCGTGTGCGACCGACTCCCGCTGGCGGGCCTGGGTCGAAGCCTGTGCGGGGTGGCTGATGCGGTTCTTTCCGGCCTTCTTGGCCCGATACAATTCACTATCGGCTCGTTTGAAGAATTCTTCAGCATCCATCGGGTTAGACGGCTCGAATGCGGCAAGGCCGAAACTTGCCGAGACCTGGACGGCCATCTTCCAGGTGAAGTGGGCCGTGAACTCCTGGAGGCGCTTCGCGATGCCGATTGCGTCCAAAAGCGACGTGGCGGGCATGATGCCGGCGAACTCGTCGCCGCCGTAGCGGCAGACGAAGTCCGTGGGACGAAGCTTTTCGCGGATGAGCCCGCCCATCTGGATGAGAAACCGGTCGCCCTCGTCGTGGCCGAGCCGGTCGTTGATTTCCTTGAAATTGTCGAAGTCGATGATCATGAGGCTGCAGGGCATTCCCGTTCGCCGGGACCGAGCCATCTCGATCTCGAGCTGGACCGAGAAGAACCGCTTGTTGTAGAGCCCCGTGAGATCGTCGCTCAAGCTGAGCGACTTCAATTGCCTGTTCTCGCGCTTCAGGCTGGCGATCAGGCCGATAAGATCCTCGTCCGGATCGACGACAAGGTCGGCAGTGGAGGCAAGAAATTCCCGGTCCTTCGAGGAGAGCCCGTCGGCCAGGATGACAAAGGCCTCAGTCGGGGAAGATTTCCCGGGGCGCAACCAGGCCTTGAGCGTCCGGTTCTCCCCGAGAATAGCGTTGAGACACCGGCGCTTTTTTGCACCGGGAGGCTTTGATTTTGTTTGCTTTTTTGTTTTCGGCGTGGTCGGCATGGGTTCTGGGATCGTCATTGCGGGCATGGCGAGGCAATCTCTCAGAATTGCATTATCGCCCATGCCCTTGCGCAATGACCGGTTTTTTTAACGAAATTGTGCAAGAAGGGTGCCTGCGGCCAAGGCCGTAGGGTTCAGGGGCCAGGGTTCAGGGTACAGGCAGGAACAAAAAAGAGGGACGAACGCAGAGCGACCTTCCCTCTTCGCATTTCCTGGACCCTTAACCCTGTACCCTTGCCCCTGCTTTCATGGAATTTTCATATTCCGGCGCTGCATCTCCGCCCGGACCTCGGCACGGCGGTTCCGCAGATCGGAGGTGCCGCCGCCCCCTCCTACCGGGGTTGTTGTGGAGACGCCCACGCCGCCGCCCCCCCCTGACCCCCAACTCCCGCCGCCGATGCCGATGCTGAACGCCGAGCCGGAGCCGGAGCGCTCGGTGCGATCGATCTCTTCGGTGAGCCGGTAGTAATAGAGGAGTAGTTCGTCGTTGTCCATCTTTCGGAAATCCTGGGACAGCAGGGCGCCCGCTTCGCTTCGCGTGTGGTTGGCGCAGCCGGACAGGCCGAGTGAGACCAGCAGGACAAGGAGAGCAACAACAGCCGATACCGTTTTCATGGTCTGCATGACCGTTCCTTTCCTTTTTGTTTTGAGGAAAGTATAGAGGGGTCTGAGGGGTGTTGTCAATTCAGAACCGACATCATCGCTATCCGTCAGCGCGATGCGGAGGCTGTCTGCAGGTTGGGCCGTATGCCGCTGCGGGCCTTTCGAAACTCCCAGGGCGCAATCGGTGCCGGATCCCCCCAGAGACCGGCCCGGGCGGCACGGGCCTGCAACTCGAGTTCGGCCAGGTGCCTGTCGCGGGAGTATCGCTTGAAGTGCCAGGCGAAGCCGGCCCGGAGGATTTCCTCGTTGAGGCAGCGGCCTCCGACGTGCACCCAGGCGACGGTGCGGCCATAGCGGTCGCGGGTCACGGGATCGACCTCGACCACCTTGCCGAAAGCGAGCTGCGAGGTAAACGTTTTCGCTTTCTGTCCGAAGGCCTGATGCTTTTCGGGACAGTCGATGCCATAGAGACGGATCTTGACGGCCCTGCCTTCATGAAGAACGGAGATCGTGTCTCCGTCGGCAACTCCGGAGACGCGCCCGGACCACCCGTGAACCGGTGCAGCCGCAAGAAGCAAAAGCATCACGATGGGCAAAAGAAGCCGCGGATTTCCCTTCATGCTATTTCTATCGGTTGCAAACCACCCCTTCTTGATTCTTTTCCCCTGCACGCTGCAGGCTGCACGAGGTCACGAGGGTATGAACTTTGCAATTCACATCCGCGTTCGCTCGAACCATGCCGCTTGATGCGATCTCGAAGGGGAGAAGACGATGAAGCTGAAACGGATCCTGCTTTCCTGCCTGTTTGTCCTGTTCGTTATGCCGACAACTGCACTTGCTCAGTCGGATGCATCGACGCCCGATGCATCTGCATACAAAACCTGTTTTTCCTCGGGATCTGCGAGGGCGGAGGATGTGATTGCTGCATGCGGCTTGATCCTGGCGAAGAATCCCCGGGTGGCCGAAGCATATTACAATCGGGGCGCGGCAAATCTGCGGCTCAACCGGCTCGATGAAGCCCTGGCGGATTTCAACAAAACCATTGAGCTCAACCCGAAGGACCCCGATGCGTGGAACAACCGGGGTCTCGTTTACAACAGGCTCGGCAGGACACAGGAGGCTCTCTCCGATTTCAACAAGGCCCTCGAACTCGACGATCTCAACGGACAGGCCTACAACAACCGGGGTCTTGTCTACCTCAAGCTCGGAAAGAACAACGAGGCGATCGAGGATCTCAAGAAGGCGGGACGGCTCGGCGTACCGGAGGCGGAGGGTTACCTCAAGTCAAAAGGGATCTCATACGCCCAACCGCACCGGTTCGAGATTGCCCTTTCCTATAGCCATTATGACTACAAGGAAGATCTCACCCCCCCTCTCAAGAGCACGGAAACGGGCTGGGTCCCCCAGGTGCGACTGGGTTACAGCTACGTGGCCGACGACGGGCTCTATTTCCGGGCCTTCGGCGAAGCGTCGGTGGCCGATGACGACACGGATTACGACGGCTCCACGATGGGCGGCGTGCCGCTGAAGGATACCACCCACAACGATTTTGCGCGCCTCGAGGTGAACGCGGGGTACACCTACAGGGGGAATCTCCCTTTTTCCATCACACCCTATGTGGGATTGGGCTACCGTTACTGGAAGCGGGATATCGGCTACAACGAAACCTACAGCTGGTGGTATTTTCCCTGTCGGCGTGAAGTCTCTTTACCCTGTGAATCAGAAGTTCTCCGTCGGGTTGAACGCGTCGGTGAACTTCATGTTCGACGGCCGCATGACCATTTCCTCCAAAAATGACATCCTCGCCAACACCACGGTGTACCTGGGGAACCGGCCTGGCTATCTCGTGGAATTGCCCATGAGCTGGCGGCCCCGGGTGAACTGGGCCTTCACGGTGACGCCCTGGTACGAATACAGCGAGATCGGCGAGAGCCCCTGGGAGCGGCTCTATTACACCGACGGGTCCTACACGGGCTTTGTCGTCCGTGAGCCCTCGAGCCGGACGAACCAGTACGGGATCAGACTGTCGACGGAGTACCTCTTTTAAACAGCCGACAGCCGACAGCCGACAGTCGACAGATAAATCCCCCTCTTTCCCCCTTTAATAAAGGGGGATGCAGGGGGATTTTTTTGTGGAAAGAAAGCGTGGATTTGATGACAAGCGGGATGGTATAAAAAAGAAGCCGGGATTGCTCCGGCTTTTCAGTACGAGAAAGAAGGTTCGAGGATCGGGGAGGAAGAAAGAAAAGGGAATGCAGGCCGCAGCGTATGGGAATTAAAGCGGTCATTGCGACCGGGAGAGGGAAGGGAGGATGAACACGCTTTATTTCGACGACTTCAAGGTCGGCGACCGCTTCGAGTCGCCGGGGATGACGGTGACGGAGGGTCAGATCATCGACTTCGCCATGCATTTCGACCCGCAGGTCTTCCACGTCGATGCCGAGGCGGCGAAGGCGACCCCCTACGGGGGGCTCATCGCCAGCGGCATCCACACCATCGCGCTCACCTTCCGCCTTTTCCTCATGACGGGGGCGCTCAACGCCGAAAACAGCCTGGGTTCCCCGGGGTTCGACGAGCTGAAATGGCTCAAACCCGTCCGGCCCGGCGACACGCTGCGCGCCGCAGGCGAGGTTCTGGAGCTCAGGCCCTCGAAGTCCGGCGACCGGGGCATCGTGCGGCTCCGCTACTCCACGTACAATCAGAAGGGCGAGACGGTCTTCACGGTCATCGGCAACCAGATCGTCCGCCGCCGCCCGCCGGGCAGGGAGTAAACACCCCGACATGGAGCTTCCGTTCCGTCCGAGGGACATCATCCTGCTTGCCGTCGTGTTTTCGTCGATGGCTGCGGGCATCTGCTGCCCGTACCTCTTCGCCTTCCTGCAGCCTTATCCGCTTCTCTGCCTCATGATTCTCTTCTTCATGAGTTTTCTCTCCATCCGGCTCGAGGCGGTCTGGGAGGCCCTGCGCCAGGCAAGCCTGCCGATCCTTTCGCTTGTCGCGCTGAAAATGGTGATCCTGCCCGTGATCCTCTACGGCTTGTTCCTTTATGTCATGCCCGAATATGCCGTTGCGGCGCTCCTGCTGACCGCAGTGTCCACGGGGGTCGTGGCGCCCTTCATGTCGAACCTCGTGGGCGGCAACAGCGCCCGGGTCCTCGTCGTGACGGTCATCACCTCGATCCTGGTGCCCTTCAGCCTCCCGGCCGTCGTGGGGCTCGTCCTGGCGAAGAGCGTGAGCTTTTCCTTCTGGGACATGCTCCGGGTGCTGGCCCTGGCGATCTTCGTTCCCATCGCCGCCGTGCAGATCCTGAGGCGGTTTGCGCCGCACCTGCTCGACGCCGCCAACCGCCGTTCCTACCCGGTGAATCTCGTCATGTTCGCTTGCATCACTCTCGGTGTGTTCTCGAAATACTCCGAGATCTTCTACCGCGATCCCGGCCTCATCGCAGAGGCGGCCCTGGTGGGCATCCTCCTGTCAGTGGTCTACTGTGCGGTGGGTATCCTCTTTTTCCGAAGCAAGCCGGTAGAAGACCGCCTGGCGGGCGCCGTCATGCTCGCGCACATAAATAATGTCCTCATGATCGTTTTCTCGGCCCAGTTCTTCGGGCCCCGGGAAACCATGACGGCGGCCATGTACCTGCTGCCGTTCTTCGGCCTTGTCCTGCCCCTCCGTTACTACCGCGAGAAAAAGCAGGGCTGACGAAAAAATTTAAAATATTTTTTTCATCAGACATTCGTCGTATTAACGGACATCCGCTTAAACGGTTGCATTGGTTTCCGTAGGCGTCTTGATCTGTCGATTTCTTTTACAATGCAACCATTTCTGTACAACAGATTGATTTGAAGTGTAAATCTGCTGCAACACTCCCGCCTTTCCCCCTGCAGTTGTAAACAACCTTTACGATTATTAGTTTCGATGGTTGCGTCGCAGAATTGGGCCGTGGCGGAAATATTCGTCATAAGTATAATAATATCATATCGTTATCTGTGTCCTGATTTACTCCTCAATCGGCTGGTCTCTCTCTTGCTATATAAATTACAAACGAGATTGGCCAAAAGCAGGGGGCACAGGTATTCCTAAAGGATGTAAAGGAGGAGGAAGGAAAATGAAGAGCAGAATTGGATTGGGATTATTGGTATTCGCATTCACATTGTTTATGGCAATTCCAGTTGGAGCAGCCATCGTCAATTTCGGTGTGGACATTCGAGATGGCGAAACATATGCGCAAGTCGGTTTCTACAACGGCCAGCCAGCTAAGGGTGGAAATGAGGGAGTCGATCTGTCTTTCTTTAATCAATCCCTGTCATTCAACATTCTGACCCCAGGTTTGACGGGAGCGACGCTCAACGGCTTTGAATTGTTCGTCGACGCGACTAATGTGGATGGCTCTGACAATTTCGACGTCAAACTGCTTAATACCGGCGCAGGTTTAGTAATCGTCATCGATGACTTTCCAAGTACGGGATCAAACACATACGTTCCAGTCGAAGCCGGCCCGCTGGGCAGCCATGTCCTCTCTCCCTATTCTGGTGACGTTGATAACGCTTTCTTCCTAAATGTTCCAGCTGGTGTTTACACGAATGAAATCCTTGCGGGCGCTTTGAACGTGACGATCGTTCGGAATTCTAGTGGTGGCACTGCCCGTTTCGACGGCGTTAACCTGCAGGTTGATTACACCCCGGCAAGCGTTCCCGAGCCAATGTCCCTCCTGCTCCTCGGCCTCGGCCTCCTGGGGATCGGTGTGGTGAGAAGGAAGAAATAGCGCGGCGTTATTTGCGAGAATAGACGAAAGGGGTCACGGTTACCGTGGCCCCTTTTTTTGACTGCAGAATGCGGGCGGAACAGGATTATTCCCCCTCACCCCAACCCTCTCCCACGGCGGGGAGAGGGCGAACGTGATAGTTTTGCCGAGGCGTTCCCGATCAGTGGTGGGAGTACTTTTACTCCGATTTTTCCCGGAAGCCGCCGGCGAAGGTGATGGCGCAGGTGGTGCCGTAGGTGGAGTGGGGACCGCAGTCGACGCCCATCACGTGGAATGCGGCATTGAAGAGATTTGTCCGGTGCCCGCGGCCGGGCACGCCGTCGTCGACGATGAAGGCTGCCACCACGTCCCGGGCCGTCCGCTGGCCGTAGGCGATGTTCTCGCCGATCACGGATTCCCATTGCCGTGGCGCTCGATCCTCCCGGAGGGCGTACTCCCGTCGGGCCCTGTGTGACCGAATCCGCCCGATGCCCCCTGGGGCGCGACAAGGTCGCGGGCGGCTAGCGACAGGCCCCGGGACAGAGCGAGGGACCCCACGGGCTTCTGCTTCTCCAGGAAACGGATCGCCTCGTCCACGGCTGCAATCCCTTCCTTGGTCCGGATGGGCACCTCCCCGGGCCGTCTCAGCTGTGTCCCCCGGTAGTATTGCCGCTGGCCCCGCAGCCAGGAGGCATAGGCGCCCGGGTTTGTCCTCGCCAGGTTGACCTCCTTCACGATTCCCTTTTCGAGGGCCTCGAAGTCCGTATCGCCTGCGGCATGCGCTTGCGGGTTGCACAGAAACAGGAGGCCGGCGATGCAGGTAAGACCAGCGAAGACAATGAGGACCCGGGGGTTGAAAATTTTTTCCGTCATGCCTTTTTCCTACCAGTCTCTTATCATGAAGCCTGCGCCGATGCGGTTCGAGTAGTGGTTGTAGTCGATGAGGCTCTCGCCGTACCCCGTGAAGTACTGCACGTAACCGTTGAGTCGCTCGATGAGGGGGAAGGAGAAGTCAAGCTGCAGGGCGCTGCGGTTTTCGTCGAAACGAAGGTTGTTCCGGAACGTGGCGGAAATGGAGTAATCTTTCCAGAGATAGAACGCGGTGATTTCACCATACCCCAGGTAGGACGTGATGTCCGGATTGTCATCGGTGTCCCCGCTCTCAGGGATTCGGAGCCAGGTTTTGAGAACGAGGTTGAACGCATCCTTCTCAAAGCCGAAGTTCGCCACGAACCGGTTCCAGCTCCTCGAGAGGGGCTCACCGCGGCCGTTGGACTGGTGATTGAGGCCGATCTGGATGAACCGGTTTCTCATGAGACCGAAAACGTCGGTATCGGTGCGGAAGTTCAGAAGGATCTCCGGCTCGTAGTTGGTCTCGCGGAAGGGCGAGGAAAAGTCCGAGTTGTAGACCTGCCATAAGGAGAGCTGCGTGTAGCCGAACCAGAGATCCGTGTCCGTTCCGAAGATGCTTTCCCAGAGTTTGACTTTGAAGCTGATCTGGAATTTCGCCTCGGCGTCCTGGATGTCCCATGTCGGGTCGATTGCATTGTAGAGCTGCTTGTTCTGCGTGAAATTGTACGTGAAGGGGAGAATGTAGTTTTGCCTGTAGGTGCTGATGGGATAACGGTTTTTTCTGGTCTGCTCGTCCAGCTGCCACTTCCAGGAAAGATACGAGTACGCCGCGGGTTTTTCCGGGGCGGGCTCCGCGGGCGTGACACGGGCCGGCGCCTCTTTCGGCTTGCGGCCCGCTGCCTCGTCATAACACCGCAGCCGCGCGGCATCGTCGTCTATTTTCGCGCAGTCATCAAGGCTGACGGTCGCTGCAGCCGGGGCAGGGTGCCCCGGAATTCCGCACAGACAGACCAGCAGAGAACCCGCAAACAGAAGATACCGGAACATGACCCCCCTCCTGACATGGATATCGCATCGCGGAGTATGCCAGCCGAAGCGCCGCTTTTCAAGGTCATCCTGATAATCAGGCAAAAAAGGGGCTGCCCGGGAGGCAGCCCCTCATGCATGACCACTTTCGCGGCGGGTCAGGACTGCAGGTTCTTCTCGAGGAACTTCATCATCTGCCTGAAGACGCCCTCGAGGATGTCCGCTGCGATGAAGTAGTCCGGGCATTCCCCGTAGAAATAGACCGTCATGGCTTTCGCGGCCTCATCGACGTTTCCTTTCTCCCGGAGGATTCCCTCCATCTGCGCCCTCAGCTTTCGTCCTTCCCGTATCGTCAGGTCGATGAAGCCCCGCGCATCCTCGCCTGTGACATAGCCGTAGTGATCGGCGCAGAGGTAATCGACGGTGAGCGGTTTCATTTTCTCGAGGCTTTCCAGGTACTGGGTGAAGTTGGTGTTCGCCGAGGCAAACGACATGTCCCGGTAGGGGATGCCGCCGCCGTCGGAGGCAAAGAGTGCCTTGCGATCGGGTTCATAGGCCGTGATCGAGCAGTTCGTGTGGCCGGGCGTGTACAGGATGTTCAGTGCAGTCCCCCCCAGGTCGATCCGGTCGCCCTCGCCCACGGTTTTTCCCGTGATGTCGTCGCGCCAGGCGAAGTCGACATCCTTCAAGGCCGCCCCGAGCCCCATCTTGTCCGCCACGATTTTGCTGAATTGATTGGCGATGTCGATGGCCTTCTGCATCTGGAGGATCCTCCAGGTCTCGGCCGAGCCGTGGACCTCGATGGCCGGCCAGTTTCTCCTGAAGTAGGGGATCACACCGATGTGGTCAAAATGCGAATGGAGGATGAGGATCTTTTTGAGCTTTGCGGGGTCGATCCCGAAGTCTTTCATCTGCATGAGGACATCGGGGAGGATGTGCGCAAGCCCCCCGTTGATCATGATCGAGCCGTCTTTGCCCTCGAGGACATACACCCCCGCCTCCTCGCGACCCAGGTACCATAGATTGTCCGTGATCTTTCCCGCCGTGCGATGCCTCATCGTTCAGCCCTCCCTCCTTATGGATTCACCGGCTCAGCATAGAATACGTCACACAGACCGTATATAGTCAGGACCGCTCTCTTTGACAAGGAAAAAGTAAAGGGCAGGACCTGCGTGGTCCTGCCCGGATTGATGGATGCAGCGCCCGCGAAGGGCGCCGCACGACTCATTAAGATTATTTGCCCAGCAAACCCTTCTGGGTGATCTGGAAGGTCTTGCCGGCAACGGTGATCGTGGTGCTGCGACTGTTGTAACTCAAGTTCTTCGAGACGTTGTATTTGGCCGTTCCATTGCCTGTGCCTGACTTCCCTGAGGTGATCGTCACCCAGCTCGCGTTGCTCTTGGCTGTCCAGGCGCAGGCGGAACCGGCCGTCACGCTGATGTTGCCCGTTCCGCCCGTCCACTTCGGCGCGCTCGACGCAGGAGAGATCGAATAGCTGCATGTCGGTGCCGGCGGAGGGGCAGGCGGAGGTGTGGGAGGCGGCGCGGGCGGCGTGGGCTGATAGTATGCGATGGTGTACTCGCCGAAGCCCACGACACTCGTCACCTCCGAGTATGCGATCCGGAAGTATCCCGCTTCGCCCCAGCTGGCGCCCCAGCTGTTCTTCACCTTGAAGCACTGGGCCGTGTCGTCGTAGCCCACGATAAGGATGGCGTGCCCGCCCTGGTAGGTGCCGGAAACGTACTTGTAGATGCCGCTGTGATAACTGAAGAAGTCCGCGTAGACGTCCATCGTCGTGACCAGCGGGCCGTAGGTCACCAGCGCATTCTTGATGGCATCCACCGTCGGTGCCGTTGTTGCCACGTAGCCCCATCCGGTAATTTTATAACTGTTTGCCTGCCAGTTGTAGCAGGCCGCCGAGCAGGTGCCGTTTGTCGCCGAATAGGGGTAGCACGTCTCCAGCGGCAGACCCGTGTTCTTGATGTAGTTCGCCGCCGTGCCGATGTAGCCGCCGCCGCAACTGCCGGCGCCGCCGCAGGAGACCATGACCTGCTCTGCAAGGTTCAATTCCTGGCCCGGCAGGGAATTCTTGATGAGGGTGTAGGACTCGAGGGCCGCCGTTGTGGCGAAGGCCCAGCAGCTCCCGCAATTGCCCTGGTTACGGACCGGTGTGACGTAGTTCGTAGGGTAGGTCCAGTCAAAGCTCGTGTAGGCCGCAGCTGCACCGCCCGACCCGGTAGACCCGGATGCCGTCAGAAGCGTCTCGTCTCCGGTCAGCCGGTGCTTGACATGGCCGAGGCGGAGCTGCCTCTCATGGTGCGGGAGCTTGGAGATGGATGTATCTCCGGCTACCCAGTGAGCACCCCGTTCATGGATCGCCGCCCTGATATCATCGAGCTCATGGGCAAATGCCGTTGAACCCGTGAAGACAACTGCTAGCAGAATGACGAGTCCGGACAGGATATTTTTCCCGAATAAACCCTTTTTCATGACGCTGTTTACCCCCGAAGACAGGTTTGACGCCTGATTGAAAGACACGCACCACTCCGTGGAACAGGGTGGGTGCAGGATAAACGGAAACAGTCCGGTCAAAGCGACAAAAAGAAGGCGATGTATTGATTATCGGCTCTCCGGGGGAAAACTGGATACGCCGAATTTCGTATTTTTCAGGGGCCACTTCCCCGTAGAAAATGCAGGGGCTCTGTGGTAGGATTCGGCCGTCTGTCAGGGGGACCCACCGTTTTCTTTCACCGCAACGCACGAAAAAGGAGGACCTATGGATTCGATCCGTCAGCTGGACGCCATCTTCAAGCCGGCAAGCGTGGCCCTCATCGGCGCCTCGAGCACACCGGGAAAACTGAGCTACGACATCCTCTACAACCTGATCCACGCCGGCTTTGCGGGGCCCATCTATCCCGTCAACCCCAAGGCCGACGAGATCCTGGGGCTCAAGGCCTACCCGGCAATCGGTGCCACTCCGGCTCCTGCGGACATGGCCGTCGTCGTCATCCCCGCCCGGATGGTCAAGGGGGCCATCGAGGAGTGCGGGAAGGCCGGCGTCAAGTCCGCCGTCATCATCACCGGGGGCTTTGCCGAGGCGGGCGAGGACGGCGAGAAGCTCCAGGCGCAGCTGGCCCGGGTCGGCAGGGAGTTCAATGTCCGGCTCATCGGGCCAAACTGCCAGGGGGTGAACATCCCCTACAGCAGCCTTTGCGGGTCCTGGCCGCTCATCACGACGCGGGGCCGGATCGCCTTCGTCTCCCAGAGCGGCACCGTGGGCGCGGCCCTCATCGATTGGTCGAGCGTCGAGCATCTGGGCTTCAGCGGCTTTGTCAGTCTCGGCAACCGCGCCGACGTGGACGAGTCGGACTGCATCAACTACTTCAACGACGATCCCAACACGAAGGTCATAGCCTGCTATATCGAGGGCGTGAAGCGGCCCGCCGCCTTCGTGGAGTCCCTGGCGAAGGCAACCAAGCCCGTCGTGATCCTCAAGGCGGGCAGGACGGCGAGGGGCAGGGTGGCGGCCGAAAGCCACACGAAATCCCTTGCCGGAAGCGACGAGATCTACCAGGCCATTTTTCGGAAATACAACGTCTGCCGGGCCGACAACCTGGAGGAGCTCTACGATTTCGCCAAGGGCCTCGCCTACATGGACAAGCCCAAGGGCAGGCGCCTGCTGATGATCTCGAGCTCGGGCGGCGCCGCGATCCTCGGCATCGACGAGGCCGAGAAGTACGGTCTCGAGGTCCCCTTCCCGACGGAGGAGCTCAAGGCCCGTCTCCGGGCGTTTCTGCCCTCACACTGCGGCCTCACGAACCCCATCGACCTCACGGGCGATGCCATCACGGACCCCAGCCTCTATTCGAAGACGATCGCCGAGGCGAAATCCGACTACGACACGAGCGTCGTCATCTTCGGCGACCCCGTCCACGGCGCATCGGACATCGTGACGGGGCAGGGCGAGCTCGTCGTCTACTGCGGCGGCGCCGAGGTGGAGCGCGAGGAGGCCCTCAAGATGCACGAGAAGGGCATTCCCGTCTACCCCACGCCCGAGCGGGGCGTGCGGGCCCTGGGCCAGTTCTTCGCCTACGACGACGTAAAGCCCGCAAAGGTCGAAACCCACAAAAAGGACGAAGCGCACGATGAAGGGCCGAGGCTCAGGCTCATGCCCGCGCCCGCGGCGGTGCGCGTGCTGCGATCGTACCGGATCCCGGCCGTGACGTCGGCCCCCGCAATAAACGCAGCCGAGGCGGTGAAACTCGCCAAGCGGTTCACGCGGCCCGTGGCCCTCAAGGTCTCATCGCCCGACATCTCCCACAAGACGGACGTGGGGGGCGTGGCGCTCGACATCAATCCCTCCGGGGTCCGGAAGGCCTGGGAGGCGATGATGGCTTCGGTCAGGAAAAAGGCCCCGGGCGCCCGGATCGAAGGGATCACGCTCTCGCCCATGGCAAAGCCCGGCGGCGTCGAGGTCATCCTCGGCGTGATCCGCGATGAGCAGTACGGGCCTTCGATGATGTTCGGTCTCGGCGGGATCTTCACGGAGATCTACAAGGACGTGCAGTTCTGCCTGCTTCCGGCAGGACCCGGCGAGTTCGAGAGGATGATCCGGGCAATCAAGGGCTACCCGCTGCTGGCAGGCACCCGCGGAAAGGCGCCTAAGGATATCATGGCCCTCATCGACGTGATGCAGAAGCTCTCGCAACTCGTCGAGGACTATCCCGGGTTCGACCAGATCGATCTCAACCCGGTGCTGGTCTACGAGAAAGGCGTCTCCGTGGTGGACTACAGGATCCTGCACAAGTAAGGATTGCATGTCATTGCGAGCCGAGCCTCCAGAGACCTCTTCCTCAGGCTCCCTCTCCCTTGAGGGGAGAGGGCTGGGGTGAGGGTGGATTTTCGCGAGGCGCGGCAATCTCACACTCCCTCTCCCCGCTGTGGGAGAGCGGTGTCGCGAGCCTGTCGAACGGGGCAGGGGTGAGGGGGAATAATCCCTTTCCTTATCGAGGCAGGATTTAGCCGGCCGGCCTCTCACAACGTAATCACACCGGTGCCCCTCGCCGCGATCGGCAGGGGCATCGGCTTATCCGCACGGCAGGGTCAGGTGGTGATTGGGTATGGCAGCGACAAAAGGCAAGACAGGCACAAAGCCTGCGGCGAAAAAGGCGGAAGCGAAACCCCGCAAGAAGGAACCCGCGATCACGATGCAGGATGCCCTGCAGATTGCCCAGGCCTATCTTGCGGACAAGGGCGGCGCCTTCGGGGTGAGCGGCATCAGCGACCGGGTCCATGAGGACCTCGCGCCCTTCTTTGCCTCGGACAGCAAACTGGAAGGCGTGCTGAAGGACTGCTGGATCGTCGAGTGCGGCCTGGACCCCTTCCTGGTCGTCGACGGCGGCACGATGCTCATCTGCATCTCGAAAAAGACCGGAGATATCCTCTATGCCGGCATCCTGAGCGTGGCGTAATGGGGTAAGGAGGGGGGCAGTCCTTTAACCCGCGTCGACGAGGCACGGCTAGTTTGTATGAAGGCGCAAATAAGTCTTGACTATTTTGTATAAATATACAATATGGCCGTATGCAGCGCATCATCGGAAACTACCTGTTCGACCCGGAGCTGACTGCGGGAAAAATGATCTTTCTGACCGGCCCCCGGCAGGTCGGCAAGACAACGTTTGCCCTGAACTGGCTCGATCGGACGACAGGCTCCCGGGCGACCTACTTCAACTGGGACGATCCCGCTGTGATGAGCCAGTACCGGAAAAACCCGCTTTTCTTTCGAAACATCATCGATGAAGCGTACAATGGGAAGCCCGTGCCCGCCGTATTCGATGAGATCCACAAACAGAAGGGCTGGAAAAATCTCCTCAAGGGAGTCTATGATACCGGGAAAGAGCGGATGACCCTGCTCGTGACGGGAAGTGCACGTCTCGGCCTATACCGCAAGTCCGGCGATTCGCTTGTGGGACGTTACTTCCTATTTCAGATGCTGCCGGCAGGCCTCCCGGAACTTGCAGATGAGTTCTCTTTCGTGCTGGGGGATGACAAATCGATTGCCGACGGACGACTTCTCCTGGAACGAGGACGGAAGGTGAAGATCGACCGTTATGCAGATGCCTTCGAGAGGCTTCTTCGTTTTGGTGGCTTTCCCGAACCTCTTCTTCGGGCCTCGCCGAGGTTTCTGAATCGGTGGCAGCAGAACTACAGAACCCTGCTGACCCGGGAGGATGTTCGCGATATGTCGCGCATTGCAGACATCCGCGGGCTCGAACATCTCGTCACCCTGCTCCCCTCGAAGGTCGGGTCCCTGTTGAGTGTCAATTCCCTGAGCGAGGACTTGAACTACAACCACAGGACCATCGCAAACTGGATCGAGATGCTCAAAGAAATTTATCTCGTCTTCACGATACGCCCCTGGCAGCGAAATGTCATCCGCGCCATCAAGAAGGAGCCCAAGCTTTATTTTTATGACTGGTCGGTTCTCGACGATCCAGGAGCGAGATTCGAGAACATGACCGCCGTTACGCTTCTCAGAATGGCGGCCCGATTTACGGAGATGGGGCTGGGAAGGTTCGAGGTGGCCTACATCCGTGACAAGGAAAAGAGGGAAGTGGACTTCGTCCTGGTGAAGGACAACGCCCCGATGGCCCTCTTCGAAGCAAAGACGGGAGATGCGGTGGACATGGGAAGCGGACGGCGTTTCTCCGCGATGCTCGGGGTGCCCTTCTTCGGAATATCCGCAAAAGGAAAAAAGCCGGAGGCCTTTCCGGACAACTGCTTCAGCATGCCGGCCACCATGTTCTTCATGCTGGCGGGATGATCGTCGATTCTTACCATATGAAAAGGGGCCGGGTCCTGCTTGAGAACAAGCGGAGGTGCGTGGTGGTTTCAGGTCCCGGCCCCGTTAAAGATCGAAGATCGGAAGTTATGAAGTTCAGAAGTCAGGAAAAAAGGCAGTACATCGATCCGTTGTGCGTTGTACTGGCCACTCTGCTCAAATTCCCCGGCCGGTCATGACCCCGCCCGGCCTCAACTCCTCCAGTCCCGAATAGGCCACGAGAATTCCTTCGCCCCTGATCGGGGTGCCCATGTACTGCTCTTCTCCGCGAATGGAAGCCTCGGCGTGGCTCACGCGCACACCGGCAAAGAAGCAGACCGCACTGAGCTGCGAGGCATGCTCCAGACACCGCGCGATGATGTAATCGTCCTCGATGCGGCCTTTCTTCGGGTGGCAGGCCGTTCGGATCAGGACATGGCCGAGGGTGCCGTTCTTTCTCGCGATGATCTGGGGGTTGATCTTGAGGTTGACGTTGAT
Source organism: uncultured delta proteobacterium (assembly GCA_963705165.1). Lineage (GTDB taxonomy): Bacteria > Desulfobacterota > Syntrophia > Syntrophales > UBA2192 > UBA2192. Next base: position 24,683 of record CAVPJD010000028.1, on the reverse strand, counting down.
ATCCAGAATGGACCACCCCTCCCGTTCCAGCTCATCACGAATGATCTGGACACCGAGGCGGTGGATTTCGGCTTCTGTCATCGCTTCGCGCATCTCTTGTTCCTCTGTGCCTCCAAGTTACTCTCTATCTATCGGCCGAATGCGGGCAAAGATTTAATGACATCCGGTTTTTCCGTGATTTGGCGCGGGCGTTCTGCTAGATTACGGGATAACCAAACCAGGGAAAGCTCATCATGACGCCAGGGTACAAGACACAGATCGCCGACATCCTGAAAGCCATAGCCCGGATCGAAGAAAAAACGAAGGGTCTCTCCAGGGAGAATTTTCTGCGCGATCATGCCGCTGTCTCTGCCGTGGAAGAAGATCTCTCACGGATCGGGAAGGCCGTCGGGGATCTGCCGGAAAAAATCAGGCAGAGATACCCGGGGATCGACTGGGCCGCCTGGTCGGGGATCGGCAGTCCCGGGCGCGACACCCTCTGGGACCTGGTGGCGCAGAGGGTCCGGCCTTCGGGGAACAGGTGAAACGGATTCTTTTCGATATTACTGATTGACAGGAGCAACTTCATGAAACCCGCCGTAGTGATCGTCGACATGCTCAAGGACACCCTCGAGGGCGCCCATCCCATGCCCATCAAGGAGCTGGGCCGCGAAATCGTGCCCGCCATCAACCGCCTGACGGACTTTGCCCGGGGGCGCTCCATCCCGGTGATCTTCTCCATGGACAGCTTCCTGCCCGGGGATTTCATCTTCCAGGGCAAGATGAAGAATCACTCCATCCGGGGGACGAAAGGCGCCGAGGTTACGGACCTGCTCACGCAGGCCGAGACGGATATTTATTCGCCCAAACGGCGCTTCAGCGCCTTTTACAAGACGGACATCGATCAGACGCTTCGGCTCTACGGGGCCGACACGGTCGTGCTCTGCGGCATCGCCACCCATTGGTGCGTCCTGTCGTCGGCCTTCGACGCCCTCTCGAACGATTTCCGCGTGGTCATCGTCGAGGACTGCTGCGCGAGCTTCAGCCGCGAGATGCACGAGAGCTGCCTCGCGATCTACCGAAAGAACCCACTCCAGCCTCTTCTGCAGCTCATGACGCTGGAGGCCTTCCTCGCGGAGATGAACGGGGGCAGGGAGGGGTAGGGCCATGCTGAAACTCAGCGCCAGGGAGTTCGACCGGGCCGTACAGCGGGCGATCCGGCGCATCCCGCCGCAGATCCGGAAGCACCTCGACAACATGGTCATCTCCGTTCAGAAGTGGCCCGCCCCGGAGCTTCTCGAGGAGATGGGGCTGCCGCCTGACGAGCCGCTCCTGGGCGTCTACACGGGGGCCTCGCTCATGGAGCGCTCCCACTTCGACACCCTGCAGTACCCCGACACGATCCAGATCTTCCAGGAGCCCCTGGAGGAGATGTGCGAGACCCTGGAGGAGCTCGAGGAGGAGATCGAGATCACCGTGGTCCACGAGGTGGCCCACTTCATCGGGATGACGGAGCAGGAGCTGGCCGATCTGGGATACGAATGAAAGTGACCAGTGGACAGTGGCTAGTGACCAGTGAAAGAGGGAGCGAGGGAGGAGCCAACAGATTTCCCTCATTGCCTCTTCCTTCGACTGTCGGCTGTAGACTTTAGGCTGTCGGCTTCAAGATGCCGCTGCATCAGGCAGAATCCTTGACATGAGAGGCCCGTGCCGATAAGGTTAGCGTAGCGGGTTCGGAGTGAGTGAGATGACCAGAACGATCAAAAACGTGGCGCTTGTGGTGAGCGCCGTCATCCTTTTCTTCTTCGTTCTTTTCGTCGTCAACCAGACGGCGCAGGTGGTGGGGCTTGCCGACAGGGTGAGTCCGGCTTTCGGCACGGCCGTCCTGTGGTTTCTGCTCGGACTTTACGCCGCCCTCGTCATGGCCTCTGTTGTTTTTTTCCTGCGGCTCCAGAAGCCGCTCGCGCCGCCCGACAGCGAGATGGAGCCGGAATTTTCCAGGCACCTCGAAGCCCTGCGGAATCGGCTCGCCGCAAACCCCCGTCTCAAGGGCTACGATCTCTCCGGCCGTGCCGGGATCGAGAAGGCCCTCGATGTTCTCGGTCGCGAGTGCGACGTCATCATCCGCGACAGCGCAGCGGCCGTCTTTGTCAGCACCGCCATCTCCCAGAGCGGAAGGCTCGACACGATCTTCGTCCTGACGGCCCATTTCCGCATGGTGTGGCGCATCGCCGGTGTCTATTCCCAGCGGCCAACGCTCCGGGATCTGGTCAACCTCTACGCCAACGTGGCCGCCTCGGCTTTCGTGGCGGGCGAGCTCGACGAGGCGGAGATCGGCGAGCAGATCGAGCCCATCCTCTCTTCGGCCCTCGGCGCCGTGAGCCTCTCCGTCCCGGGTGTGCAGGCCGCCGCCTCCATCGTCGTCAACTCGATCCTCACCGGGGCCGCCAACGCCTTTCTCACGCTTCGCGTGGGGATCATCGCGAGGCGCTGGTGCGGCAGCCTCGTGATCGCCGACCGCCGGACGCTGCGCCGCGCGGCCACGGCCGAGGCGGCGAAGCTCCTGGGCTCCATCGTCAAGAGCGGTACGGCTCGGATCTCGAGGGCCCTGTGGGACGCCTCGAAAGGCAAGGTGGGCGGCGCCTTCTCGGGACTCACGGGTGTTGCTCGCGACGTCAAGGAATCCCTTCTTGCGCTCCTCAAATTGAGGAAGGGCGAAGAGTGAGGTCGCAAACGGAATGATGCCGATCAAGGGGAATTCCGCCGCCGGTCCTTTCCTGGCCCTCGTCTGCATTTCCATGATCTGGGGCTACAACTGGGTCGTCATGAAGGAGAGCCTGAAATACGCGGGGCCCTTCGACTTCAATGCCCTGCGGATGGTCCTCGGGAGCGTCTTCCTTTTCGCCTTCATGGCCTGGAAGAGGGAGCCCCTGCGGCCGCCCTTTCCCGTCTGGACTGCGATCCTGGGGGTTGTCCAGACGGCCCTGGGCACGGGGCTCATCGTGTGGGCCCTGGAGACGGGCGGGGCCGGGAAGACATCGATCCTCGTCTACACGATGCCCTTCTGGATCCTGCTCCTGGCCTGGCTTGTCCTGGACGAGAAGGTGCGGGGCGCCCTCTGGGTTCCCATCGTCATGGCCTTCTGCGGACTCGTCTTCATTCTCGAGCCCTGGGCGCTCGGGGGCACGGCCCACAGCAAGATGCTCGCCTTGATGTCCGGCGTGTGCTGGGCCACGGGGGCCGTCATCGTCAAGCTCCTGGGCCGGGGCCGGAAGCTCGACCTCATCCGGCTCACGACGTGGCAGCTCATCTTCGGGGCCCTTCCGCTCGTTCCGGTGGCTTTCCTCGTACCTTCGCAACCCATCGACTGGTCTCCCTATTTCATCGGGTCGATTGCCTATAACGCCATCCTCGTCTGCGGGGTGGCCTTCCTGCTGTGGACCTATGTGATTGACCGTCTTCCCGCAGGGGTCGCCGGCCTGGGGACACTGGCCGTGCCCGTCATCGGCATGACGGGTTCACGGCTGCAGCTGGGCGAGCAGATCGCCTTCTGGGAGGGCTGGGGAATCGCCCTTGTTGTGGCGGCCCTGGCATTGCTGTCGATCATGCGGCTGCGGGAGCGACGGAAGGAAGCCGTCGTTCTGGGGCAGGACTAGGGGACAGGGACCAGGGTACAGGGTACAGGGTACAGGGTCAGTACAGGGTACAGGTACAGGGTACAGGGTACAGGGTACAGGGAGAACGCTGCATGACGACGTCTGTAGACCCCTCGAAAAAACCGGGAGCGAATCGTCTGACCCTCTGGCTTCACGAATTCGGCTTGTCGAAACGGGACGCGATTCTCTGCACGGCAGCGCTTTTGTGCGCCGTGGTTCTCGGGACCTGGGGTTTCACGAACCACGCCTTCTGGGACGACGAGGCCAACACGGCCCTTTTTGCCCGCAATCTTCTGGCCACGGGAGAGCTGACCGCCTGGGACGGCGTGAATCTCGTCGGCTACCGACTCGGGATGCAACTCGACGAGAACCTGCAAAACCCCTACGCGCCGCCCCTTCAGTACTACATCGCCGCGGCGGGGTTTTATCTCTTCGGGGAGACGGTCTTCGGGGGACGCATCCTCTTTCTGATCCTGGGGATTCTCGCCCTGCCGGCGTTGATGCTCTGGACCCGGCGGCACTTCGACGGGCGGGTGCCGCTGTGGCTGCCTGCCCTCATCGCGGCTCTCTCGCCGGCCTTTCTCCTTTTCATCCGCCAGTGCCGCTACTTTGCGCCGGCGATGCTTTTCACGCTTTGCCTGCTGGCGGCCTGGTCCTGGACGGGCTCGACAAGGCGCTCCCGGCTCGCAGTCCTGGCGGCCGGCGCGCTGTCCGTGGCCGGTCTCTGGTATGCCAGCTACCTCAATGCCGTCTCGGCCCTGGCCATGCTTCCCGTTTTCTTTCTCGACGGCCGTTATCGCACCCGGCAGAAGGGGGTCTTCCTCGGTGTCGTCCTCGCCGTGTCGCTGCTCTGCGGCATGCATATCTGGCTTGCCAAGGCACCGACGGCAGCCCACTTCGCGCCGACGAGCTTCATCACGGGCATCGAACGCGTCGCGGCGCTCTTTGCCCAGCACATGGTCGGCCTGGGTACCTTCGAGTTCTTTCCCGTGCTCCTGGCGGTGGTCCTGATGGTGCCTTTTGCCGGACCGCGTTTCGGGCGCCTCCGCCGGTTTGCCCGCCAGGGGTGGGTCGTGTTTCTGGCTATGGTTGCGGCGATCCTGGCGACGGCCCTTTTTTCCCCCCAGCCCGTCAGCGGCGCGGCGATCGCGGACATGCGCTACGTGGCGCCCCTCATCGTGGTCGGCGCCGCCGTGACGTCCGTCTGTCTCGTGATCCTCTGGGATCTCTCGCGCCCCCTGGCCTGCCTGGCGGCGATCCTGGTCGTGATGACCAATGCGCTGACGCTCTCGTGGGTTGCGCTCCCGCAGATTCCGCTGCGGAGCACGCTCCTGGGCTATATCGCGGAGGGGGCACAGGATTACAAGACGGGGACAGAGGCTCTCGTGGAGGCCGTGGCCGCTCTTCCCGGGGGAAGCAGGGTGCTGATCTTTCCCGACTACATGACCTACGGGCCGATGTTCTATGTACCGGGGCAGCGCTACTGCTGGCAGCTCACGGAACGAAAGACCCTGCAGCCAGTCCTGCGCGAGACGCTCCCCGACTATCTCTTTGTCGAACGGGCGCGTCCGGATTACATCCTCACCGGTTCCGTCGCGCCGGAGTCGATCATCGCCCGGTTCGAGGAAAAGTTCGGCAAGGGGACGTACCGTCTGCGCGGCTACCTCCAGGGCGATTGGCGGGACTGTACCCGGCCGGAGATCCCCCTGCACTGCTTCGGGCCTCCGCCTGCGCGGCCTGATCAGCGCGGCATTGCCGTCATCGAGGCGACGGGGCGCTGAAGGCTGAAGAGCGCATGCCTGAAGCGTTCGGCACGGCGGTCAGGGCTGAAATGACAGGGATGGGTCGAACCAGTTGAGAACCCGGTCGTTTCTCTCCCGCGGGTAGGCGTGATAGAGGTCGGGGACGATCTCGAGCGTCACGTCGGCCCCGGCAGCGACAAGCTCCTTTTCGCCCATCTTCGCCCGCCAGGCCGGGAACATCCAGTCCTTCGCCCCATGCACCCAGAAAATCCGTCTTCCTTTTGCGTGTCTCATGTCAAAGGGCGCCAGGAGGCCCGAGAAGATGGCAAAGTGCGTGAAAGGCGTCTCCTTGTCGAGGGAGCGCTTGAGGGCGTAGGTCGCCCCGTCGGAGAGCCCCGTGAGCAGGATGCGGCTGCGGTCGATGTTCCATCGGCCGAGCGAAAACGCGAGAAGTTGCTTCAGCATCTCTGCGTCGGCGTCGGGACCCGTGATGGTCCAGGTGATGTTAAGGGATGTGGGGCAGGCGAGCGCGAAGCGCCGGCTTCGCGCCTCGCGGAGCCACGTCCAGATGAAATCCCTCCCGTGACCGAAGCCCCCGTGCAGCGCAATGACGAGGGGAAGCGGCTCCGATCGGTCCCGGGTTTCGGGGATGTAGAACGAGGCGGCTCCCCGCGCGTAGGGGTCTGCGTCGGGGCCGCCATGGAGGAGACCCGTTGCGGGATCGGGGCCGGGTCTGGAAAGGAATTCGGAAGCGCGGCTGCGGGCTTCAGGCTCCAGGAAGTAGCGGTTGACGGCGGGGATGACCGGGCAGAGCGCAAGGAGAAACTCCTGCGCACGGTGAATCCGCCGACCGGCCTTTCGGAAGTTGACGAGCGCCTCCTCCAGCCCGTCGGCCGCGACGGAAAGCTTTAACGCGTCCAGGCACAGCACGGAGGCCTCGAGCAGCTTTTCCTGCAGGGCCTCCTGCCCCGGTGGGGCATGAACGGTCTCGAGTCCGCCTTTCGCTTCTTCCAGTGCCTCGATTGCCGGGGTGAACTGCTCGCGGAGCCGGGGCACGATGCCGGGGAAGTAGTCCCGCTGGGCCGACTCGAAGCTCTCCAGCGCCGCGACGAGCCGCTCTGCGAGTGTTTCCATGTTCGTCATGGTATCGGGCGCCAATGCTTCCGCCTCCTGTCTTCCCGAGTTTCCTCGTTCTTCCTCTCCCTTGAGCCTCGGACCTCGGTCCTGGCCGTGCTCCGCGGCCGGCTACCTGTCGATCGTCGCCTCCGCCATGTCCATCTGGGCTGCGATCTCGACCTTTACGGGAGCAACCTGCAGAGCGGTGTCCTGTCCCTTCGGGATGAAGGTGAAGATGTGCACGATCCTCAGATCGGCCTGCTCCGCGGAGCCTTCAATTTCCTTGTACCCCCAGGTCCATCCATCGAGCCTGTAAGAGGCAGGGTTTGCAAGCTGCTGCAGGGCTTCGCCGTATGTGGTCTCGTAGGGCTTGATGCGGGCTATTTTGCGGACCCCCGTGATCTCCCGCCAGATCTTGGCTGCCCGGGCGATCGATCCGTCGTTGTTCATCTGGAGCCGGATCACTCCGCCGTCGCCGAGCACGGGAATGGATTTCCCGTCCAGTTCGACCTGGCGTCTGAAGGTGATGAAAACGCTCTTCTGGCGCCGGATCACTTCGAACGTCCTGTTGTTCACCGGCACCGTTTCGAGCATCATGCGGACTCCCTCGGGCTTCGCGGCGGCCTCGGCCAGTCCCCATTCACGCAGGAACCGGGCCGCGCGATCCAGGTACTGATCCTCTTTCAGTGCCGGATCGTCGGGATCGAAATTCATCTTCCCGTTCAGGTACAGCGCCCCGCTGGCAGGGCGGACCCGCACGGCGAGGCTTGAGACATTTTCCAGGTCTGAGGAGACGAGCATGCCGTCCTGCCGTTCGAAGGCAAGTTTCTTGAACGTTGCCGGAAGCGCCATGGGTTTCAGCCCGTAGATGGGCGCCCAGAGAGGGGAGCCTGTCTCGGCAGGTCTGCCGGGCCGCTCCGTGGAGCTGAAGGGGACGGGGTACTGCGCGTGGTAGTGAGACGTGCCGGAAGGATTGGGTGACGTGAGAAGCCTCTCGTCGAAAAGGGGTGTCCGCTCGACGCTGGCACTTCCCAGGGTGATGCAGAGGGGAAGGGTGCCCTCACGCTCCTGGCGAAACCCTTCGATGAAGGCGTCCGCCGCTGCAAAGCCGTTCGAGGACCGGTCGTAGAGGTCCCAGACCCTGCGGGCATCGTCGGGGTGGCAGAAGGCGGCCGTCGAGAAGCCGCAGGCCATCCGCAGCCCCGGCGCGAGCATGCCGCCCCAGCGCTCGTAGACATTCCTCGAGAGCACCGTGTCCTGCGTGCCGTCGGAGCTCTCGGGACAGCCGAAATCCGGAGTGCCCCCCGGGCATTGCCGCGGCCCGTGGGCGAAGACGTTCGAGGCGCACTGCCAGAAGTAGCGCAGGCCGTTTCCCTCGCCGGTGTCCTGGCCGTTGCCGAGCCGCATTCTTCCCCGGTTCCACGACATGCGTCTCCGAGGCGCTCTGGGGGCACTTTCCCGGGTCCCGGCCGTTGGGCATGGCAAGCCAGGTCTCCGGCGTGCCGTGGGTTGCGCTGAAGAAGAGCGTCGCCGTGTCGACGCCGTTGTAACGGTCCGTGTCGTTTCCGGCGGGGTCGAGCCCCCGATCCTGAAAATACGGCTCGGCGTAGCACAGGCCCTCGTGCATCAGGGTTTTGCTTGAAGCGGGGAAGGGGGCGTACTTCAGGAACTCCTCGGCCATCTCCCGCGATACGCCGGATGCGCCGGGGGCGGCCTTGACGGTGAGATCCAGGGAGTCAGGGGGGATGATCATCTGCCCGGGTTGGCACGAAGCCAGGGCCATGCATCCCAGCAGTGCCATCACCCCGGCGATGATTCGTTTCTCTTTCGGCATGAATCGATACAGGGGACTGAGCCGTCCGCTATTTTTTCTTGTCGATGGTTTTGGCCTTGATCTTCTTGATCTCTTCCAGCATCTCCGCCTTCTTGATGATGCCTTTTTTGTGCAACAGGTTCACCAGGGCCTCCGAAAGAACGACCTCATAGACCATCATCTCTTTTACGTCTTCGAACTGTTCCGGGTCGAACTGCTTGGTCATCGTATCCTCCTCCGAACTCTTCTAATCGGGTCTTTTCCGTCTGTCCAGTCTGTCCGGTCTATCTCGTCATGCCGCCTGCGGCATCTGAGAGCCAACAGCCTGCAGTCTACAGCCGACAGTAAAAGTCCATTCGACTGCCGGCTGCCTTCTGGCTTGCCCCTACACCTTACACCCTAATCCATTTTCTTTTCAAGCGATGAAGAGGTCCTTCGAGGAGAAATTCGGGTCGCTCGTCAGGTTCACTCCCAGGCGCCGCAGGCCCGCCTCGTCGCCCGGCGTGGGGATGTGGGTCATGTGCACCTCGCAGCCCTTGAGCTCCTTGAGCTTCTCCAGGGCCAGCTGGGCCGCCGGGTTGGTCGTCGAGCTGATGGCGAGCGCAATGAGGGTCTCCTCCAGATCGAGGCTCACGCTCTTCTCGTTGAGAATGCCCGTTTTGAGGCTTTTCACGGATTCGGTGATGTACTCGGGCAGCAGCTTGATCATGCCCGGGATTCCGGACAGGTGCTTGATGGCGTGGATGACGACGCTCGATGCGGCGTGCATCAGCGGCGAGTTGTTCCCCGTGACGATGGTGCCGTCCTTCAACTCGATCGCCGCCCCGCAGAAGATGCCCTCGTCGCCCTTGTCCTGGGCCTGCGCCTCGTGGGCCGCCTGGCGGGCCGGTTCGACGACCTTGCGGTACTCGGGAACGAGGTGAAAGTCTTTCAGCAAAAGCTCGACCCGCTGGACCGTCCCGCCGTCGGCAAACCCCATGGCGTACTCGCAGCGGTACCGGAAGTAGCGCCGGATGAGCTCCTGTTTGGCGGCCTCGCGGGTCACCTCGTCGTCGACGATGGCAAAGCCGGCGCGGTTCACGCCCATGTCCGTGGGCGACTTGTAGAAGGACTCGCCCCCCGTGATCCGCTCCATGATGCGCCTCACCAGCGGGAAGGCGTCCACGTCGCGGTTGTAGTTGACGGAGGTTTTGCCGTAGGCCTCCAGGTGGAAGGGGTCGATGATGTTGAAATCCCGGATGTCGGCCGTGGCGGCCTCGTAGGCCACATTGACGGGGTGCTTGAGCGGGATGTTCCAGATCGGGAAGGTCTCGAACTTGGCGTAGCCCGCGTGGATGCCGCGCCGGTAGTCGTGGTAGAGCTGCGAGAGGCACGTGGCGAGCTTGCCGCTCCCGGGCCCGGGGCCCGTCACGACGACGAGGGGCTTTTTCGATTCGATGTAGTCGTTGGCGCCGTAGCCCTCGTCGCTCACGATGAGGTCCACGTCGGTGGGGTAGCCCTTCGTGAAGCGGTGCGTGAAGACCCGGATGTCGCGCCGCTCGAGCTTGTTCTTGAACTGCTTTGCCGCGGGCTGGTTCTCGAAGCGCGTGATCACCACCCCCAGGACGCTGATGCCCCGGTTGCGCAGGTCGTCGATGAGCTTGAGGGCGTCGGCATCGTAGGTGATGCCGAAATCCGCGCGGATCTTCTTTCGCTCGATGTCGCCCGCGAAGATGCAGAGCAGCAGATCCACCTTGTCCTTGAGGTGCTGAAGGAGCCGGAGCTTGACGTTGGGGTCGTAGCCGGGCAGCACGCGGGCCGCGTGGTAGTCGAAGAGGAGCTTCCCGCCGAACTCGAGGTAGAGGCGGTTGTTGGACTTCCCGACCCGCTCCAGGATCTCCGCCGACTGCTCCTCGATGTACTTCTCGTTGTCGAACCCCACCTTTCCCGTCATCGACTCCCCCCTTTTTCGGTTACGAAATTGTAACGATTACGGGGGAGGAAGTTATAGTTTTTCCAGTTTTTTGTAAAGCCTTTTCAGGGAGTTCGTGCGGCAGGGGATCTGTGACCGGCATCCGTCGGGCTCGGATGATGTTTTGCGGCGGATTGACAGCAATACATGAACATATCAGCGGGTAAGGATGATTTACCATGAAGGAAACCACCGGAAGCGGGAAGCACGAAAATGAAACGAATATTTTTTCGGTGTCAGTACAGATTATGACCGGATGAGATCGTCTTGAATGATCAGGTGTCGGGTTTCGTTACAAATTCAAAAAAAGGGAAAAGCCTCGTAGCTGTGGTGTCTTGAGCCGATTATTCCACTGGGAGGAATCTGTGCCTGTAAAGTAACCCGACGATTTTGACTGTGCTCGATATCATCGATAATTGAATAATATGCAGTCATTTCAATGGCATGGGAAAACGGCCCGGAACCTGCACTATATTCAGCTAGTATTTCACCAATTTTTTGGCGATGTATTGGCTATCAAAGGAAAAATCAGAGAGAGAATAAGAGAACAAGGAGGTTCTTGAATGAAAAGAAAACTAGTCATGCTCGCGACGGCAATGATGATTCTCGCCCTCGCCGCCCCTGCAGGGGCCGATTAATTACCGGGTACGCAAATGGGAGCATTGTACTCTGGTTCAGATCCTATTTCGCCTGTAAACATCACGCTTGATATCACACCGTTCGATACCACTCTGGGGACTCTGAACAGTGTGACCATGTACGCGGAAGTGAATGTCAGCGGCTCTACGCAGATTTGGAGTATAATACCAGCCGACTACGACCCTATACCTATAATTTCTCGAATACGCTCGATGTGGCGGAAATGGGTGAATCCACCGTGGCCAGTGTTGTGGGCTCACTATGTCCTCGATAATCCATTACTGGGACGAGTTTGCGGAAGCGTTCGCGCATTGGTTCCCGCGTCGGGGACAATTATACTGTCAATACGATAACGTCGGGTTTGGCCGGTTCCTTGCGGGCCCCGATCCTTTCCAGATCCTCTTGACGTTGGCCGGTTTGGCATCCTCGACATACGAATCAACGTTTGATGATTCTGTTGTGTTCAGCTATGACGGGAACGCGAGTGTGAAGTATGAGTACGACTACACGCCTGCCGCCGTCCCCGAACCCGCCACCATGCTGCTTTTCGGCTTCGGCCTCGTGGGGCTCGCAGGCTTGAGGAGATTCAAGAAGTAAGGGCATTTCACACAACATTAAACAAAAAAGGCAGGGCCGAAGCGCCCTGCCTTTTTTCGTCCAATCAGCTATCTCGCCCGCGAGAGCCGGACACAACGAGGGATGAAAGGGATCAACTGCCTGCGATCCGGGCTGCCGGTCCTGCCTCAACGCGAGCTCGGGTCTAACACGCCGCCACTGCCGCTGAACGAGCGGCGGTCGATGTAGATCATCCGGATATTGAGCTTTGGGCCCGCCGCGGCCATCTCCCAGAGATCGACCTCCATCTGGAATTCATTTGCCGTGCAGGCTATCACTTTGCCGCCCCGTTGAAATTCTCTAATAACGAGCGCCGTTCCTACCCACATGCGCTCCTTCAGGATGCGTCATGATTGTCCATGACCTCCCGCAGGGTCATTTTGCCCAGGTTGACAAAAGGGGTGTGCCACATGTCCATGGTGACATCATCGCTGAACAGAACATAGGCGATGCGCTGCTCCTCGAAAGGGCCTACCGTCAGGAAACGATAGGTGTTCCATTTCTGGCTTCCGGCATCGCCTGCCAGTGCCCGGGCTGCTCGACCTGCTGCCAGTTCATGTGGTTGCCCACGGTGAGGAAGCATCCCGTGAGAGCAAAAGCCGACAGGGCAACAGTCAGGATACCTGCAGCCATCCATTTTCTTTCTCTCTTGATTCTTATCATGACCCTATCTCCTTCATGCTCAAAGACGTATTGCTTCAGGCCCCGACGGCATGGCCGGATTCACGGGGCCTTTTAGTTTCCCGTCACGATATCCTATGTCGTCACATTACCACATTTCGTCCGGAGTTCTTCAACGGATGCCGACGCCGATCGTGCGGTCCGGTCCAATGGGAGATTTTCACGAAAAATCCGCCGAGATCAATGGGAAAAAAGAGGATGCCGTTTTGCAGGGCAAAGCGCTCAGGGAAGCAGGAAGCGGATCAGCGCCAGGATGCACCAGCGGAAAAATGCGATCAGGGGGTCCAGGGCGCCAAGGTACAGCAGGCCGATGATGATGAAAAATCCATACGGTTCGAGGCGAAGGAGTAAATACTGAAACTTCGCGGATGCAAACCCCATGAAAATTTTCGAGCCGTCCAGGGGCGGGATCGGGATGAGGTTGAATGCCGCCAGCATGATGTTGATCTGCGCCGTGTAATAGAGGACCGGGGCAAGGATCCCCGAAGGGGAGGGCGACAGGAGATGATTCAGAAGAAAGGCCGTGAAGGCCAGAAGCATGTTCGCGACAATCCCTGCCGACGAAACGAAGATCAGCCCCTTGCGCAGGTCGCGCAGGTTATCGAAGTTCACCGGCACCGGCTTTGCCCAGCCGAACCCGAAAAGGAAAAGCATGAGCGTGCCGATCGGGTCGAGATGCTTGAGCGGATTGAGGCTGAGCCTTCCCTGCAATTTGGCCGTCTCGTCACCCATCCGCCAGGCCACCCAGCCGTGGGCCAGCTCATGGATGATGATGGAATACAGAAGCGGCACGGCAACAAGGACAAATGTCAACGGATCGCTGAGCAGAAGATTGAGCAGGCCCATGTACGGATTCATCTCCTTCCGGTTCGTCTCTTTCCTGTTCGGGCTTGTTTCATTTTACGTGGGCGCTGTCAAGGCGGAGTTCGGCAACGCCACGAAAAAGGGGCCACAGGTCCTGTCCGGGACCTGCAACCCCCGTTGGTTTTCCGGTGGGTCAGGGACGGGATGGCGGCGTCGCCTATCGTGCGCTGCGCATCGACGCGGGCCTGGGGATGGGGAGCGTCACTTCCGGAATGGCGATCCTGAAAGGTCCGGGGGCTTTATTTTCCAGGGCAAGGGCGGCGGCATTCTTTTCGCGCAGCGTGCGCGGCTCATAGCTCCAGCCCTCTTTCAGCCTCTTTTCCTCCCCCTGGAGATTTGCCAGGGCGTAGCGGCCGAAAAGGGGCGCCAGCATTCTCGTCTTCCAGCCGAAGGTCCTGTAAAAATCTTGCAAAAGATCGTCCATTTTCCCGCACAGCCGCTCATTTCCCTTGTACCATTTCCTCATGGCCCACACGGCCCCGGCGTAGGTCGAGCGAAGGGGCGCCGCGTCCCAGGCGACGCGATTGCGGATCCGGGCATCGGGGTGGTTCCCGTGTGCCTGCCAGCCCTTCAGCATCGTCCGGATAAGGCGGTAGAGGCTGGGGCCGTTGACCTCGAAATCCCGGCGGAAGGCCCCGATGAGAAATTCCTCCTCGCAGCCGTTTTGGATGTGGGGGTGGCGGTAGTTGAAGCGGTACTGGCCGTGGGCATCGGCGGCGGGGAACTCCGACTCGGGAAGGAGCGTCCCGTCCTGGCGGTGCCTCTCATGGAGCGGCGTGCCCGGGTTCGGGGTGTAGAGCATGAACTGGTGAAAGTCGGTGTCGTGACTCACGGCGTGGTCGATGATGCCGGCCATGTTCTGGGGCGTGTGGTTTTCCAGCCCGATGATGGACGAGCCCAGGACGCGGATCCCGTTTTCCTGCAGGGTTCTGACGAGCTTTCTCGTGTCCACGTCCTCGAGCTTTTTGTATGCGCTGCTCTCGCCCTCGAGGCCCATCCAGACCCAGATGATCCCCAGCCCTATGAGTTGCTCGATCGAGTAGGACTGCAAAACCCGGGCGGAGCTGAAGACATTCAGCGCCCAGCTCTTCCCGTTTTTCTCCATCAGCTCCAGGAGGCGCAGCGTGCGCTTGCGGTGCAGAAGGAAATTCTCGTCGAGAACGAAGAAGGACCGCACGGCGAGTTTCTCCTCGATCTGGCACATGACGGAGTAAAGCTCGTCGCCCGTCTCGTAGAAGTTGAGGAACTTTCCCTTGCCGCCGAAGAGGGCCGACGTGGAGCAGAAGTTACAGCCCACGGGACAGCCCACGGAGGGGATCAGGATGGCTGCCGTGCGCGCCGGCTTTTGCGGCAGGTCGATGCCCAGGAGCCGGGCGCCGAAGCCTGAGTAGACCATGGGGTGCCGGACGGGGGCCTTCTCGTCCTGCCCGAGAAATCGCCGGAACCACGAGATCCCGTCGCCCTTCACGATGTGGTCGGCATCGATGATCCCGTCGAGATCCTCGCGGCTCGCGATGTGCCCGCCGACGACGATGGTTGCGCCGGGCCGGTGCTCGCGGATCAGCTCGCACATCTTTTTCACCTTGCCCGTGTTGGGCACGATGGAGCTGATCCCCACGATGTCGTATTCGTTCTCCCGTATTTCCCGGATGAAGTCGTCGAGGCGGGGATAATCGAGGACGGTGCAGGGTGCGTCGATGTTGGCCTGCAGCATCCGCAGGGCGAAGGAGGGGTGAAACATCCGCAGGGAGAAGCCTCCCTGGATGCGCGTCACCTGGTTCTGGTAGAGCTCCATGGGGTTGATCTTGCGGCTTCCGTATTCGTCATCCTGCGCATAGGGCCCGAAGACGCTGGTGAGCAGGATCCGCGCCCGGCGGCCCAGGGGATGAGTGGTCTGTGATTTCGGCATGAGGCTCCTTCCCGGGTTCTGATTTCCGGCCATCATGAACCCCTGAGCCCGGGAAGGAAAGCGCTCAATGGGCTTTTACAATAGTTTTACAAAGCCGGATCGGCCGGGAAAATATTTGCGCATTGACACGGGGCGGGCCCCATTATACTTATCGTGCCAGGGGCATGCGCAAGCCCTGCATGGAGAGCATCCGTGAACCGTTTCAAGTGGTTTTATCATCCCGTTTTCATCTTCGTCTTTTCCATCGTCGCCCTGGCGGCCTCGCTGGCCCTCTACATCTACTGGTACATCGAGGTCAGCGCGGGGCTGAAGGCGGTCATCGAGAAGTACCAGCTCGACCCTTCCCAGTTTCTCGAGGTCCAGACCTGGGTCGTCATCCTGGTGCTCTGCATCCTGGTGGCGATCATCCTGGCCGGGGTCTTCCTCATCTTCATCTACAACCAGAAGACCTGGAAGCTCTACCGGATGCAGAGAAACTTCATCAACAGCTTCACCCATGAGCTCAAGACTCCCGTGACGTCCCTCAAGCTCTACCTGGAGACCTTCGCGAAGCACGAACTGCCCCGGGAGGACCGGCTCAGGTATGTCGGTTTCATGATCCATGACGTGGAGAGGCTCCTGGACAACATCAACCGCATCCTGGAGCTTGCCAGGATCGAGAGCGGGAGCTACCTCAAGGAATTCGTCGACACGGACCTGGTGAGCGCCGTCGAGCAGTTCCACCGCAGAAATGCGGATCTCTTCCGCAATGCGGAAATCCGGATTCATAACCCGGCCGGAAAGCCGCTCCGGGGCCCCGTCATCCCCTCGCTTCTCGACATGTTCCTGATGAACATCCTGACCAATGCCGTGAAGTACAATAAATCAGGTGCCCCTGCCGTCGACATCCGCTTCGTTCCCCAGGGGAAGGAGCTGCAGATCCGGTTCGAAGACAATGGAATCGGCATCGACCGATCGGAGATCCGGCAGATCTTCAAGAAGTTCTACCAGGTCGGCTCGACGGACGACATGACGGCGAAGGGAAGCGGCCTGGGCCTGTACATGGCGCAGCAGATCGCGAAAATCCACCGGGGAAAGGTGGCCGCCGAAAGCGGGGGCACGGGGAAAGGAACCGTGTTCACCCTGACCCTGCCATTGCGGAGTCAGGGGGATAAACCCGCTGAGGGCACAAGCGGGCAAAGGGGTCATGCATGAAGGACACGAATCGGAAACGGATTCTCATCATCGAGGATGACGCGCACATCGCGGAAGGCCTGAGGCTCAATCTCTCCCTCAAGGGCCATGACGCGGCGATCGCCCTCGACGGCCCCTCGGGCCTGAGGGAGTGGAAGGAGTGGAGGCCGGACCTGATCGTCCTGGACATCATGCTGCCCGGGATCGACGGCCTGTCGATCCTGCGAAATATCCGGCTCGAGGACGAGAGGCTTCCCATCCTGATCCTCTCGGCAAAGAGCGAGCCCGAGTACCGGGTCAAGGGGCTTGCCTACGGCGTGGATGACTACCTGTCGAAGCCCTTCAACCTCGACGAGTTCCTGCTGCGGGTCGAGCGGCTCCTGACGCGGGCCGCCTGGAGCGGGGAGGGCGATCCTTCCCGGGGGAGCATTTCCACGGTGGGGCCGGTGTACACCTTCGGCGGCAACGTGATCGATTTCGAGAGATTCACGGCCCGATGCCGGATGGGCGAGGTCAGCCTGACGGAGCAGGAAATCAGGCTGCTGAAGCTCTTCATCATCAACCGCGGCAAGCTGCTGTCGCGCAAGGAGCTCCTGGAGATCGGGTGGGGATACACGGGGGACACGCCGTCACGGACCGTGGACAATTTCATCGTGCGGTTCCGCAAATACTTCGAGGACGACGCCCACCAGCCGAGATTCTTCCGGAGCGTGCGCTCCGTGGGGTACGTCTTCGATCACGAAGATTGAACGGCCTTCGTTTTTTTCTGGTGGGTCAGGGCGGAATCACTTCGCTATGCTAAGGGCGAGCCCATTGCTATTCCTTGGCGTCAGGGCGAATCACGAGTTTGTCGATTCCGTGCTCGGCGAATTCCGCCTCGTAAGGATCGGCAAACTCATGAAATTTACGAAAACGCTCATCGCGGGACATCTTCCGGATCTCGCGCTCCCCCAGAGCCCTGAAAAAGTCTCGTTCCGCCAATCGGTCGATCAACTCGACCCAGAAGCTTTCATCCACGAACTCGTCGAGATGTTTCAGCGTTTTCTCTTCGAATTCCCTGTCGTGGTAGTACTTACCGTGCTTATCGTCAAACTCGACATTCTTGAGGTCGAAGAATTTCCCCTGGGAGAGGATATACTGCTCCAGCCTTTCGAACTCGTCGTCGGGCTCTTCCGTTTTGTGTGAGTTGACAACCCAACTGGCAAGATAGAGGGCCTTCACGAGTGTCTTGTACTGGCTCTTGCTGAACTCGATCTTCATGTCTTGCTCCTGTATACGTCCTTGCGGTGTCCCACGGTCAGCACCATCAATCGCTCGTCCTTGCGATCGAGGGTGTAAATGATCCGGTAATCCCCGCACCGGTAGCGGTGCATGCCCCTGAAGATACCTTTTAACGGCTTCCCCAGGGCAAGGGGATCCTTCGAGAGGTACTCATCGACCTTCTCCACGATTTCCCGGGCCCTCGACTTGTCGAGCCCCTTGAGATCCTCCAGGGCATCTTCGTGCCAGGTCACCTTATAGCTCAAGGAGCTTCTTTACCTCTTTGCTCGTGTAATACCGGGCATTTTTCTCGGAGATCCTATCCAGGGCCAGGTAGGCTTCCTCATATTCGTCGAGGTATTTTTCCAGCATGTCCTTGATGTAGAAGCTCTTGGGCCTTTTCGTCTTTTCCGCGAGATCCTCGAGGCGCCTCTCGATCTCGTCCGATATCCTGACATTCAATGTCTTCGCCATTTCAAATCCCTCGTTTTTCATTGCTTCCGTTTCGTAATACGTGTAATACATGCAATACATGTATGTCAAGTGTTATATGTCATGGTAAATTTGTTCGGCAGGGAGTCCCCGACCCGGTTGCATGGATACCTATACTCCAGGCGAATAAAAAAAGGCCGGCTCCCATGGAACCGGCCTTCGTTGTTTTCCTGGTGGGTCAGGGCGGAGTTGAACCGCCGACACTCGAATTTTCAGTCCGATGCTCTACCAGCTGAGCTACCGACCCACATCGGCTTTGAAGAATGCCTTAAGTAAATAAATTGCCTTGATTTGTCAAGGCATTTTTTGGCGGGATCTCGACCTCGACGACCTGGTAGAGGTCGATCACGACGGTGCCGGCGATCTTGTCGTGCCAGCCCTGTTTGCGCCGATCCGCGCCCGCCCACAGGAAGCCCATGAAGAAGGGCACGAAGGAGATGATGTAACCCACCCAGCGCAGGAAGGCCGACCCGAGGGTGAGGGCCTCTCCCGTGTCCTGGACGACGCGCAGGCCCATCAGTCGCTTGCCCGGCGTCTGGCCCGTTGTGCCGTGGAACCAGGTGAAATAGGCCATGTTGAGAAAGAAGCCGAGGGCTTGGTAGATCGCCATGACCTTCAGACCGAGGGCCATGAGGGTCTCGGGATCCGCGGCCATGTCTTCGGGTGAGATGCCCAGACCAAAGGCAACCGAGCCCAGGATGAGCATGGTGAACCCTATCATGCCCAGGATGAAAAGGTCGATTGACATGGCGACGGAGCGCCGCCAGAACCCGCCGTAGTGACTATCCATCGTGAATGTTCCTTTTCAGGGTGCCGATCAGGCCGCATTCATACTGTAAAATGGCCAGAATGGCAAGGGCCGCCGTCTCCACCCGCAGGACGAGCCGCCCGAGGCTTGCCGTGAGAAAGCCGGCCTGCCGGGCCGTTTCCGCCTCCTCGCCGGAAAGCCCGCCCTCGGGCCCCACGACGAGGAAGAATTCCCTGGCCGCCCGGGCCTCGACACGTTGCAAGACCTCACGGATGGAGCGCTCCGTCTCGGCTTCCCAGAAGAGGATCTTCACGGCCCCGGGGCCCGCAGCGCCGAGAGCCTCTGCGAAAGATAGGGTTTCGGCGATCTCGGGGACATCTGCCCGCCCGCACTGCTCGGCCGCCTCGGCGGCGATCCTGCGCCAGCGCTCGAGCCTTCTGGCGGCACGCTCCTCTGTTCGTCTCGGGATGGTCCTGGTGGAGCGGAAGGGGATCACGCGGGCCACGCCCAGCTCCGTGGCCTTCTGGACGATGAACTCCATCTTGTCGCCCTTCGGGAGGGCCTGGGCCAGCGTGATGCGCACGGGGATCTCGATGGGAATGTGCTGCCTGGCGACGATCCGGACGGCGCCGCCGCGGCCCTCGAGACGCTCGATCACGCCCCGGTACTCCCAGCCCGTCCCGTCGAAGAACAGGACTTCGTCGCCGGGCCACAGCCTCAGGACATTCCGCAGGTAGCGGACCGTGTCATCGGTCAGCTCGATGGCGCTGTTTTCTTCGGGGATGGGGGGACAGTAGATCCGGGGGATCATCCCTTACGCCTTTGCCGGCTTCTTGTAGACGTAGCAGGCCCACTCCTTGTCGGCGATGACCCTGTGGCTGATCAGGTCATCGCGGGTGAAGGCCTTTTCCACGTCCTGCCGGTTCTTCTCGATGATCCCGGAGATGACGAGATAGCCGCCTTTCTCCATCATCTTGACGAGGTGCGACTTGATCTTGATGAGCGTCTCCGCCGTGAGGTTGGCCACGATCAGCTCAAAGGTCCCCTTGATTTTGATGACGTCGCTGTTGACGATGACGACGCGGTCGCCCACGTGGTTGACGGCCACGTTCTTGTGGGCGATCTCCACGGCCTGGTCGTCGATGTCGACGCACATGACGCTCGCGGCGCCGAGCTTGGCCGCCGAGATGCCCAGTATCCCCGTTCCCGTCCCCACGTCCAGGACGCGCCACTTCTGGAAGGTCCGGTCCTTGAGGAGGATCTCCTCCATGGCCTCGAGGCACATGCTTGTCGAGGGGTGCTGCCCCGTGCCGAAGGCCATGCCGGGGTCGATCTCGATGACCGTCTCGCGCCCGGCGGCGGAATAGCGCTCCCAGGAGGGTTTCACGATGATGTTCCTGGTGATCCGCAGGGGCTTGAAGAAGCGTTTCCAGACCTCGCCCCACTGCGGGTCGATGATGACCTCGGTCGCGAAGGTCGGCTTTTTCAGGTTGGGAAAGAGTTCGGCCAGGTTGTTGATGTACGACTGGAGATCGGAGAGGTGTTTCTCGTCTTCGGTTCCGGACGGGAAGTAGGCGTTCAGGACCCGCTCATCCTGCGGCTCCGGCTCCGGTACGTCGGAGACCCCCGTTTGCAGAAACTCCTCGAAGACCCCCTGTGCCCCCATCTCCGTGAGGTAGTTGGAGAGGGCCTCGGCCAGCTCGGGCTGCGTGTAGAGTTTGAAGTGGACCCATTTTGCTTTTTCTGTCGAGGGTTTGTTCATGCTGCCGGGCATGATGCCTCCTTCCGGTGCTTTCCTGCGGGAATCGGGTAACGAAAAATATATAGCCTTTTTTCCGAGAGATTTCAAGTAACTTGAATTTTAAAACCCATCGTGATAGCCTCATCAGCCTATCACATCTTCCGGGAAAGCAGCGGATTTCATGAGATATTACCCGATCGGTCTCGACATCTCCGGCAGGCGCTGCCTCGTTATCGGCGGCGGCGAGGTCGGGGAAAGAAAGGCGCAGAGGCTTCTCGAGTGCGGGGCCCGCGTGAGCGTCGTGGGGAGGGAGCTGACGACGGCCCTTGCCGGGCTTGCGCAGGGGGGCCGGATCGACCACATCGCGGGCGATTATGACAAGGGGCTTCTCAAAGGCGCGTTCCTCGTCATCGGGGCGACGGACGACCGTGTTGTCAACGAGAAGATCTTCCGCGATGCCCGCAAAAGGGGGGTGCTTGCCAACATCGTTGATGACCCGGAGCGCTGCGACTTCATCCTGCCGGCCCTGTGCCGGCAGGGGGACCTGGTCATCACCGTCGCCACGGGGGGCAAAAGCCCGGCCCTGGCGAAGAAGCTGCGGCAGGAGCTCGAGGAACGCTACGGGCCCGAGTACGAGACGCTGTTGAAGATCATGGGCGAGTTGCGCGGGAAGATCATCGACCGGGGGGAAGGCTCCGACGAGAACCGTAAAGTTTTCGAGACCCTCGTCGATTCCGACATCCTGGAGCAGATCCGCAAAGGGAAGTGGAAAAAGGTCGAGAAGATCGTGAAGGACATGACGGGCGTCGCGATCGACCTTCGGTCGATGGAGGAATCCGGCTTCGGTAAGAAAAGGGTAAGGGTAAAGGGTAGAGGGTCAAGGGGCGGATGATGGATTGGAGCAACATGGATACATTGTTCTTCAAGGCGGCGCTGGTGGCCTACCTGGCGGCGACCGTGGGTTACCTCGTGTCGCTCGTGGTCAGGCGCGTCGTCCTTGCAAAGGCCTCCACGTGGATCCTCGGCCTTGCCGTGGCGCTCCACACGGTCCATTTCCTCTTTGTCTTCAACGAAAGAGGCGTCAACGTCGCCGTGAACCTCTTCGAGGCCATGTCCTTCTTTGCCTGGATCGTCGCGGGGGCCTATCTTGCCTTCCAGATCCGGACCAAGACGAGGGTCCTGGGGGCCATCGTGGCGCCCTTTGCCGTGCTCCTCATGATGCTTGCGTCGCTGAGCCTCGAGGGGACCCTGGCCATCCCCGATGCGCTGCAGGGCAGGCTCGTGCCCATCCACGTGACGCTTTCCATCATTGGTGAGGGGCTTTTTGCGCTCGCCTCGCTCGCCGGCATCATGTACTGCATCCAGGACCGCCAGATCCGGCAGCGTCGGATGGGGCCCCTGGCCCGATACCTGCCGTCGCTGGGGGATCTGGACAACATCAATCACGTCGGCCTGCTGTGGGGGTTCCCGATCCTCACCCTGGGGCTCATCGTGGGTTCTCTCTGGGCCAGGACGGCCTGGGGCGGGAGCAATTGGGCGACGGATCCGAAGACGATCTGGTCCTTTGCCGCCTGGTGCTTCTACGCGTTTATTCTGCATCAGCGGCTCGCCATCGGCTGGAAGGGGAAGAAGATCGCCGTGCTGTCCATCGTCGCACTGATGGTGCTGATTTCGGCCTTCATCGGCGTGAGTTTCGTGAGCTCGGTGCATAAGTTTACGTAAGGAAGAAGAGGGATTCACCCTCACCCCGGCCCTCGTGCAGAAGGAAGGGGAGCATTCACCCTCACCCCGACCCTCTCCCCTCAAGGGAGAGGGGGCCTAGATGGACATGGTTTTCATGGGGAGAGGGAGCCTGAGGGGAATTGATTTTTTATATGAACGTCATCCTTGTCGGCATGAACCATAAGACGGCGCCACTGGAGATCCGGGAGCGGCTCTCCTTTGCCTGCGGCGACGGGGTGCGCCCCCTCGAGGAGATCCTGAGCGCGCCGGCCGTCAAGGAAGCCCTCTACCTCTCGACGTGCAACCGGGTGGAGGTCCTGGCCCGTGCAGAGGACATGGAGCAGGCCATCGCCCGGGTGAAGGCCTTCATCCTGCGCCACGGCAACCTCGAGGCGGCCGAGCTGGAGAAGTGCCTTTACGTCTATTGCGGCAGCGACGCCGTGCGCCACCTCTTCCGGGTGACCTCGAGCCTCGATTCCATGGTCATGGGCGAGCCCCAGATCCTCGGGCAGATGAAGGAGGCCTACCGCGACTGCGTGGAGCAGAAGGCCTCGGGGATCATCCTCAACAAGCTTCTCCACCGCGCCTTCCGCGCGGCCAAGCGGGTGCGCACCGAGACGGCCATCGCCAACAACGCCGTGTCGGTGAGCTTTGCCGCAGTCGAGATGGCCAAGAAGGTCCTGGGGAGCCTCGACGGCAGAACCGTCCTTCTGGTGGGCGCAGGCGAAATGTCGGAGCTCGCCGCCCGGCACCTGGTGGCAAACGGTGCGGGGAGGATCATCGTGGCAAACCGAACCTACGCACGGGCCGTGCAGGTTGCCGAGGAGTTCCAGGGGATCCCCGTGGGCCTGGATCTCCTGGATGAGAAGCTCCTGGAGGCCGACATCGTCATCAGCTCCACGGGCTCGGCAGGCTTTATCATCACGCCCGGAATGATCCATGCGGCCTTGCGGCGGCGGAAGAACCGCCTTCTCTTTCTCATCGACATCGCCGTGCCGCGCGACGTGGACCCCGCCGTGGGCCGGATCGACAACGTCTACCTCTTCAACATCGACGATCTCCAGGGAGTGGTCGACGAGAACCTGCGCAACCGCCTCCGGGAGGCCGAGAAGGCCGAGGGCATCATCGGTGAGGAGGTCCTGAACTTCGCCGAGTGGTACAACACCCTCGAGGTGGTTCCCACCATCGTGTCGCTGCGGGAAAAGGTGGAGTCCATCATGAGGTCCGAAATGGAGAAGTCGGGCTCGTGGCTGAAGAGTCTGGGAGAGGAGGACCGGAAGAACATCGAGATCCTCACGACACAGATCATCAACAAGATCCTCCATGACCCCGTCACGGGTCTCAAGGAGGAGAGCCAGTCGAACGGGGCCATGCCCTACGTGGCGGCCATCCGGAAACTTTTCCGGCTCGGCCCGGAGGAGCCGTGATGTCGTGGTGACCGGAGGCGCTTTTTCCTGCATCGGGTTTCGAGCAACGAGTTTGCGAAGATCGGAAGATAGGAAGTGAGGAAGAGCGGATGAGGACAGAAATCTTTATCGACTCCGCTCTTCTGCTCTTCCGCGCCTCCTAACTTCATGTGGTCAGGGGTAACAACATTAGGTTTTTGATCGGCGTTGATGAATGTTCAAGTAAAGGAGAAGGGCCATCGGCAGGGTACTGAAAGTCGGGACGCGGGGAAGCCAGCTGGCGCTCAAGCAGACGGGGATCGTCATGGAGGAGCTGCGAAAGCGCCACAGCGGTCTCACCCTGGATGTCCACATCATCAAGACGACGGGCGACAGGATGCAGGACGTCTCTCTTGCCCAGATCGGCGGCAAGGGCGCCTTCGTGAAGGAACTCGAGGAGGCGCTCCTGGAGCGTCGCATCGACCTGGCCATCCACAGCATGAAGGACGTGCCGGCCCTGCTCCCGGAGGGCCTCGTGATCGCCGCCATGCTCGAGCGCGAAGACCCGCGGGATGTCCTCATCTCGAAAGGCAACTTCAAGCTGGAACGGATTCCCCCGAGGGCCCGGATCGGCACGGGGTCGCTGCGGCGGGGCTCGCAGCTGAAAAACATTTACATGGACGTGGAGATCGTTCCCATCCGGGGAAACCTGGACACGCGGATCAAAAAGATCGAGCGGGAAGACCTCGACGGGATCATCGTGGCGGCGGCGGGCCTCAAGCGAATGGGCTGGCAGGACCGCGCCTCCCAGTACATCCCCGCGGAGATCATGACACCGGCCGTCGGGCAGGGGGCCCTGGGGGTCGAGGTGCGCAAAGACGATGATGTGCAGGAGATCGTCTCCGTTCTCAACCACGAGACGACCTTCATCGAGGTGAGCGCCGAGCGGGCCTTTCTGGCCGTATTCGGTGCCGGCTGCCAGGTTCCCGTGGCGGCCTACGGGAAAATCGAGAAAGACTCGATCATCGTGACGGGCCTCGTGGCAAGTCTCGACGGCCGCATGCTCATCAAGGATCACGTCAGGGGGCCCGTTGCCGAGGCCGAGAAGATGGGCCGCATCCTGGGCGAGAGAATCCTGGCCGCCGGCGGCAGGCAGATTATCGACGAGGTTTATCGGCGACTCTCGTAGCAACGAGC
>CAVPJD010000027.1:0-27378 GCA_963705165.1 uncultured delta proteobacterium | reverse complement strand
GGAAGTGGGTCATTACAGGGAGGAGATATGAGCGAAATCATCCGGGTACATGCGCGGGAAATCCTCGATTCACGGGGCAACCCCACCGTCGAGGCGGAGGTCATGCTGTTGTCGGGAACCATCGGCAGGGCGGCGGTGCCCTCGGGCGCCTCCACGGGGGAGCGCGAGGCCCTGGAGCTTCGCGACGGCAACAAGGAGCGCTACCTCGGCAAGGGCGTCCAGAAGGCCGTTCAGAACGTGATCCTGAAGATCGGCCCCGAGATCGTCGGGATGGACGTCTTCGAGCAGCGCAGGCTCGACTACACGATGATCGAGCTCGACGGCACGGAGACCAAGCGCGCCCTCGGGGCAAACGCCATCCTCGCCGTCTCCCTGGCCTGCGCCCAGGCGGCCGCCCAGCGGCTGGGCATGCCCCTATATCGGTATATCGGTGGGGTTTCGGCCAAAGACATTCCCGTCCCCATGGTCAACATCGTCAACGGCGGCATGCACGCCGACAACAACGTGGACATCCAGGAGTTCATGATCATGCCCGTCGGTGCCCGGAGCTTCCGCGAGGGGATCCGCATGTGCGCCGAGGTCTTCCACAACCTGCGCTCGGTCCTCAAGGCGAAGGGCTACAACACCGCCGTGGGCGACGAGGGCGGCTTTGCGCCCAACCTGAAGTCCAACGAGGAGGCCCTGGTCCTCATCGTCGAGGCGATCAAGAAGGCCGGCTACGAGCCCGGCGGCAACGTCTGCATCGCCCTGGATTCGGCGGCCAGCTCCTTCTACCGGAAGGGCAAGTACGTCCTGGCTGCCGAGAAAAAGCCGCAGAAGGACGCCGAGGAGATGGTCAAGTTCTACGGAGGCCTCATCAAGAAGTACCCCATCATCTCGATTGAGGACGGCCTGGCCGAGGGCGACTGGGACGGATGGAAGCTGATGACGGAAGAGCTGGGCAAGAAGGTCCAGATCGTCGGCGACGACATCTTCGTGACGAACAAGAAGATCCTCGAGAAGGGCATCGCCCTGGGGATCGCCAACTCGATCCTCATCAAGCTCAACCAGATCGGCACGCTGACGGAGACCCTCGAGACGATCGAGATGGCCAAGACGGCGGGCTACACGACCGTCGTCTCCCACCGCTCGGGCGAGACGGAGGACACCACCATGGCCGATGTGGCCGTGGCCATGAACTGCGGCCAGATCAAGAGCGGCTCCGTCTCCCGCAGCGAGCGGCTCGCCAAGTACAACCGCCTGCTGCGCATCGAGGAGGAGCTGGGGCCCGCTTCCGTCTACCGGGGACGCAAGGCGCTGTACAGTATTAAATAGGCAAGGCTATGGCAAAGGAAAAAAAGAGGCCCGATTCAGCTCAAGCTGAATCGGGCTTCTTGTCTTTTTCCCTTCACCCTTTGCGCTACCCGCGACAGCTGTCTTACAGGAATCGGAATATCCTCTGCCTCAATGCCTCGATCCGCCCCTTGTTCTCCGTGAGGGAGTAGAAGGTCCTGGTCTCCTTCTTTTCCTTCCGCTCCACGGCTTTGAGGATCTCCTCGTCCAGCAGCGCCTTCATGGCGTTCTGGTAGTTGGAGACGCTCTGGGCCTCGTTTCGCAGGATCTCCCCTTTCTTGT
Organism: uncultured delta proteobacterium; assembly: GCA_963705165.1. Classification (GTDB taxonomy): domain Bacteria; phylum Desulfobacterota; class Syntrophia; order Syntrophales; family UBA2192; genus UBA2192. The sequence goes on along the minus strand of CAVPJD010000027.1, from coordinate 25,764 downwards.
ACATCCGGGTGCCGAGCTTCTGCACCAGCTTGAGGAATTCCTTGTCCGTGCGCATGTCTTTCTTCAGATAGGACGAACCCCTCGTGACGACCCAGTAGGATTCGATGTAGTTCTGGATGAGCCCGGCATAGGGCCGCAGATACATCCTGCCCTTTCCCTTTCACCTCGATCCAGGCCTCGTCCCCTTTCTCGAGACCGACGATCATCCCCCGGTCCAGCAGGTAGGCCAGGGCCTCGTGGACCTCCTCGGCATCGCCTTTGCGGTGGTCGAAGATGAACTCGTGCCGGAAGAGCCGCTTGAAGAACTTGTAATCCTCCATGAGCGTAACCAGCGGGATCGCATCCTCGCTCTTCGAGAGGATGGAAGCCGCCACGAAGGAAAGCGGCACGAAGAAGTGCAGGATGTTGTTCTTGTAGTACTCGAGGTGAAGGCGCTTCTCCTCGTCGAGCGAAAAGACGACCTCGGCGAACTCGTCCTCCTCGCCCTCCTCGGCGCCCATCTCGGAGATGAGCCCCATGGCCTTGAACTGCTCGAGGGCGTCCTGGATGGCCCGCTCGGGGTTGGCGAAGGTGGACGCGATGGGCACGCCGCGCGAGGCCAGGTAGTGGAACAGCTCGTGGATGATCTCCAGCAGATCGTTGCGGGTCAGGCCCCGCTTGTAGTGGCACAGCAGTGCAGCGGCCACGAGGGCAAAGGGCGTCAGGACGGACACGCGGCTGATTTCGCTCACGACCTCGTAGCTGATCTTCCGGTAGAGGCTGCGACGCTCGTCAACGTCCATGGCCTCCAGCGTCTTGTCCTGGGCCTGCATGTACGAGCGCATGTAGATCGGCTCGCCCACGTTCACATAGACGCGCCCGTAACGCTTGTTGAGCAGCTTGCTGCTCTTGATGACGGAGCTGGCCCTCTCCTTCTCCTTCGCGGCGCCCCCCAGCTCCTGCAGGTAGGACTTCTCCTCCATGACGCGGTCATAGCCTATGAAGACGGGGATGATGGCGAGATCCTGTTGTGAGTCCATGTTCGCCTGGATGACCATGGAGAGCATCCCGTACTTCGGCATGACCATCTTTCCCGTCCGGCTCCGCCCCCCTTCGATGAAAAACTCGAGAGGGTACCCTAGCCCCAGCAGTGTCTTGACGTAGCTCTCCATCACCTGCCGGTACAGGAGGTTGCCTCCAAAAGTCCTACGAATGAAAAAGGCCCCCGCCTTGCGGAAGATGTGACCGAGGGGCCAGAACATGAGGTTCGTCCCTGCCGCGATGAAGGGCAGCGGGATATTGTGCTTGTAGAAGACGTAGGACAAAAGCAGGTAGTCGATGTGGCTGCGGTGGCACGGGATGATGAGGCAGGGCATGCGCCGGGAGATGTCACGGATCCGGGTGAGCCCCTCCCGGTCGACGACGACCCCGTCATAGACATTGTTCCAGAGCCAGGTGAGGGCCTTGTCCCAGAGCTCGATGTAAAAATCGACATAGTCCGCGGCGATCTCTTCGAGATACCTCCTCGCCTGCTTCCGGATCGAGGGAAGGTCTTTTTTCGTTGCCGCGGCGTGCTGTTCCATGAAGCGAACGAGATCGTCGTCACGGAGCGCCATGCCCATGATCTCCTCGCGGGCCTTGACGCGGGGACCCAGGGCCGCACGCGTCTCGCGGTCGATCCGGCCGATGAGATCGCCTCTCAGCGCCGCGGCAAGCTCCGACGGGGGCCCGCCTGACGCCTCGTTCAGCATGCGGGACAGCTCCGCCGGCTCCGCGGCGATGACGGAGGTCCGGTTCTTGTACCGGATGAAAGCGATGAGCCGCCTCAACCAGCCGGGATGCTCCTGGTCGCCGAAAAAGATGTCCACCAGGGGGCGTTCCTTTTTCTCCCGGCGCGGGCCGTAGGTGACGGCCACAGGGACAATATAGACCGGGGTGTCGAGGGCCTTCTGGGCGCTCAGGAGCTGGACGAGGGGGTCTCCCGCGTCATCGCGCTCGGAGCCGCGCAGATAGATCACGGAGCTTACACGAAGGCGGGTGAGGCGGTCGAGGTCCCCCGTGGACCCCGGATCGGCAGGACGGCTTCTCAGCAGGGACCGGACGATTTTCGCGGCGGGCCTCCAGAGGAACGATCCCGCCCCATGGAAATAGAGAGGCTGCGGGATGTTCATCCTCAGGCCGAGATCGTGGAGAATGAGGCTGTTGAGACGGCTTCGGTATTTCAGCGCGTAAACGACAACCCCTTTTTCGGAAAGCCCCTTCAGGGCCTGCTCGCACTCGGGGGCCAGTTCCACTTTGGAGAGATATCGCGAGAGAAACCGGTAAAACAGGAGGGGTGATCTTCTCCCCGGCGTTCCCGCCGGGAGGCTCCTCGACGCCGGCAGGCATGCTGTGGGGGTCCTGACTCATGGCGACTCCGGGGTCATTCCGTAACTTCAAAGTCGTCTGTGAACTTCCGCCGCATGGTTTCCCTGACAAAAAACTCGATCTCGGAGGCCATGTTGAAGGACATGATCCGATCGACGAGCTTGCGGCACTCCTTCACCGTGACGGCCCGGATGACCTTCTTGATCCGAGGGATCACCAGCGCGTTCATGCTCAGCTCGTCGAGACCGAGACCGAGCAGGACCATGGTGTAGACGGGCTCGCCCGCCATCTCCCCGCACATGGCAACCTCGATGCCGGCCTTGTGACCCGCCTCCACGATCTGGCGGATGAGCTTCAGCACCGCCGGGTGAAGCGGTTCGTAGAGGTAGCTGACCCTCTCGTTTACCCGGTCGATGGCCAGGGTGTACTGGATGAGGTCGTTGGTGCCGATGCTGAAGAAGTCCACCTCTTTGGCAAGATCCTCGGCGATGAGCGCTGCCGAGGGAACCTCCATCATGATCCCGATCTTGACGTCCTTGCCGTAGGGGATGCCGTCGCGCTTGAGCTCCTTTTTCACCTCGTTGAAGATCCGCTTGGTCTCCAGCAGCTCCTCCATCCCCGAGATCATGGGGAAGAGCACCTTCGTCTTCCCGTAGGCGCTGGCCCTCAGGATGGCCCTGAGCTGGACCTTGAAGAGATCCACCTCCCTCAGGCAGAACCGGATGGCCCGCAGGCCCATGACGGGGTTCATCTCGGCGGCAAGCCGCGGGTCGGAGATGAACTTGTCGCCGCCCAGGTCGAACGTCCGGATCGTGGACCAGCGGATTCCCTTCGACTCGACGACCTTCTTGTAGGTGCAGAAATGCTCTTCCTCGGTCGGAAGGCGGTCCCGGTTGATGTAGATGAACTCCGTCCGGTACAGCCCGATCCCGTCGGTGCCGTGATGCACGGCCGAGGCAATCTCCTCGGGGAACTCGATGTTGGCCCCGATGAGCACCCGGCGCTTGTCGAGCGTCGTGGCCGTCTTCCGGGCATGCTTGAGGAGGCTGTCCTCGATCGTTTCGTAGTGCCTTTTTTTCTCCTCGTAGCGGCGGATGATCTCCGGGTCGGGGTTGACGATGACGGCCCCCGCCGTCCCGTCGATGATGACGATGTCCCCCGTCTTGGCCTCCGACGTGATCTTCTCGAGCCCCACGACAGCCGGGATCTCGTAGGCCCGGGCCACGATGGTGGTATGGGAGGTCTTGCCGCCCATGTCGGTGGCGAATCCCTGGATCTTCTCCACCTTCATCTGCATCGTATCGGCAGGAGAGAGATCGCGGGCAATGATGATGGCGTTATCGCCGATCCCCGAGATGGTCTCGTGATGGACCCCGGCCAGGTTTCTCAATATTCTCTGCCCGGCGTACTCTACGTCGCTGATCCGCTCGCGCAGATACTCGTCATCGACCTTGCTGAAGACGTCGCGATACTTGTCGAGGGTCATCCGCAGGGCCCACTCGGCATTGACCCCCTTGTCCTCGATGTTCTGGATCGTCTGCCGGATGAGCATCTTGTCCTTGAGGATCATGATGTGGACGTCGAGGATGTAGAGGGTTTCCAGGCCCTCCTGGTCCTTGAACTTGCGCTTGATCTCCAGCAGCTGGTTCTCGGAGTCCTTGAGGGCCTTGCGGAGCCGGCGGATCTCGTCCGCAATGAGGCTCCTGTCCTCGAGCTGGTAACGGGAGATGGGGGCATCGACGCGCCGGATCAGGTGGGCCACACCGATGGCCACCCCGGGGGAGACGCCGAGTCCCTGCAGGACGACGGTTCTTTTGGGCTCACCGGGGTTCATGCAGCCTCTCCGAACTTGTCATCGACGAGTTTCGCAATGCTGTTCACGGCCTCCCGCGCATCGTCCCCGTCGGCCCGCACCACGATCCGGCTGTCCTTCGGGCAGGCCAGGGTGAGGATGTCCAGGAGGCTTCTCGCGTCGACCTGGTTTCCTTCCCTCTCCAGGAACACGCTCGACCGGTAGCGCTCCAGCACCCGGACGATCATGGCCGCCGAGCGGGCGTGAAGACCGAGTTCATTCTTGATCGTGAGGGTCTTTTGAACGATCATCGCATCATCATCACAAAGGCAAAAAACGTCACCGACCCGTACAGGATCGCCAGGGGGGAAATCCCCTTTCTCACGGCCAGGAAGCTGGCCAGGACCACCAGAAGGCCTCCGACCTGCCCCGGCAGGCCGGGCTGAACAAGGTCCATGAGACGCTCCTGCCGCAGAGGCCAGATAAGCCGCACACCCCAGGAGGATCGTGGAACACCAACGGATCCGCCTCGACATCGCGGGCAGTTCCAGGCGCCGGATGAACTCAACGGCGTTCTTTCCCTGCTGCCAGCCCGTGATGAACCCCCGGATCCGCACCCAGAGATGGACCGGGTTGTAGAGGATCAGGAACAGGAGCGGGGCAAGGAAAAAACCCTTGATCGCAAGGCAGACGGCCGCAATGCCTGAGAACGGCCTGAGGGAGCCCCAGAAGAAGGGATCCCCGATCGCTGCGTAAGGACCCATAAGGGCATTCTTCAGATCGGCCGTCTCCGAGAACCGGTTTTCGGCTTCGAGCCGGCTGACCGTTCCGATGATGGGCGCAGCCATATAGGGATGGGTGTTGAACCGCTGCAGGTGTCTGGCGAGGAGGGCCGATGTTTCACGTTGCCCGGGCTCAGCCTCCGCCGCGGCGAGGGGAGCGATGGCATAGGCAAAGCCGAGACCCTGCATCCGCGAGACATTCCATGAAGCTTGTATCAAGAGCGATCTCGAGAATATCGTTAAGAGTATTTTCCTCTTCAACACTTGACCGATGCCGATTCATTGTTAAATTTATGCAATTAGGCTGTCCGGCGCGACGCGCTCCGGACGCAGGGATTTATTAACACGAACCGGGATATTAGTCAATGTATCTAAGCGGCAACCCCCTGAATAGCGTTTCTGACACAACCCTGCCGCGGCCTGGAGGAACGTTAATCACAACGGGTTCAATTCCCCAGCTCCTGCGTGAGCGTATCGAACGTTGCTGCCGGGACGTTCGTATTTATCATGGTTCCTGCCGTTGATTTTGCCTTGACAGGCCTTGTTTTTTCTGTTAATTACGGCCGCCGACAGAATAAAAGGATAGGTTTGGTCCGAGCCATCCCACGCGGGATGGCCGCTTTTTTGCGGGGACCGGAAAAATCCCGGATTTGACGATCCGGTTTTTTTGCACTCATTCATAAACAAAGTGAAAACATAAGGGAGGTGTCAGTCACCGTGGTTTGCCAGACTATCAAAACAGGTGTCGAGTGTGCGTTCATGACGAAGAACGGTTGCGGCTTCGTAGGCGGCAGCTGCCATGAAGATCGTGGAGCAGTGCGAGGGCTGCGGGAAGGTGATCGAGTACTCGGCGAGAAGTATTGCATGATCTACCCCAACCCGGCGGGCAAGTGGTCCGTGGGTGGATGCCCCCAGGCGACGCACAAGAAGGCCGTCAAAGAGGAAGCCGCAGAAGGTCAACCCCCTCAAGGCTTCCAAGAGAGCCGCAAAGAAATAACACCGGCTCTGCAGGCAACGCCGCCTGCACCCGGTTGCATAGGTAAAAAAAGCCGGTCCGCAGGGACGTCTCCCTTACGGACCGGCTTTTTTTCGTCTCGTTGCGGTTCAGCTCAACAGATCCCGGATGGCTTTCAACTCCTGTCTTGATCGATCGAAGCTTCTCCCGGCATTCCCCGTCGGCGCGCAGAAACGACGGGCTTTCCTTCGAAGTTCCTGGAGTCTTTTTCTTCGCGCCGGCGATGGTGAACCGGTCCCGGTAGAGGAGGTTTCGGATGAGGGCCAGCTCCTCGAGATCCTTTTGCCGGTAGAGGCGCTGCTCGGACTTTGTGCGGATGGGTTTGACCGTTTTGAATTCCGTCTCCCAGTAGCGGACGACGTAAGGCTCCACGCCCAGGATCTTGCTGACCTCGCCGATGCGGAAATAGGTTTTATCGGGTATCTCGATGTCCATGGGACAACCTCTCACCGGAAGATGCCCGTCGGGAAGCTGCTCCCATCCTCAGCGGAGAGGATTGTTGCGACTCGTCTACTTGATGTTCAAGGCTTTTTTGAGGACCTGGCTGGACTTGAACGTGAGCACCCGCCGGGCCGATATCTCGATCTCCGCACCCGTCTGGGGATTGCGGCCCCTGCGGGAATTCTTGTCCTTGACGATGAAATTACCGAACCCCGAGATCTTGACCTTGTCCCCCTTGGCAAGCTCATCCTTCATGATGTCAAAGACCGACTCCACAATCCGGGCCGAATCCTTCTTCGAAAATCCCAGCCTGTCGCAGACATTCTGAATGATGTCTATCTTCGTCATCGCCATCCTCCTCTTTTCCCTGCCTCGATGTCCTGTTAGCCTTCCCCCCTGATCCTCGCACCGGTCGATTCCACGATCCTCTTTACGATCCGGCCGTGAACCTGACCGGTTTCATCGTCGGTAAGCGTCCTCGAAGGAGATCGATAGGTAAACCGAAGGCCCAAACTCTTCATGCCCTCAGGAATGCCCTTGCCGCTATATACATCAAAAACATCAGCCGTTTCAAGCAATTCTTCCCCTGCCTCCCTCACGAGGGAGAGCATCACTTCCGCATCCACATCCGTTCCGACGAGGAATGCCACGTCGCGGATCATGGAGGGGAACCGGGAGTACTCCCGGTAGCGGATCGCGGCATCCCCCCGGCCCATCAGGGGCTCCGTCTCGATCTCGAGGACAAAGGCCCGGTTGCGCATATCCATCCGCCCGAGGGCATCGGGATGGAGCTCCCCGAGGCAGCCGATCTCCCTCTCACCGAGGTATACCCGTGCCGCCCGTCCCGGATGGAGATAGGGGATGGCCGTGTCGGACATGAAGCGCAGACCCGCAAGGCGCAGGCTGGAAGCCAGGTTCTCGAGCGACCCCTTGAGATCGTAAAAATCGGCCGCAAGAGCCGGGAAATGCCAGTTCTCCCCGTAGCGCGCGCCTGTCAGGAGAAGGGCAAGCTTGTCCACCTCGCGCGGCAGCTCCCCCTCGCCGCGGGCAATGAAGATCTTTCCCAGCTCGAAGAGCTTCAGGTCCGGAGAGCCGGCGTTGACGTTGCGCCTCATCGTGTCCAGAAGCCCGTAGAGAAGTGTCGAGCGCATGACGGCCTGGTCCTCGGTGAGCGGATTGGCGATCCGGACGAACCGGCGGCGCTCATCCGTCTCGGGCAGCGCGAGCACGTCGGCCGACTGCTCAGAGATGAAGCTGTAGTTGAGAACCTCCGTGAATCCCTGGCCGTTCAGCGCCGTCCGTACGGCCGACTCGAATTCCCTTTTCCGGTCGTGGATGTCCCCGGGCGCGGGGATGGGGGGAATCGTCACGGGAATCCTGTCATAGCCGTGAAGCCGGGCGATTTCCTCGATGAGATCGATTTCCCGCCAGAGATCGACACGGAAAGTCGGAGGGGTCACGGACAGTCTCCCCTTCCCTGCCTTCTTCACGGTCATTTCGAGGCTCTTCAGGATGGTCTCCACTTCTTCGGCCTCCACCTCGGTGCCGAGATATCTCCCGGACCCGCTTCAGCCTGAGCGTGATGGGGCCCGACACGGTGACTTTCCTGGGATAGGTGTCGATATGCCCCTTGCAGACGGTTCCTCCCGAGAGATCGGCGATGAGCTGTGCGGCCCGGTCGAGGGCCCTCACGACCCCATCGGGGTCGATCCCGCGCTCGAAGCGGAAGGCGGCATCTGTGCCCATGCCGAGAAATCTCGCCCCCCGCCGGATCGTGGAGGGATTGAAATAGGCGCTCTCGAGAAGCACCGTCTCCGTGTCCTCCTTGACCTCGGAGTTCTCGCCGCCCATGATCCCGGCTATGGCCACGGGCTTGCGGCCGTCGCAGATCATGAGGGTCTCGGCATTCAGGTTCCGGGTCTTGCCATCCAGCGAGACGAAGGGCTCGCCCTCCCTGGATCTGCGGACGACGATCCGTCCCTCCTCGAGAAAGCGGAAGTCAAAGGCATGGAGCGGCTGCCCCAGCTCCATCATGACGAAGTTGGTCACATCGACCACGTTGTTAATGGCCCTCAGCCCCACGGCCTCGAGGCGAAGGCGCATCCATTTCGGCGAGGGCAGGATGCGCACGCCCTTGATCATGCGGGCCGTGTATCGCGGACAGATATCGGGGTCCAGGATCTGTACGGAAGTGAGCTGGGAAATTTCCACGGAAGACTCTCTGAAGGCGATCTCGGGGTAGCGGAGTTTCTTCCCGCAAAGAGCTGCCACCTCGCGCGCAATCCCGATGATGCTCAGGCAGTCGGCCCGGTTGGGTGTGATTCCGATGTCGAGAACGGTGTCCCGCAGCTCCAGGACTTCGATGAGATCGCTCCCGAGAGGCGTTTGGGCCGGCAAGATCATGATTCCCGACGCGTCGGGCCCGATTCCCAGCTCGTCCTCGGAACAGAGCATTCCCTCGGAGGCCTCCCCCCGGATCTTCGAGCTCTTGATGCTGTATCCGCCGGGGATCGCGGCCCCCACCGTGGCGAGCGCCACCACGTCGCCTGCCTTCATGTTCTGGGCGCCGCAGACGATCGGGAGCACTTTCTCGCCCGTTGTCACCTCCAGCAGGTGAAGCTTGTCCGCACCGGGGTGTGGTTTCATGGAAAGGATTTTTGCCGTGACGACCCCCGTGAATGCGGGGGTGTACTCCTCGACAGCATCCACCTCGAGGCCTGCCATCGTGAGGCGGTCGGCCAGCTCCAACGGGGAGATGTCGATGTCGACGTAATCTTTAAGCCACCGTAAACTGACTTTCATAAGAACCTTCGGTTCTAGGCGTTAGGCGTTGGGCATTAGGCATCAGGCGCTAGGCGTCGGGCATCAGGAAAAGAGGTTTTTCTCTTATTTTTTCCCTGATGCCTGCTGCCTGAAGCCTGGTGCCTGTTCGTTAGAACTGTTCCAGGAACCGCCGGTCGTTCTCCGTAAAGAGCCGGATGTCGGAGATGCCGTATCGGAGCATGGCGATGCGCTCGACACCGAGCCCGAAGGCAAAACCCGTATACTCCTCGCTGTCGTAACCGACGGCCTTGAAGACCTCGGGGTCGACCATGCCGGAGCCCAGGATCTCGAGCCAGCCGCTCTGGCCGCATACCCGGCAGCCCTTTCCGCTGCACATGACGCACTGAATATCGACCTCCGCGCTGGGTTCGGTGAACGGGAAAAAGCTCGGCCGGAACCTCACCCCGATCTCGTCGCCGAAGACATGCTTCAGGAAGAACGTGAGGGTCCCCTTCAGGTCACCAAACGTGACTCTTTTATCGACGTAAAGCCCCTCGATCTGATGGAACATGGGGGAGTGGGACACGTCGGCGTCCGGGCGGTATACCTTCCCGGGCGCAATCACCCGCACGGGCGGCTTCTGCTTTTCCATCACCCGAATCTGGACCGGCGAGGTGTGGGTCCTGAGGAGCAGGTTTTCCGTGATGTAAAAGGTTGCCTGCATGTCCCGGGACGGGTGGTCCTTGGCCATGTTGAGGGCCTCGAAGTTGTAGTAGTCCAGCTCGACCTCGGGCCCCTCGGCAATGGAGAAGCCCAGCGAGGCGAAGACCTCGCAGATCTCCTGCATCACCAGCGTGATCGGGTGAAGCTTCCCGCAGGCAACCCCCCGGCCGGGAAGGGTCACGTCGAGCCGCTCCTGCAGGAGCTTGCCGTCTTTCTTCGAGGCCGCGATATCGGCCAGTACCGCGTCGATGCGCAGCGAAAGGGCGTCCTTGACCTGGTTGGCCAACTGCCCCATGGCGGGCCTCTCTTCCGGCGCCACGCCGCCCAGCCCACGCAGGATCGACGTCAGCACGCCCTTGCGGCCGAGATATTTCGTCCGGATGGCCTGGATCGCCTCGTCTGTAACCGCCCCGCGAAGCTCTTCCTCGGCATCCCGCTGAAGCTTCTCGAGTTGCCCTCTCATCCCTTCTTCTCACCTGCCGCGATGCCGGCGATGACGGCAAACGCCCGGGGGTCATGGACGGCGATGTCGGCCAGGACCTTGCGGTCCATGGCGACGCCTGCCTTCTTCAGCCCGTCGATGAAGCGGCTGTAGGAAAGGTTGTTGAGCCTTGTCGCGGCATTGATCCGCGCAATCCAGAGGCTGCGGAACTCGCGCTTGCGGGCCTTGCGGTCCCGAAAGGCAAAGGCCAGGCCGCGGTTGACGGACTCCGTCGCAAGGCGGTACGCCCTGCGCCGGGCCCCGAAAAAGCCCTTGGCCAGCTTCATGATCTTTCTTCGTTTCTTTCTGCCTGTGACGCTTCGTTTTACACGTGCCATGATACTGTCTCCTGAACAGATCGTTAGGCACAGGTTATTAGGCTTCAGTCAAGATGTTATTTAGCCTCTTCTTTCCTTTAGCCTTTAGCCTTTAGCCTTTAGCCTTCAGCCTTTTTGTGAATGAAAATAGAGGGGAAGAGGCCCCTCTATCCGAACGTTGCAGTGCGATACACCCGATGACCCCGCAGAAGCCCTCTACGCGTATGGGATCAGCCTCTTGATGCCCTTCGTGTCCCGGGCATCGAGGATCGCCGACTTCCTCATGTTGCGCTTGCGCTTTGTCGTCTTCTTGGTCAGGATGTGGCTGTGGAATGCTTTCTTCCGTTTCACCTTTCCCGTCCCGGTGAGAGAAAAGCGTTTCGATGCTCCCTTGTGTGTTTTCTGCTTCGGCATTGACTACTCCTTGACGCGTTATTTCTTGGGGGATATCACCATCACCATGCTTCGCCCCTCGATCCGGGGATGCTGCTCCACGGTGGCGACGCTCTCCAGTTCGCTCCGTATGGACTCCATGATCTTCAAGCCGATTGACGTGTAGGCAATCTCCCGGCCCCGAAAGAGCATGGATATCTTCACCCTGTCGCCCTCCTCCAGAAACTCCTTCACCTTACGGATTTTGATGCCCCGGTCATGTTCACTGATCTTGGGCCTCAGCCGCATCTCCTTGATCTGGACGGTAGCCGCACTCTTTCTTGCCACCTGCATTTTCTTGCTCTGCTGGTAGCTGAACTTCCCGTAGTCCATGATTCGGCACACGGGGGGATTGGAATTCGGGGCCACCTCAACCAGATCCATGCCCACCCTTACCGCTTCCGCCAGGGCCTCGGCAATGGGTAGTAGCCCGAGCTGCTTGCCCTCGAAGTCGATGACCCGCACGTTCGGGACCCTGATCCCCTGGTTGATCCGAAGATTTTTTTCTATTGTACACCTCCTGCTCGATGGCGATATTCATCCCCTGTGGGAATGTTTTGTCTCGCTATTCGTAGCGGTTGCACTTTTCCCGGATGAGATCGACAAGGGCATCGACCGTCATGGCTCCGAGGTTCTTGCCGTCTCGCTGTCGTGGGGAAATCGTCCCGGAAGCGACCTCTTTGTCCCCGATGACGAGCATGTAGGGGATCTTCTGGAGTTGCGCCTCGCGGATCTTGTGCCCCAGTTTCTCGTTCTTGAAATCCTTCTCCACGCGCACACCGACATCGAGAAGCTTTCGGTAGACCTCCTCGCCATAGGCGATCTGGTTGTCCGTGACGGTGACGAGCACCGCCTGGACGGGGGCGAGCCACACCGGAAAGGCCCCGGCGTAGTGTTCGATCAGCACCCCGATGAAGCGCTCGATGGACCCCAGGATGACCCGGTGGAGCATGACGGGGCGGTGCTTCTCGCCGTCGGCGCCGATGTAGTGCAGGTCGAAGCGCTCCGGCAGCGCGAAGTCACACTGGATCGTGGCGCACTGCCACTTTCGTTTGAGGGCGTCTTTGAGCTTGAAGTCGATCTTGGGCCCGTAGAAAGCGCCGTCGCCCTCGTTGATATCGTAGACCATCCGGTTGTCCTTGAGGGACTGCTCGAGGGCAGCCGTCCCCATCTCCCAGTCCCTGTCGCTCCCGATGGAGTTCGCGGGCCGGGTGCTCAATTCCACTTCATACTCGAAACCGAAGATGCCCATGGCGAACTTGACGAAATCCGCGATCGCCAGGATCTCCGCGTTGAGCTGCTCGGGCGTGCAGAGGATGTGAGCGTCATCCTGGGTGAACTGCCGAACGCGGGTCAGGCCGTGCAGGACGCCCGTCTTCTCGTGGCGGTGCACGGTCCCCAGTTCGAAATAGCGAAGCGGCAGGTCCCGATAGCTGCGGATCTTCGATTTGTAGATCATCATGTGGGAGAGGCAGTTCATGGGCTTGATCCCATAGCCCTGATCATCCACCTCGGTGAAATACATGGATTCCTTGTAGTGGTCCATGTGGCCCGAACGGATCCACATGTGGTCCCTGAGAATCTGCGGCCCCAGGACGATATCGTAGCCCCGCTTGAAATGCTCTTTGCGTTCCCAGTCCTCGATGATGGTTCGGAGCATCGCACCCTTGGGGTGCCAGATGATGAGCCCCGGTCCCACCTCCTCGTTGATCTGGAAGAGATCCAGTTCCTTGCCAAGCCGTCGGTGGTCGCGTCGCTTGGCCTCCTCGATGAGGATGAAATGCTCCTCCATCTCCTTGGGTGTCGCAAATCCCGTCCCGTAGATGCGCTGGAGCATCTTGTTGTGCTCATCACCCCGCCAGTAGGCGCCGGCCACGTTGAGCAGCTTGAAGGCCCTGATCTTTCCCGTTGCGGGGATGTGCGGGCCCCGGCACAGATCGGTGAAATCACCCTGCGTGTAAAGGCTCACCGTTTTCACATCGGCGGGCAGGTCGTTGATCAGCTCCACCTTGTAGGGTTCGCCCTTTTTCTTGAAGAGCTCCACCGCTTCTTCGCGGCTGACCTCGCGGCGCGCGAAGGGTTCGTCCTTGGCGGCGATCTCGGCCATGCGCTCCTCGATCTTCTTCAGATCCTCGGGCGTGAAGGTCGACTCGTAATCGAAATCGTAGTAGAACCCGTCCTCGATCGAAGGGCCGATGGTCACCTTCACGTTGGGGAAAAGCTGCTGCACCGCCTCGGCCATGACATGGGAGATGCTGTGACGCAGCACACCGACCCCCTCGGGCGTGTGGACGTTCACGGCGTCGATGGTGCCGTTTTCCGTGACCGGACTCGACAGGTCGATCAGACGATCGTTGAGCCTGGCGGCGACAGCGTCCTTGAGGGCATCCTTCTTCCATGACGCGAGGATTTCCCCTGCGGCCATCCCCTCTTCAAAGGACTTCCGGGTGTCGTCCGTGTATCGGATGTCGATTTTGCTCATCTGGCGATCCCCGATTCTTCCCCGTCACCGACCCGGGGTTTGTCCGTACCGGGCTTTGGATGGAGAACATTTCAGAATCATTCGGGTTTTAATTAAAGAAAGGGCATCAACGATTTGACGTCTTCTGATGCCCTTCGCCGCAGATAAATAACTAATGGTAGGCACGCAGGGATTTGAACCCTGGACATCCACCGTGTCAAGATGGCGCTCTCCCCCTGAGCTACGTGCCTGTTTCCATGCATCATAAAACGGGTATTGAGTAACAAGAAACTGCAATGATGTCAAGACAAAATCACGATTCTTCCGTATTTCCATCCCCCCGGTTGATGAGCTTCATCCCCTTCAGGAGATAATCGGCCCCCGAGATCACGGTGAAGATCGCCGTCATCCAGCAGACGAACATAAAAGCCTCATGGAAGTGCTTTCCTGCACCGTCCATTTTCAGCAGAAGGGCGAAAAAGATGGTGGCAAGCTGGAGCGTCGTGTTTATTTTACTGACGAAAGAAGGTTTTATCTCGAGGTCTACGGACATGAGCTTCAGCACCAGGATCCCGCCCAGGATGATGCAGTCGCGGCTGATGACGACAACGGCCAGCCATCCCGGAATCACGCCGACGATGGCCAGCGTCAGAAACATGCTGATCACGAGTGTCTTGTCGGCCAGGGGGTCCAGGTAGGCCCCCACGACGGTCGTCTGGTTGAGGATTCGGGCAAGAAGCCCGTCGAGACCGTCGGTCACTCCGGCAATGATGAAACAAACCAGGGCCTTCCCGTATTGCCCCTGGATCAGGAGAATCACGATGACCGGGACGAGGACAATCCTGAGAACGGTAAGGGAATTGGGGATGTTCACAATAGCACCTTACAGTCGTCTGCAATCGGGTTTCTCGTCGTCGCCTTCGACGCTCTCATTCTGACACTTGGGGATCTGATCGGGTGGCGGGTACCAGGTGACAGGAACAGAAGGTTCCAGGCTATGCTAACCTGTACCCTATACCCTTTACCCTTTACCCTATACCCTGTTTTCATTGGATCCCCGGTCCATCGGGCAGGGTTATCATCGCCTTCTTCACGGCTTCATGCACCACATCCTCGAAAATCTTGGCCGTTCCAAGCTCAAGACTGCTCTTTGTGACCCCATAGTCGCGATCCGTTGCCCGGGACTCGTATCTCCAGATCGTCATTCCCGTTTTCACTTCCTTCAATTCGAAAACGGCCGCAACGCTGACTGGCGCATAGACAACCTTGTAGGCAATGTTGGCCTCGAGGAGTGTCGTGTACATGACGGCGTCCACGCCGAGCATGCTGCCGATGACCTGCGGCGCAACCGTGCTGCCCGATGCTCCTCCGTCCCGCTTCCGGATATCGGCCAGTGCGGCATCCACCATCTCGAAGGGGATCCTCGGGTATCCCTTGAAGTAGAGTTCATCGGAGAGCTTTTCACGGAGCAATCGGGCCGCATCCCGGTCTCCCGTCTTGATGTCCACGGGCAGGACGGCGATCAATCGGGCATCGAGCTTCCGGACTTGCCGGCTGCGAGTCGTCCTCTGCCTGTCTTTGTAAAGGGAAGGTACGGAATATTCGAGAGATAGGAGCACCCCTGCATCAGAGCCATTCCGAGGATGAGGATGCTGATGATCCCGGCCCGTCTCGGTCTATTCACGTGAAACCCCCTGGGTTTGGATTGTGATCTCGATGGATGCCGCCTCGACGCGAAGCACGCGCAGCGGCGCTCCCTTGAATCGCCTTTTCGAAAGCTCCCGGGCGAGACCCTGCGGGTTCTCAGCCGACTCGAGACCCATCTCGAAACGGTCCTGCGACAAAAAACGGGTCACAACGCCGCGGATGGGCGGCATGCCGGCCAGCATTTCCCGAAAAGCCAGGAAATCGTGATGGCTGGCGAGAGATCCCCGAACGATCAGGGTGATCGAGTATCCGGGCCCCGTTTTCTCCTCACCCTGCCCCCCGAGCACACCCAGGCTTCGAAGATCCCCCTTCAGGCCCCCCGCGTCGACCGTGGCCGCAATCCTGACCGCATAGGCACCGTCCTGCTCCGCCTCACGGACAATCCGGTAGCTGAGGATGTACCGTTCTGTCACGGGGTAGACCTTGTCGGTGATGACGGATTTTCCGGCTGCAAGGATCTGCGGGGAAACGGCCGAAGAAAGGACCTTCTCGAGAGCCCCGCGAAGGGCCAGTGAAATAGCCTGTTCACGGGCCTGCGCAAGATTGTTGTTCTGGATTGCAGCCGAGCCTTCGGCTTCGACGCTTTCCGTCTCCATGCACGCAGCCGCGGCTGGACAGAGAAGGACAAGGGAAAAAACAAGGCAGAGGGTGATCCTCTGCGCATGGGTGCGGGCAGGGTTACAGCGCTTCATCAACAGGCTTCTTCAGATTCTCGATCTCTTCCCGGATCACCCGTTCGGCAATTCCGGGGAATTGCTCCCGCGCGATCCGCTCTGCGACCTCGGCGACCTTTTTCATGATCTCGTCCTGCAGGCGTCCGCCGACGATGGCATCGATCCTGGGTTCCTCAACAACATCCACGAGATCGTAAACGACGTCCTTCTCTTCCAGAATCTGCGGCTCCCCCGGTCTGCTGATCTTCTCGTCCAATCCCGGCTCCCCCTTTTTCTGTTCTTCACCCACGCCGATGAAGTATCACACCTTCCCGGAGTCTTCAACCCTTTTTGCCGCCGCGATTTCAATGAAGAAGTTGAGAAGTTAAGAGGTTGAGAAGGTTGGACAGGCCCTGAGCTTCAGGATCTTATCATAAACGCGCTTTCTCGGCAGATCGAGCTCCGCGGCGATCATTGCGGCGATCTCCTTCGTCGAAAGCTCCCCCTTCGGGTCCATTTCCCCGAATAGGGCCTCGATTTCCCCATCACCGGCCAGGGGCTTCTCCCGTGCGCCTTCTACGAGAAGGGTGATTTCCCCTTTCACGGCGCCAGACTCCAGTTTCCCGATGACGTCGCCCGCCCGTCCCCGGATGACCTCTTCAAAAAGCTTCGTGAGTTCCCGGGTCACAACGACATGGCGCTCCCCCAGCAAATCCCGGATGTCCTTCAGCGTGCCGACAATCCGCCGGGGCGATTCGTAGAAGACAAGGGTCATGGGAAGATCCTTCAACTTGCGGAGAACGGACTGCCTGCGCCCGGTCTTTTCAGGCAGGAAGCCGAAGAAGGCAAAACGATCCGACGGAAGCCCCGAGACCGAGAGGGCTGTGATCACGGCAGAGGGGCCCGGAACCGGGACAACGGAAATGCCGGCCTCAATGGCCAGCCGGACGAGATGATAGCCCGGGATCGGAGATGAGGGGAGTTCCCGCATCGGAGACGTAGGCCAGGGATCGCCCGTCCAGGAGCTTCCCCACCAGGGCCTCCCCTTTTTTCCGCTCGATCTCGTCGTAGAGGCTCGTGAGCGCCGCATTGATCCCATAGTGTTCGAGCAGAATCCGCGTGCGCCTCGTGTCCTCGCACGCGATGAGGTCGACCTCCTTCAGAACGCGGATAGCGCGGAGGGTCATGTCCTCCAGGTTCCCGATGGGGGTGGAGACGAGATACAGGGTCCCTTTTTTTGTCTGCTGGCTCATTTCGTCAATTTTCTCTTTTACCTCCAATGCAGCGTTTAGAAGCCGACAGTCGACAGCCAACAGCCGACAGAAAGAGGATTTTAGCTGTAGGCTGTAGACTGTGGGCTGCAGGCTCTGAGCGTAGCTCAGAATCCCGTGGCATCGAAGGCGTTTCTGTAGAGGGTTATCTTCTCCCCTCCCTCGCCCAGGCTGACGGCGGCGACATCGAACCGCGCCGGGGCGCCGAGAAGCCCATGTGCCTTGAGATAGCAGAGGGCGATGGCCGTCATCCGTCTCTGCTTCTGCGGCCCGATCGCCGCATGGGGCGGCCCGAAGCGTTCCGACGAGCGGGTCTTCACCTCGACGAATACGACGGTCTTCCCCTCTCGGGCGATGATGTCCATCTCGCCCAGGGGACAGCGGTAGTTCCTCTCGAGGATGCGGTACCCTTCCCTCGCAAGGAACTCTGCCGCGCGGTCCTCACCCCAGGCTCCCTTATTTTTCCTCTCCCTGGTCAAGGGTCTCCTTCACCCCCCTGAAGCTCCGGCGATGGATCTTGCAGGGGCCGTGGCATTGTATCGACTCGAGGTGTTCCTTCGTGCCGTAGCCCTTGTTGCTGATGAAGTTGTACTGGGGAAACTGGTGATGGTAAATCTCCATGATCCGGTCCCGGGACACCTTGGCGATGATCGAGGCGCAGGCCACGGAGATGCTCAGGGTGTCGCCCCGGATGATCGTTTCCTGCGTGATGGGGAGATTGAGGCGCTGGGCCCGCGCGCCGTCGATGAGGAGATAATCCGCAGCCGGCAAGAGCTGCTGGACGGCTTCTTTCATGGCGAGCCGGGTGGCCTGAAAGATGTTGATCCGGTCGATGACGGAAGGCTCCACGACACCCAGTGCCCAGCTCAAGGCGCCGTTCAGGATGATGTCGTAAAACCGCTGTCTCTTCTTTTCCGTAAGCTGTTTCGAATCCCTGACGCCGTCAAGACGAAAACCGGGAGGGAGAACAACGGCCGCAGCCACGACAGGCCCGGCCAGAGGTCCCCTTCCCGCTTCATCGACGCCGGCAATGACGCGATACCCCCGTTTGTACGCGCTCAGTTCAAAGCTGTCCATCCTCTTCCGCCGATGCGCCGGGCACTTACGAAGTTGAGAAGGTAAGAGGGTGAGAGGGTTGGAAGTTGAGAAAGAAAAGAAACAGTGCCGTACCCGTTCCCGTTCCCCTCCAACCTTCTTACCTTCTTACCCTCTTACCCTCTGATAGCATCTGCTTGCTCGCCGGATGAAGCCCGATCAAGAGCATTTGGGAAAAGCATCGCCTGCTCAGCGCGTGTCGATTTCCTTGATCTTCGCCTCTTTCCCCTTGCGCCCTCTCAGGTAGAAGAGCTTCGCGCGGCGCACCTTGCCGCGGGTCATGACCTGCACCCGGTCGATCACCGGGGAATGCAGGGGGAAGGTCCTCTCGACGCCCACGCCGTAGGAAATCTTGCGGACGGTGAACTGGGCCCGGCTGTTTCCCCGGGTCTTCTTGATCACGACGCCTTCATAGACCTGGATTCTTTCCTTGGTGCCCTCGACGATCTTCACGTAGACCTTGACGGTGTCTCCGGACTTGAAGTCGGGGATGTCTCCCCGCATCTGCTCCTTTTCAATTAAATCAATCTTATCCATGACAGCCAAACCTCCTGATGATCTTCCTATAAGGTCCCCTTCCCTGATCTTCCTCGCCCCTGGGGGGAGAGGAATGAGGTGAGGGGGAATCAACCTATTCCTTCTATGCTTCTTACCTTCCTACCCTCTCAACTTCTTACCTTCTATCCCTTCCGTCCCACCAGCCTGTCCAGTGTGATGGCAACAGCCGATCTCACCGAAAGATGATTGTATGGCCCGGATCCGTTGATGGGCTCCAGCCGATACCGGCTGCTCTCGATGACCTCGCCTGCAAGCCCCCATCCCGTACCGAAGACGAAAAGGGTTGGTCCGTGCCCGTTTTCCAGGATCTCGCGCAACTGCCCGTGGCTCACGCAGGATCCGCCCAGCCGGGCGCCTGTCACCACGATATCTACTGGACTCGCGTCCTCCCGGGCGATTGCCTCGACAACCTCCTCCAGGCTGCCTGCAACCTCCACGGCCTCCAGGGCCTCCCGCCTCGACGGGTTCAGCTCACCGCCCGCCCCGCAGGTCCAGTGTCCGATGATTTTTCTCACCAGGTCGGCCTGTTCCGCGATCGGGGTCACGATGAAAAAACGTTTCACCCCGTAGGTCTTCGCCGAGCGGGCGATGTCGTGGATATCGGCATTCGTCACGGCGCTCGTGATGACCCGCCCCTCCCGGTCGAGCACCGGGTGGTGTAAAAGAGCAATGTAGAGTCGTCCCCTCATCGATGGCGCTTCAAAAAAAAGCTCTGACTGCAAACGAACCGTCTGCGCAGAGTGCAGGACGCCGAAGATGCGTCAGGATTCCTTTTGCAGATCCTTTTGCAGATCCTCGAGGAACTTTCGATCCTTCTCCGTAAGGGCCGCTGTCGCCAGAAGATCGGGCCTGCGCTCGAGCGTGCGCTTCAGCGATTCGCGGCGCCTCCAGTCCTCGATCTCCCGGTGGTGCCCTGAAAGGAGCACCTCGGGGACCTTCCACCCCCGGAATTCCTCCGGCCTCGTGTACTGGGGGCACTCCAAAAGCCCCATGGCGAAGGACTCGTGCCGGGCCGATTCCTCGTTGCCAAGCACGCCCGGAATGAGCCTTGCCACGGCATCGACGATCACCATGGCCGCCGCCTCGCCCCCCGTCAGGACATAGTCGCCGATGGAAATCTCGCGGTCCACCAGGTTCTGCCTCACCCGCTCATCGACACCCTCGTAGTGCCCGCAGATGAGAACGATCCTGCTCGACCGGGCCAGATCCCCGGCAATCGCCTGGCTGAACGTCTCGCCCTGTGGCGTCAGAAGGACCCGCAGACATTCCCCGTTCGCGGCGCCGATGGCCTCGAGTACCCGGGCGATCGGCTCGACCTTCATGACCATGCCCGCCCCGCCGCCGTAAGGGTAATCGTCTGTCATCCGGTGTTTGTCTGTGGCCCCGTCACGGATATTGTGGGCCTCGATCCGGATGAGACCCTTTTCCCGTGCTTTTTTCAGGAGGCTGCACCCGAAAAAGGACTCGAACATTTCCGGGAAGATGGACAGGATGTCAAAGCGCATCATCACCTGGCTCCATCCCCTTCAGCAACCGGACGACCACCGTGCCTGCCTGGATGTCCACCGACCGGATCACCTCGGCAATGGCCGGCAGAAGGATCTCCCTGCCCCCTTCTTTGCAGACGTACACATCGTTGCTGCCCGTCGGGAAGATGCTCTCGATTTGCCCCAGCGGCTTTCCGTCCTCGGTTACGACGGCCAGACCGATGAGGTCCTCCCAGTAGTACTCACCCTCCGGGAGGGTCTCCAGGCTGTCGTAGGGCAAGAAAATCGAGAGCCCCCTCAGGGCATCTGCGGCATTGCGATCCTCGATCCCTTCAATCGTGAGGGAGAAATGGGTGCGCCCCTCGGGGCGCACATCTTCGATGGGGTATCGCTTCGCCGAGTCCCTGTTTGGGCCGATCCGGGCTTCCTTCAGCGACGGCAACAGGCGGTTCGATTCAAGATAGGAAAGAGCTTTCACACGGCCCGCAAGGCCGTGAGATTTGATGATCTGTCCGATTTCGATCCATCTCATCGGCGCGTGTTACTCGATGATCTCGAGAACGGTCCGCTTGTGAACCTTGGCCGACGACGCACTCAGGATCGTCCGCATGGCTTTCGCGGTCTTGCCCTGTTTGCCGATGACTTTTCCCAGATCCTCCTTCGCCACTCTCAATTCAATGACAGAGGTCTGCTCTCCATGAACTTCCGAAACCTCGACCTTGTCCGGATTGTCCACCAACGCCTGGGCGATGTACTTGATCAAGTCTTTCATCGTCACGACCTCCAGGGAATTTCTAGACGTTAAATTCCTGGTTCACCCCATTTTGAATTGAGAGTCCAACGAAGCCGGCGTGTCAGGCGACCTTGGTCTTGTCCTTTGCGATCGTGATTCCCTTTTTCCGGAGCAGCTGGGAGACGGTCAGTGTCGGTTCGGCTCCCTTGGTGAGCCATTCCCTGATCCGGTCCTCTTTCAACGTAATGACGGCCGGATCCTTCTTCGGGTCATAGTTGCCGACGATCTCGATAAATTTCCCGTCCCTCGGCGCCGCCGAATCGGCTACGACGATCCGGTAATAAGGTTTCTTCCGGGCTCCCATCCGCGTCAATCTTATCTTAACAGCCATTCCGTTTAACCCTTACCTCCTGATGTGTTGAGCGAAAAAAAGTAGATTAAGTTAGCATATATCGACGGTTTTTAGAACCTTTTTTTTACCGGCCACGATCAGGGACGGAAAAAGCCCCTTCGAAGGCCATCCCTGCCCCCCTTGGTCATCATCTTCTTCATCATCTTGCGCATCTCCACGTAGTTCTTGAGAAGCCGGTTCACGTCCTGCACGGCGGAGCCGCTTCCACGGGCAATGCGCTTGCGCCGGGAGCCGTCGATGAGCAGGTAGTTTGCCCGCTCCTTCTTCGTCATGGAATCGATGATGGCCATGGTCCGGACGAGTTCCTTGTCGTCGGGATCGATGTCCTTCAGGGCCTTGAGCTTGCCGAGCCCGGGTATCATGCCGAGCATGTCCTTCAGGGATCCCATCTTCCGCATCTTCTGCAGCTGATCCCGGAAATCCTCCAGGGTGAAGGCGTCCTTGCGGATCTTCTTTTCGAGCTCCTGCGCCTCCTTCACGTCGATGGTTGCCTGGGCCTTCTCGACGAAGGTCAGAATGTCCCCCATGCCGAGGATTCGCGAGGCCATGCGCTCGGGGTGGAAGACTTCGAGGGCATCGATCTTTTCGCCCACACCGATGAACTTGATGGGCTTGCCCGTAACGGCCCGCAGTGAAAGAGCGGCACCGCCCCGCGCATCGCCGTCCATCTTCGTCAGGATGACACCATCGATGGAGAGCGTCTCGTCGAACTTCTGTGCGACCTGGACGGCATCCTGTCCCGTCATGGCATCGGCCACGAACAGGATCTCCGAAGGGTTTGTCGCCGCCTTGATCCTCGTGAGTTCGTCCATCATCCCGGCGTCGATGTGCAGGCGGCCCGCCGTGTCCATGATGAGGACGTCGTACCCCTGGCTTTCCGCCTCCGCCATGGCCGCAAGAGCGATCTCGACGGGGTCCTTTTTATCCGCCGCTTGCAGCACGCCCGCCCCGAGGGACTCGCCGAGGACCCTGAGCTGCTCGATGGCGGCAGGGCGGTAGACATCCAGGGAGACGAGCGCCGTCCTGCGGCCCTGGTCCATGGTGAGCCGGGCGAGCTTCGCTGCCGTCGTCGTCTTGCCGCAGCCCTGGAGACCGACGAGCATGACCGGGTTCGGGAACCGGCCGGAAAGCTTGAGCCACTGGCTTCCCGCGCCGCCCATGAGCTCCACGAGACGGTCGTGAACGATCTTGACAACCTGCTGCCCGGGCGTGAGGCTCTCGAGGACTTCCTGCCCCACGGCCTTCGCCCGAACATCTTCGACGAAGTCCTTGACGACGCGGAAGTTCACGTCGGCCTCGAGAAGGGCCATCCGGATTTCCTTCATGGAGTCCTTGATGTTCTCCTCGTCGAGCCGCCCGCGGCTCTTGAGCTTCTTGAAGATGCCGTCTAGTTTATCGGTTAAATTCTCAAACATCGTAGTATTGGTCTATCCCGTCTGTTCGGTCTATTCCGTCTGTTCCGTCTGTGAGATGGGTATCGGGTATCGGGGCTCGGGTCTAGGGAATGAAAAAGATTTCGATTATAAAAATATCTCTAGTACCTTCGGACCCTATACCCTATACCCTATACCCTATACCCTATTTTTCAGCTGCCCGCTGGCAGGATCATGCACTGCAGCCCCTTCACCTTCGCCTGCAGCCCGTCGACCACCTTCTGGGCCTGTTCCTTCGTCTCGAAGCCCTTGAGCTTGACACGGTACCAGCGGCCGCGGTCGCTGAGCTCCGCCGAGTCGATGTACGGGGCATACCCCATGCTGCTGAGCCGGTCACGAAGGTCCTCGGCCTTTTTTTTGTCCTGCAGGGAGGCCACCTGGATGACATAATTCCCGGCTGACAGGAGCGGCTGGCCGGGCCGTCTCAGTCGCTTTTTCCTCCCGCTTGCTCTCTTCTTTCTTCGCCTTGGGCTGCGTCGGGTCTGCAGGAACCGGCCCCCTTTCCCTTCGAAAGGGTGTCGAAGAAGGTCAGTTTGAAATCGCCCTTGTCGGCGGCTCCGCCCTTTTTGCCTTCCTCGCCCTTCTCCGCCTCGCCCGTTTCGCCCGGTTGCGATCGCCCTACTTTCTGTTTGATGATCCCGGGAATACCCTGGGAGATCTGGTCGGGGTTTCCCTCCATGTTGACGCCCACCATGACGCCCGTCACGAACGTCAGAAAGAGCAGGAAGGAGATGCCGATGACAAAGAGCACCAGCCCCAGCTTCCCAAGTCGAAACTCGAACTCTTTCATCCGTTGCGGCCGCATGACTCCTCCGGTGGTTACATCTTCTCCGGAGCGCTGACGCCGAGGATGCCCAGGGCGTTGCGCAGGACCTGCCCGATCGAGTTCACGAGGAAAAGCCGCGCCCGGCTCAGCGCCGGATCATCGGTGACCACCCGGTTCTTGTTATAGTAGCTGTGGAAGATACCCGCCAGTTCGTTGAGGTAGAAGCTGATCCGGTGCGGCTCCAGCGCCTTCGCCGCCCCCTCGACGATCTCGGGGAAGCGAATGACGGACTTGATGAGCTGGATCTCCTCGGAAAGCGTCAGCAGCCCGAGGTCCACATCGTCGCCACCCGGGATCTCCATGCCCCGCTCCGCCGCCATCCGGGTGATGCTCGCGATGCGCGCATGAGCGTACTGTACGTAGTATACCGGGTTTTCATTGGACTGCCTCTTGGCAAGCTCCAGGTCGAAATCGAGCTGACTGTCGGAGCGCCTCATGAGGAAGTTGTACCGGGCGGCGTCCCGGCCGACCTCGTCAATCACCTGCCGAAGCGTCACATACTCCCCGGCACGGGTGGACATGGCCACTGGCTTTCCGTCCCGCAGCAGGCTCACGAGTTGAACGAGGATGATCTTGAGGGCATCCTTGTTCCCGCCGAGGGCCTCGATGCTCGCCTTGAGCCTCGGAACGTAGCCGTGGTGGTCGGCGCCCCACACGTCGATGACGAGATCGAACCCCCTGTCGAACTTGTTCTTGTGATAGGCGATGTCGGCGGCAAAGTAGGTGGGCGTGCCGGTATCCCGGATGACGACCCGGTCCTTCTCGTCGCCGAAGGCCGTCGAGCGGAACCAGAGCGTGTCGCCCTCCCGGTAGACATGCCCCTGTTCCCGGAGCCTGTCGAGGAGTTTCATCACGCCGTCGTTCTTGTAGAGCTCCCCCTCGCTGAAGTAGCAGTCGAAGAAGACCCCGAAAGACCCGAGATCGTCCTTGATCCCTTCCAGGATGGACCCGGCGCCGTAGGCCGTGAAGAACGGCATAACTTCGTCTTCGCTCTTGCCGCGATAGCGCTCCCCGTCTTTCGAGAGGATTTCCTGCGCAAGCTCCGAGATGTAATCGCCCTGGTAGTGGTCCTGGGGAAATTCGATGGCTTCGCCCTGGATCTCCAGGTACCTCAGGTATACGGAACGCCCCAGGGTCCGCATCTGGTTGCCCATGTCATTGATATAGTATTCCTTGCTGACGTCGTGGCCGCTGGCCTTCAGGATGTTGGCGATGACGTCGCCGGTGACGGCGCCCCGCGCATGCCCGATGTGCAGGGGGCCCGTGGGGTTTGCGCTCACAAACTCCACCTGGACCTTCTTCCCCGCCCCGAAATCGAGCGCACCGTATCGGTCTTTCAGGCGATCGATTTCCTTGAGCGGCAAGCGCCAGTTGTCCTCGCGGATAAAGAAGTTGATGAAACCGGGGCCGGCGATCTCCACCTTGTTCAGCAGAAGGCCGTCGTCTTGCATCTTGCCGACGATGGCCTGGGCGATCACCCGGGGGTTCTTCTTTGCCTGGGAAGCGATCACCATGGCCACGTTCGTCGCGTAGTCACCGTGGGCCGTATCGCGCGTTGCCTCCAGTTCAATAAAGGGGAGGTTCTTCACTTCGAACAAGCCTTCGGACACGCAGCGCGACGTCGATTCTTCAAGCAGCTTGATGATTTTCTCTTTCATGGTTCTATGGAATCCTGTTGCCCATCCTAATAAAAAAAAGGCCCGGCGGCCAATTCTTTTATCACCGTTTCCCCCCCGGCGGGGGAGATGTTTTACCCTCTCGGAAAACGCGGAAACACTAACCGCTTGCAGGCGGAAAGTCAAGCCATTTTAAGGAGAAGGGCAAGGCGGGGGAGGGGTTTAGAAGTTAAGAATTTTGTAGTGACCTCCCCCCATAGACATTTACAGATCATATTGTAAAAAAATGATGTATTTTCGCTAAGATCTTCAATTGCTTATCGCATCCATGGCGTTTTCAAGCGTCCCATTACCTGTCATCATAATCAGTAGGACTTTATCATCGATGTCTCGTACCTCGTTAAGGAACGTGATGCCATC
>CAVPJD010000026.1:0-97861 GCA_963705165.1 uncultured delta proteobacterium | reverse complement strand
TCGGGTCCGGGTGGTGGTTGGGAAACCGGCCGTCCATTTCCTCGTTGAGGCTGGTCAGCTCACAGCCGAAACGCTCGAAGAAGGGCCCGGCAAATAGCCCCCCACGCCGTTTCCGCCGTCGAGGACAACCCGGAGTCCGGGGCGCACCTTCACATTCTCGTAGATGTAGTCGAGATAGACCTTGGAAATGTCGCGGCTTTCGGCCCTGCCGCTCCCTGACCGGAACGCCCCGCACTCGATGATTTCACGCAGCTTCTGGATCTCGCTGCCGTAGATCGTGTCGGGTCCCACGCAGATCTTGAATCCGTTGAACTCGGGCGGGTTGTGGCTTCCCGTCACCATGACGCCGCCGCCCGCTTTGAGGTGGCGCACGGAGAAATAGAGGATCGGCGTGGCGCAGGTGCCGATATCGATGACATCCAGACCGGTGGAGAGCAGCCCCTTCTTCATGGCCTCGCCAAGGGCGCCGGAACTGAGGCGGCAGTCCCGGCCGAGGGTCATCGTCGTCACGGCGTGGCCTGCCGCATAGGTGCCGACGGCCCGGCCGAGTTTTTCGACGAGACCGGGCGTGAGGTCTTTTTCAACGAGGCCCCTGACATCGTATTCCCTGAAGATTTCACGGTTCATGTTTGACTCCTAAAATATCGTTTATTTCTACCACAGTTTCTTTCCCCAGACAATCACGGGTCGCATCGGGCAAAGAGAAAGACCGTCAAAAGGGATTCCGCGGAGGGCGGGGTACTGAAAAAAATGATTGACAGGCATTGCCCCGATCGGTTAAAGGTTCAACCAGTGAGGGAAATCATGTACCGATATCGCAGCGTGGGCAGATTTTTTGCGGGTTTTAGCTTTTTCGGCTTTTTTAGGGAGGTCTGCCCATAGCGCCCGATTGTAAATAAGCAACCAGGGCCGTGGGCAGACCTGAGCTGCCCACGGCTTTTCTGTATCCGGAGGCCGTGACGATCACGGCCTTTTTTTATTTAAAGGAGGAAAGCACGATGCATCATTTCATCCTGAAGGGAATCGCGGGGATTCTGATGATCGGGATCCTGTCGCTTCCCGCGGCGGCCGGGGCGGCTGCACCGATCAAGATCGGGGCAGCCATCAATCTGACGGGGCCTGCCTCCACGTGGGGGCAGTATCATGCCAAGGGTACGCAGGATTATCTCCGGTACGTCAACGAGGTCAAAGGCGGCATCAAGGGCCGGCCGATCGAACTGATCCTCGTCGACACGGGCTACAAGGTGCCCGAGGCCGTTGCGGCCGTCAAGAAATTCGCCATCCAGGACAAGGTCGACATGATCGCCACCTGGGGCGCAGGCGAGGGGCTTGCGGCAAAACCCATCATCCAGGGCTACAAGATCCCCACGATCAATTACTCGACGAGCTGGGAGCTTCTGGAAAAGCCCGTGGCCTACATGTATCTGCCTTTCGGGAGCTACCGACTGGACTGTGAAGCCGTCCTCGAGTACATCAAGTCCATCCACAAGGGCAAAGAGCCCCCCAGGGTCGGCCTTCTCACCTACAACAACGCCTACGGGCGCTCCATCCACAAGCCGAGCCAGGAATACGCGAGGGCAAACAACGTCAACATCGTTGCCATCGAGGAATTCCCCCCGAAGACCGTGGACCTCACGACGGAGCTGCTTCGCCTGAAGAAGAGCGGTGCCGAATATGTCTTCATGCAGATGCTCCCGTCGACGATCGTCACGGCCTTCAAGAGCGCCGACCGCATCCAGTACGACCCGCAGTTCTTCGGCACCTGGACCTCCACCGATCCCGACTTCTTCAAGCTGGGAAAGGGAATCATCCGTGACCGCCTGAAGATGCAGTTCCCCGGCGGGCTGCCCGGCGACAAGGGCGCCGGCGTCGAGACGCTGAAAACGCTCTGGACGAAATACAAGACCGTGAGCCGCTTCGACGCCGCTTACTGGGAAGGGGTCGTCGTGGCGATGATCATGGAGCGCGCCGCCCTGAGGGCGCAGGAGAAATACGGCAAGGTGGATCGCGAGACGATCAACATGGCCATGGAGTCTTTCGCGAACGAGGATTTCGGCGGGATCGTTCCCCCCGTCACCTACACGAAGACCAACCACGAAGGATCCTTCCGGGGCCGGATCGTACAGGTCCGGGAAGACGGCACCTTCAAGCCGCTGACGGACTTCTACACGCCGGGAAAAGAAAAAATCCGCCACCTGAAGTAGGAGCTGCGACATGAAGTCCTATCGGGGGGAACCGTCCATCTTTGCCGGAAGGAAACCGGAAGACCGCAAAGCGGAGCTCGTCGTGGAGCGCCTGACGCTGCGATTCGGGGGCATCACGGCAGTCGGAAACGTGGACCTGAAGGTTTCGACGGGCGAGCTCGTCTCCGTCATCGGGCCCAACGGCGCGGGGAAGACGAGCCTGCTGAACTGCATCACGGGCTACTACAAGGCGCAGGAAGGGAGGATTCAATTCAACGGGAAGGATATCTCGAACCTCCCGGCGCACCGGCACATCGAGCACGGCATCGGCAGGACGTTCCAGAACATCGAGCTCTTTCCGGGGATGACGGTCCTGGCGAACCTGCTGCTGGCCCGTCACCTTCACTGCCGCTACGGTCTTGCCGCGGCGGCCCTGTTCTCGGGGAAAGCGAAAAGCGAAGAAATCCGCCAACGCCGTCTCATCGAGGAGATCATCGATTTTCTGGAGATCCAGTCGATCCGCAAGAAGCTCGTGGGCTCGCTTCCCTACGGAATGCGCAAGCGCGTCGAGCTGGGCCGGGCGCTTGCCCTGGAGCCGAAGCTTCTCGTTCTCGACGAACCCTTCGCCGGGATGAACCTGGAGGAGAAGGAGGACATGGTGCGGTTTCTCATGGAGCTCTCCGAGTCCTGGGGCCAGACGATGATCCTCGTGGAGCACGACATGTCGATCGTCATGAGCATCTCCGAACGGATCATGGTTCTCAACTTCGGGGAGAAGCTCGCCGAGGGCACCCCCGGGGAGATCCAGGGAAACCCCGATGTCATCCGGGCCTATCTGGGCGATCGGGTGGAGGAGACCGCGGACGCAGGCCAATCAGGAGGTGGCCGATGACGGGCCCGCAGATCAGAGAGCGCGTGAGCGGCAACGGCCGGCCGGCAAGACTCGATGACGCGACACTGGATGCCTACGGCAAGTATACCCTGCCGCAGATCCTGGGCGAACAGGCAAAGCGTTTGGGGGCCGGGAACACGGCGATCCGCGAGAAGGCTTACGGGATCTGGCAGACGTACAACTGGGAGGATTATTTCAGCTACGTCAGGCGCACGGCACTGGGTCTTCTCAGCCTCGGGATCCGGCGCAGGGAAAACGTCGCCATCGTGACGAACAATAACCCCGAGTGGCTGTTCTGCGAGCTGGGCGCCCAGGCCGTGGGCGGTGTCACGGTGAACCTCTTCACCTCATCCGTCGCCGACGAACTGGCCGAGGCCATGAAGCGCTTCCAGGCCACCGTGGTCGTCGCCCAGGACCAGGAGCAGGTCGACAAGCTGATCGAGACCCGCTCGAGGCTGGGGTTCGTCAAATCCGTCGTCTACGTGGACCCCACGGGGATGCGCACGTACCGCAACGACCCCTGGCTCCTGAGCTTCCGGGAGCTTCTCGAGCGGGGCGACGAGACTGGAACGGGAGAAGCCGCAGCTCTTTCCCTCGGAGCTCTGGCGGGGGCGCCCCGATGACGTGGCCGTCATGATCCAGACCTCGGGGACGACGGGGCTGCCGAAACTCGCCATGCTCACCCATCGCAATTTCACGGCCATGGCGCGCAAGTGGCTTGTCGAGGCGCCTGTCGGCATCGGCTCCAACTGGCTCTCCATCACGCCGCCGGCCTGGATCGTCGATCAGGTCTGGGGCGCGGGCATCACGCTCACCGGCGGGCTCACGATGAATTTCCCCGAAACGGCGGAAACGATCGAAACGGATTTCCGGGAGATCGGGCCCGAGATCATCGTCTCCTCTTCGAGGTTCTGGGAAGACCTGGCCTCGAAGATCCGGGTCAAGATGGCCGATTCGGGTTTGGTGAAGCGCAAGCTGTTCGGTCTGGCCGAGCGGATCGGCCAGAAGGCCGTGGACCGGGAGGCGAAGAAAGAACCCCTTTCGCCGGGGCTTCGCGCGATGAGACACGCCGCCGAGGCGATGGTCTTTCGGCCTCTCATGGACCGCGTGGGCTGTCTGGGCATGAAGAGCGCCTACACGGGAGGGCACCCGATCAGCCCCGAGGTCATCCGCTTCTTCCGGGCCTGCGGTCTCAACCTGAAGCAGTGCTACGGCCTCACCGAGGCGGGCGGCATATTCCAGGTGCAGCCCGACGACGAGGTGAAGCCCGAGACGGTAGGGAAGGCCCTCCTGGAGACGGAGGTCAAGATCGCCGAAGACCAGGAGGTCCTGGTGAAGAGCCCTTCGAACTTCGCGGGCTATTACAACGACTACAAGGCCACCGAGGATGCCTTCCGGGACGGCTGGCTGCGAACGGGAGACGCCGGGTACCTGGACCCCGACGGCCACCTCGTCATCATCGGCCGCAAGGAGGAGATCATCCGGAACAAGACCGGGGCGGCCTTCTCGCCCGACTTCATCGAGACGCGGCTCAAGTTCAGCCCCTATATCAAGGAAGCGGTCACCTTCGGCGAGGGCAGGCCCTACATCACGTCCTTCATCAACATCGACATGGGCAACGTGGGCAACTGGGCCGAGGAGAGGATGATCCCCTACACGACCTATACGGACCTCTCGCAGCAGCCGAAGGTGGAAGAGCTCGTCCTGGGGGAGATCCGTGCCGTGAACGAACGGCTTCCCGATTACATGAAGATCCGCAAGTTCATTCTTCTCTACAAACTTCTCGATGCCGATGACGAGGAACTGACGAGAACCGGGAAGGTCCGGCGGCGTTTCGTTTATGGCCTTTACCTCAACCTGATAGACGCCATGTACCGCAACCTCAAGGAGCTGGAGGTCAAGAGCACCGTCCGCTACCGCGACGGACAGGTGGGAAAAATAGAGACAACGGTTCGAATCATCGACGTGCAATAAGGAGAGACGCATGGATTTCTTCATACAGCTTCTCATCAACGGGATCAGCATCGGCTTTCTCTACGGCCTTTCCGCCATGGGCTTTGTCATGATCTTCAAGTCCTCGAGCGTGCTCAACTTTGCCCATGGCGAGGTCCTGGCCTTCGGCGCCTTCCTGTTCCTGGCGCTCGTGACCTGGGCGCAGCTTCCCATCTGGCTGGGATTTCTCGTGACCCTGGCGGGGTCTTTCGTCCTGGGCTTTGTCATCGAGCGTATCTTCCTGCGGCCGCTCATCGGCGAGCCGCTGATTTACGTGATCATGCTCACCGTGGGGCTTGCCGCCATGTTCAAGGGCGGGATGCTGCTCGTCTGGGGCGGAAACCTCTACACCTACCCGGACTTCCTGCCCGAGGGGCTGGGCATCAGCTGGGGCATCGTCCAGGTGCCGCCCGTTTACGTGGCGGCCGTCATCATCGGGAGCCTGTTTCTGCTCATGTTCGGTCTCTTCTTCAAGTTCTCCTCCCAGGGCATCTACATGCGCTCCGTGGCGGATAATCAGACGGCGGCGCTTTCCCTGGGTGTGCACGTACGGCGGGTATTTGCGCTTTCCTGGGCCATCGCGGCGATGGTTGCGGGGATCAGCGGAATCGTGCTGGGGATCATCAACGGCATCACGGTACACGAGCTCTCCTCCGTGGGGCTGAAGGTCTTTCCTGTCGTCATCCTGGGGGGCCTTGACTCGATCGGCGGGGCCATCATCGGGGGACTCATCATCGGCCTGCTGGAGACGTTCACAGGCGGGTATATCTCGCCTTCGCTGCGCGACGTCGTACCGTATATCGCTCTGGTATTCATCCTGCTGGTGAAACCGTACGGGCTGTTCGGGCTTGCTGAAATTGAACGCGTTTGAAAAGGAATCTGTCGACATGAAAACCCTTCGGTTTCGTCCCTGCGGGAATTTCAAGGTTCAATACCGCGAGGAGCTGAACGTCTTCGAGACGGACTTCGGGAGACTCTGGGCTGCAGTGGGGATCGTCGTCCTCTTTGCCGTCGTGCCGTGGGTCACCACCCCTTATCTGCTCTACGTAGTGAACCTCATCGGGATCTCGGCCATCGCAGCCATCGGGCTCAATATCCTCGTGGGCTCCACGGGACTGATCTCCCTGGGCCATGGCGCCTTCTTCGGGGTCGGCGCATACTCGGCGGGCATTCTCGCCGTGACGTACGGCATTCCTTTTCTTGCGGTGGTTCCTCTGGCGGGGCTCGTCACGGCCGTCGTCGGCATGATCTTCGGGATTCCCTCGGGACGCTTGAAGGGACTCTACCTGACCATTGCGACACTGGCCGGACAGTTCATCATTGAATACGTGCTCGTCCACTGGGAAAGCGTGACCGGCGGGACCATGGGGCTCACGCTTCCCGCCCCGTCGCTCTTCGGGGTTGCGATTGCGGGGGACCTGAGCTTTTTCTATGTGATCTATGCGACGGCGGTCGTCATGGTCTTCGGTGCCGTGAACCTCATGCGCACGCGCTACGGGAGGGCCTTTGTGGCGATACGCGACAACGACCGGGCAGCCGAAGGGATGGGGATCCCCATCTTCCGGTACAAGCTCCTTTCCTTCGCAGTGAGTTCCTTTTATGCCGGCGTCGCCGGGGCTCTCTGGGGCTACTACATGATCAGCATCACGGCGGAGCCTTTCACGCTGGGGTTATCCGTAGAATATATCGCCATGATCATTATCGGGGGTCTGGGGAGCATCCCCGGGGCCATCTTTGGCACCGTTTTTATCACGCTGCTCAACGAGGGCCTCCGCTGGGTCACGGACACGATCATGAACATGGGGGGACTGGCCGGGGTGGAGCTGACGATGGCGCCGCTGAGGGAGTTTGTCTTCGGTCTGGCCATTGTCCTCTTTATTTTATTCGAGCCCAGGGGGCTTGCGGAAGTGTGGAGAATTATCCGCTCGAACTTCAAGCTCTGGCCGTTCTCCTATTAGAAGCAGGGTCAAGGGTAGAGGGTATAGGGACAGGAACAGGATTTGGAAACATGGGTGAGAACAAGCTGCTTGTGATCAACAACATCAGCGTCATCTATTCCGACGTGATCCAGGTACTCAAGGGGGTATCGCTTACCGTGGAGCCCGGGCAGGTCGTCTCGCTGCTCGGGAGCAACGGTGCCGGCAAGACGACGACCCTGAAGGCCATATCGGGGCTTCTCAAACCGGAAAACGGCGAGGTCACCGAAGGGAGCGTCCTGTTCGACGGAAAACCGATCCACAACCATTCGCCCGAAACGATCACGAGGGCCGGGATCATTCAGGTCCTCGAAGGCCGTCAGCCCTTCAAGTACCTCACCATCGAGGAGAACCTCCGGGTGGGGACGGCAACGCGCTGGGGAAAGCCCTACAGGCAGGACCTCGATAAGGTCTATCACTACTTTCCGGCCCTCACGAAACGCCGAAAGACTCTTGCCGGGTACTGCAGCGGCGGTGAGATGCAGATGCTCGTCATCGGTCGCGCCCTCATGGCCCACCCGAAGCTTCTGCTGCTCGATGAGCCGTCACTGGGGCTTGCGCCTCTCATCGTCCGGGAGATCTTCCAGATCATTGAACGGATCAACCGGGAGGACGGCACGACGATCGTCCTCGTGGAGCAGAATGCCAATATGGCCCTGCAGATCGCTACATACGGCTACGTCATGGAGAACGGAAAGATCGTCATGGAGGGCCGTGCCGAGGAACTGCGTGAGAACCCTGACGTCAAGGAGTTCTACCTGGGCATGGGGGCTGCGGGGACGGCGAAGTCGTACAGGGATGTGAAGGCGTACAAACGTCGTAAGCGATGGCTCTAAAGACAGTGACCAGCAGCTGTGTTTCAAGTTTTGTTTTTCATGCTGGTTGATATTGCCAGCTTGTTCCGTTCTTTAACATGGTATTGAGTATCACCAGGAGCTTCCGCATACAGGCTGTAATGGCGACTTTCCTGGGTTTGCCGGCTTCAAAGAGTCGCCAGTAGAATGTTCGGATTACGGGGTTATGCTGGATAGCCGCCAGGGTGCCCATGTAGAGCACCGACCGGACCGAACCGCGGCCGCCCATAATCGTCCGTTTGCCGCGATGGCGGCCGCTTTCCCGGTTGAACGGGGCAACCCCCACCAGGGCGGCAATCTGCTTGCGGTTCAGCGTGCCCAACTCCGGCAGGGCTCCCAGCATGGTGCTCGCCGTCACGGGGCCCACCCCGGAGACACTCTGCAGCAGTTTGTCCTTCTCGCGCCACAGAGGGCTTTTGCGGATCAGATCGTCGATCTCGTCGTTGAGATCCTCGAGCCGCTTCTCCAGCCAGCGGATGTGGGCCTGGATATCCCGGCGGACCCGTTTGCTGGCCGTCCCCTGGCGGTTCTTCTCGGCCGTGATCATCTCGACAACCTGGCGCCGGCGGGTGACCAGATCGCTGAGCGCTTCCGTCTGTTCGGTCTTCAGGGGCCGGGCTTCGGGCTGGAGCACCTCGGCAAACCGGGCCAGCATCATCGCATCGATGCGGTCCGTCTTGGCCAGGATGCCCGTGGCCTTCGCGAAAGCCCGAGACTGCCGGGGATTGAGGATGTTAAAGAGCAGCCCTGCTTCGGCCAGAGCCCGGGCGATCCGCCGCTCGAACTTCCCGGTGGCCTCCAGCACGATCAAGCTCGGAGCCTCCGCGTGAAGGAATTGCACCAGGCGGGCAACGCCCTCGTCGTCGTTGTCAAAGGGGTGCTGCTTCCCGGAAGGCCGCAGGGCCACTTCCAGGGACTCCTTGGAAACATCGATACCGACATAACAAGGGTTCTCGTTCATGGTTCGCTCCTTTTATCCCGTTCTTGCGAGTGATGCGGGATCCTCCAAGAGGTCCCTGACAGCTGTTCGGGTCTGAGGGGCATCGGTCGTGGCGACCCTGCTGGTCACCGGGGTTCACCCAAGTGACGGTCGGCCTGCCACGACCGCAGCACTCTCCTTCTTTATCATTAAGTGCTGCTTATATGAACTCATGAACAAGTGCTAGATAACATACAAGTGACCAGCGAAAGAATCAGAAGATAAAAGCGGGGCAGGGAGGCCTGGACGATGGTGAAGAAAAGAAGGTCGCCATATTTCGATAGTAAAGAAATCCGCAGCATCGAGGAACGCCGAAATGATCAGGCGGGGGAACTGGCGGCCATGATGCGGTTGGCCGTGAAGAAATCGCCGGTCCTTCGCAGCCAGCTTGAGTCGATCGGGCTCAAGCCGACAAAGAAAAATGCCTTCGATCTGTTGAAGCGGCTTCCCGTCATCTCGCGGGAAAAGCTCGTCCAGATGCAGATCGACGACCCGCCCTATGCCGGGCTGAGTAACCCCGATGCCCAAATCGACCGGATCTTCACCTCGCCGGGGCCTGTCTATGAGCCGCACCTCTCCGAGTCGGACCCTATCTGGGCCAGGGCCTATCGTGCGGCGGGGTTCGGTCCGGGGGACGTGGTCCTGAATGCATTCTCGTACCATCTCGTGGCGGCAGGGTTAACATTCCACAGCGGACTCAGGCGTGTCGGGGCGACGGTTGTCCCGTCGGGTGCGTCGGGAACGGCTATCCAGGTCCAACTCATCCGGGATCTCAAGGTGACGGGATACACGGGGACGCCGAGTTTCCTCAAGGCGATTATCGAAAAGGCCGCGGAGACGGGTCATGACTTCAAAAAGGAGTTCCTTGTGCGCAAGGCCTCCTTTGCGGCGGAGCCCCTTCATCCGGCCCTGAGGGAGGAGTTCGAGAAAAAGTACGGGATCGACACCTACCAGATGTACGGGGCCACCGAGGTGGGCGACGTGGCCTACGAGTGCCGGGAGAAAAACGGCTGGCACATCTGCGAGGACGTTGTCGTTGAGATCCTCGATCCCGAGACGGGTCTCGACGTGCCGCCGGGAGAGCTGGGTGAGGTCGTTGTCACGAGGCCGAACGACATCTTTTTTCTATTCCGCTTCGGGACGGGCGATCTCTCCAGGCTGATCCTGGAGCGCTGCCCCTGCGGGAGGACATCGTTGCGGCTCTCAGGGGTGGCCGGAAGGGTAGGGGAGGCCGTCAAGGTGAGGGGCATGTTCGTTGCGCCCAGCCAGTTGAAAAAAGTCGGCGAGCGCTTCCCCGATTGGAAATTTCAGATCGTCGTGAACCGTTTGGAAAACCGGGATGTCCTCACCGTCCGCATCGACGCACCGGAAACGAAACGAGGCAAGGATCCCCTTGCCTCGTTCGAGAAACATTTTGCCGAGATCTGCACGGTCCGCATCGACCGCATCGAGGAGGTCCCGACGGGCAGCCTCGCTGAGGGCTATAAGCTCATCGTAGACGAACGGAGCTGGAAATAGCGGGAGGAAGGGATCATTCACCCCTGTGAACCTCCCACTTATGCCCCGTCAACTCCGTGATGTTCCTTTTTCCTGAACCAGCCTTCGGGGTCTGCAAAATAGTCTTCCGTGTCCTTCAGCGAGAGGTAATGCTGCCGCTCCATTTTCGAGAGGATCTCGAAGAAGGCCTTCTCCTTCGGGTCCGCTGATGCGTCACGGAGCTGGGCATAGAATATCTCGCCTTTCGCTTCAAAATCCAGAGCGGTCCGGACGGCTTTCAGGTCGTCGTCGTTCCCGGGGGCCGACGCTTCCGCCTTCAGGAGGAAGTCCTTCAGGATGTCTTTCACGGCGGTTCCCTTGACTTTTACGGGAAGCGATTCGGGCCACATCTGCTGTGCTTTCCAGCGGGCGTGAATCTCCTTGAGTCGTTCGTAATGCTCGAGCTCGTCATCGGCAATCTGCTTGAACATCGATTTGCCGAGTTTGTTTCGGCAACGCTCGGCGCACTTGAGGTAGAACTCCCGCTCTCTCATCTCATTGGTCAGGGCCACCTCGAGGGCATTCAGGCGCTCTTCCTTTTTCATCGGGTCACTCCTTTTTGAAGATTGAAGAGATTTTATGATCTGTGGGTCGATACTGAATTATAGCAGATCAGAGCTGCGACGGAAACGGATAATTTTCGTTCCTGGAGCAGATCGGGATCAGGAGCGTGGCGCTCCGCGCATACGTTCCGTCCGGCCTTGAAATAGCCAGGTGCCTGTGCGACAATGGCGAGGCTGAAAACAACGTGAAGGTCAGCCCATGAGAAGAAAGATGCTCTACGCCTTGATCATCGTT
This sequence comes from uncultured delta proteobacterium, assembly GCA_963705165.1. GTDB lineage: Bacteria > Desulfobacterota > Syntrophia > Syntrophales > UBA2192 > UBA2192. Next base: position 86,651 of record CAVPJD010000026.1, on the reverse strand, counting down.
GTGCTCGGAGTGGCCGCGGCGCTGCTGTATCCCATCGTGAAGATCAAGATGTCCGCCTCGGTCAGCCACCCGGAGCCGCGCTTCATCCCCGTTTCGAGTGAACAGGCCCTTTACGGCCACGTGCATGCCCTGAGTGTTGTCATCGGGTCCAGAAGCCTCAGAGAATATGGAAAACTCCGTCAGGCCGAGCAATACATCCGGACGTTTCTCGAAAAGCAGGATATCCCGTTCGAACTTCAGGGATACGATCACGAGGGAAATCGGTACAACAACATCGTCGTCACCCTCGAGGGAGGCCCGCGGAGGGAAGAGACAATCATTATCGGGGCCCATTATGATACCGTATTCGGCACACCCGGCGCCGACGACAACGCCAGTGCCGTGGCCGTATTGCTCGAGCTGTGCCGCGCCCTGAAGGATTACCGGCCCGAAAAGACCCTGAGGCTGATCTTCTTCGTTCTCGAGGAACCGCCCGCCTTCATGACCTCCTCCATGGGCAGTTACGTCTATGCCATGCAGGCCCGCAACCGGGGCGAGAACATTGTCGGGATGATTTCTCTCGAGATGGTGGGGTACTTCAATGATGACGAGGGCAGTCAGGCCTTCCCCGTACCCGGAATGCACTGGCTTTTCCCCGATCGTGGAAACTTCATCGGGGTGGTGGGCAACGTGTCCTCCCGCGAGCTGACGCTTGCAGTGGCCGAGTCCATGAAGGCCGGCTCCGGGCTCCCCGTCGAGCATCTCGTGGCGCTGCCCTTCATTCCCGGCATCGGCCTGTCCGATCACGGATCCTTCTGGAAAATGGGCTTTCGGGCCGTCATGGTGACCGACACGGCCTTCTACCGCAATCCCAATTATCACGGCGAGAAAGACACGATCGAGACGCTGCGCTTCGACAAGATGTCACAGCTCGTGCGCGGTATGGTTCACGTCGTGGAGTACCTGACGAAGGCTAAAGGCTAAAGGCTAAAGGCGGGGATCACTTTATCGGTCCGGCGTCGAGGCGGTGGCGATGTCGCGCACTTTCAACTGGATGTTCGAGGAGCCGTTCCAGTAGTTGATCTGCGGGGTGAAAGCGATGTCCAGCCGCACGCCCTCTATATCCTGCGCATAATCCCCCTTGTTGAACCAGATGGAGTTGCAGGAGACGCCGTCGCCGTAGACCCGCATCTTGAGGTGCTTGTTGCCTACCACCGTGGGGTATGACACCTGGACGTTGCGGGCGCAGAAGATCGGTTCCGGGTTCCGGGTCCCGAAGGGGGCCAGACGGTCGAACTGGGAGACCAGTTCATGGGTGATCTGGTTCAGGCTGCACTGGGCGTCGATGTTCGTTTCCGGGATCAGTCCCTGTACGACAAGCCCCTCCTTGACGATGTCCCCGAGCATTTCGCTCAGCCTCTCGATGTTGCCCTCCTTGATGGAGACGCCCGCGGCGTATCGATGCCCCCCGTAGGACATGAGCAGGGAATCGCAGAGCTTGAGCCCTTCGTAGAGATTGAATTCGGCGATGCTTCTTCCCGAGCCCTTGCCGATGCCGTCCTTGAGGCTGATGAGGATCGTGGGTCGGTAGAAACGGTCCACGACCCGGGAGGCCACAATCCCGATCACACCGGGATGCCATTCCGGCGAGGCCAGGACGAGGGCACCTTTGTCTTTCGTATTGCCCATGGAGTGGATCCGGGCGATGATATCGTCGAAAATCGTTTTTTCGAGGCGCTGGCGTTCCCGGTTGCACGTCTCCAGGCGCGCGGCGAGGCGCTGCGCTTCGGCGGGGTCTTCCGTCAGCAGGAGCCGGACGGCGTCATCGGGCGTCCCGACGCGTCCGGCCGCATTGATCCGGGGAATGATCGAGAAGGAGGCCACCCCGGAGTCGATGGCCGTATTTCCCAGTCCCGCCGTGTCCCTCAGGGCTTTCAGGCCCACGCGGCGGTCTTCATTGATGAGTTCGAGACCGATCCGGGAAAAAATCCGGTTTTCATCAACCAGGGGCGAAAGGTCGCCGATCGTGCCCAGGGCCACGAGGTCGAGATAATCCCTCAGGTTCGGGTAGGGACGGTTGGACCAGAAACCGACTGTGCGCAGGCCCCCGCGCAACGCAATCAGGAAATTGAAGACAATCCCGACACCGGCGAGCTGTTTGAAGGGGAACGGGCAGTCGCTGCGGTTGGGGTTGATGACAGCCGACGCATTGGGGAGCGCAGGCGGGACTTCGTGATGATCGAGAACGATGGTGTCGATGCCGAGGGAGCGGGCGTAATCGATTTCCTCCCGGTCCGATACCCCGCAGTCAACGGTTATGATCAGGCTGACGTTCTGCGCCTTCAGCCGGTCAATGGCCGAACGGTTCAAGCTGTAGCCTTCGCTCACCCGGTCGGGGATGTAGTAGATTACGCTGTCGTGAATCCCCTGCAGAAAACGGTAGAGGCATGCCAGCGAGGTGATGCCGTCGGCATCGTAATCGCCGTAGATGGCTACCTTTTCCCTGCCCTGGATGGCCCGGATGAGCCGCTCCACGCCCTTATTCATGTCTTTCATGAGAAACGGACTGTGAAGGTCGTGAAGCGAGGAGTTCAGATAGCGGTTGGCCGACTCGAGATCGATGATCTGCCGGTTGATGAGGATCTGGGCTACGATCGGGCTGAGCTTGAATTCCCTTACGAAAAGAGACTGGAGTTCATCTTGCGTTTCAGACAGTTTCCATCGTGTGATCGGCAGCATAAAGACATGTTCTTCCTCGGGGCCTATTCGCCGGCCTTCGTTGTTTTGTCGGGCCAGTCGGGGCACCGCCTATACTAACAGCGTCGGGGTTTGTGTCAAGAGAAGAATTATTCGTCCTTGATCTTTGTCAATGCCGATGCTACTGATATCCCTGCTTTTCTGATGAGAACGTCCATGACAGGGTGCCGCAAACGTTATTTCCGGTTGCCGGCCCGTCACATCGCCCATTTCCAGTTCCTCGTGGAGGGCTATGACGGGATCGCCACGGTGACCACCGTCGACTCGAAAACCGCCGTCGTGATGCTCTGCATTCCCGACGGTCTCGAGGGGGTTGTCGACCGCGTCCTGGATGCCATGGCGCGGGAGAACTCGATCCCTTTCCTGGAAGACACCGATTGGAAGGAGCCGTTCGGGGAGGAGCCGTGAAGAGGGTTGCATTGCCTCTCTGATACGGATTTTCTAAAATGAGATGCTGCTCAACACGCACACATGGCTGCTGAAGGAGTATGCGGGCGCCCGACTGTGCCCGGATAACCTCGATATCCTCATCTACAACGTGATGCCCGATATTCTTCCCATCCACCGGGACATTACGCCTGAAATGACCCACCGGATTGAGCGCCTCGGGGCCGTTGCGCCCGAACACGCCAAGGCGCGTTTCATCCAGTTCCACCTCCTTGTGGACGATCTGTCCCACCACGGTCACATCACCCGGCGAGGCCACGACCGTTTCGAGAATGCCTCCGGAGGGTATGCCTACCGCAAGGGCGCAGCGCTTGTGCAGAACATGATCGAACTGCGCGGGCGGCACGACGGGAAGATCCCCATGGAAGAAGCGCTGTATCGATCGCACCTTCTCATCGAGATGGCCGTAGATCTGGTGGTCTTCGGGCGATACCCCGAGATCGTGGAGCTTTTTTCTCAAGCCGTGGATTGGACCCTCGAAAACCGTCTCGAGGGCCTTGTCGGCACGCTGGCCTGGTCCTACTCGCTGCCGGAGGCGCTAGCGCGGGACGCCGTTGTGCAGGGCATGGCCGCGTACCGCAACGAGATCCTGCGCCGGTCGGTGAGCCTTGAGGGCCGAACCGAGCTTTTCCTCCACAAGTTCTACGGGGGAGTTGCCGGGGAGAAGGTGCGGAGCGGCATCCGGGATCTTCTGCAGAGGGGAATCGAAAGCGTTGCCGACTGTGAAGAGTTCCTGTCGGCAACGCTGCAGGATATTGCGAAAGCGGGGTTTGACGGTGGCCTATAGGGCTTTGCGCACGAAGCCCGACCGCAGGCAGCGGGTGCAGACCTTCATCCGTTTCACGGAACCCTTGTCATCAATGATCTGGAGTTTCTGGAGATTGGGGTACCAGACCCGTTTCGTTTTGTTGTTGGCGTGGCTGACATTGTTACCCACCACCGGGCCCTTGCCACAGACACCGCAGACTCTGGCCATAACAGACACCTCTCAAAAAGAAATCAGTCCGATTACATAAACCAACCCTGAGAATATTGCAAGCGGTTTTTAGTTCTTCATGGAGAGGGGCTGCCCCGTCGACTCGAGGACGAGCATCCAGATGTTGCCCTTGGGGTCGATCATCTTCCTCTGGGCCGCGACGGCCCGAAAGGGCATGTGGACGTAAGCGTCGTTGACGAGGCCTACGAGCATGCCCGTTTTGCCGGCCATCCCGGCATGGACGGCATACTGCGCAAGAACCCCGCAAAGGATACTGTCGCTGGCATTGGCCGGCACGCTCCGGATGATGTAGCTGGGGTCGATGTACTTGAGGTTGATCTCCATCTTCTTTTTCCGGAAGTGCTCTTCGATCTTCTCCTTCAGGAATACGCCGATGTCGTTGAGCCGGATGTTCCCGGAGGCGTCGCGTTTCACCGTTGCCTTTCGGGAGAAGAGGTTCTGCCCGGCGCCCTCGGCCACGATGATGACGGCGTGATTCCGGGCAACGAGCCGTCTCTCGAGATGGCGGAGGAACCCTTTATCCCCTTCCAGGTCGAAGGGCTCTTCGGGGATCAGGACGAAAGTCGCATCGCCCTGGGCCAGGGCTGCCGAGGCGGCGATGTGGCCGGACTGTCGCCCCATCAGTTTCACGAGGCCGATGCCCATGGGGGCCCCTTTGGCTTCGACGTGGGCGCACTGGATCGTCTTGACGGCCTCCGAGATGGCCGTGTCGAAACCGAAACTCTTCTGGATGAGCACCAGATCGTTGTCGATCGTCTTCGGGATGCCGATCACGCCGATCTTGAGCTTTCTGCGTGCAATCTCGTCGGTGATGAGCTGGGCGGCCTGCATGGTGCCGTCCCCGCCGATGACGAAGAAAAGATTGATGTTCATCCTCTCCAGGGCGTCGACCATTTCGGTGATGTCCTGGTTGCCCCTGGACGAAGAGAGGATGCTGCCGCCGAGATCCTGGATGTCCTTGACGACATCCGTTGAGAGTTCGAGGAAGTCATGGCCGTATCGCGGGATCAGGCCCTGGAGGCCATACTTGACGCCGACGATGTTCCGGACGCCGTAACGGTGATGGAGCTCCATGACGAGGGCGCGGATGACGTCGTTGATCCCCGGGCACAGGCCTCCGCATGAGACCACGGCCGCCTTGACCTTCTGCGGTTCGAAGAAGATCATATGCCGCGGGCCGGCGACTTCCAGGGACATGGACTTGAGAGGCCTGGACGGAAGTGCTTTGCGCAGACCGATGCTGATGTCACAGAGGACCCGCTCGTCATCGCTCTTGAAGTAGCCCACCGTAAGCGGGGACGGGATCTTCGGTTCGCCCAGGCTCTGGATTTCGAAATTATCTGCGATCTTTTTCATATCTCGGCGTCCCCTGCTGCGAGGTAACCTGCCTGCATGCCGGACAGGACCTCTCCCTCGAAGCCCAAACCTGCAAAGGTTATTCCACCGGTGATCCGGACGTTGCGCAGGGGGGACTTGAGCGGGAGTGTCGCCAGGGAGGGAAGAGACGGCCCCGGGAAGCGATAGCGGGGATTCACGACCTGCTGATACTGGCGGGAAACCTCGATGGAGCGATCCACATCCATGCAGTCCATGCTCTCCCGAAGAAACGGCAGGAATCTCTCGAGAGACCGGATCATATCCTCTGCCGTTGCCTTGAGCTCCCCGTTCTCCATGTGCAGCGGGGAACGGGACAGCAGCGCCGTTACCGTCAGCGTCCGTTTCCCGCGGGGAGCGAGTCCCGCGTCATCGGCGACACTCGACTCCAGGAAGAGAAAGGGGCCGGTTTCGCTTCCGGCGTCCCGGGAGTGTTCCGGGACGAAGATGACGTATTCGCTCATACGGTCCGGCAGCCCCCGGTTGTCGACGCCCATGTGCAGGGTGAAGGGATACTGAGCCGTTTCGACCCTGCGGAGTTTCCGCGCGAGCCTGGATAGTTTCTTTTCCCCCGACAGCAGGATCGCCAGAGCAGGGGATTTTACGCTGATGATCAGCTCCTGTCCCACGACGCTGATCGGCTTGCCTTTCGGCTTGATGTCCACCTCGATCTTGCCTCCGGCACGGATGGCCGTGATCGCGCAGTCCGTGAGGGTTTCGCCCCGGAGGTCCTCGAAGCGCTTCCGCAGCTGACCGAGCATGAGGTGCTTGCCGCCGAAATGATAGTAAAGCCCGCGCCAGGGCAGCGAAAGCAGGTAGGCCGACGAGAGCGGTTTGTCGTGGTTGACGTACTGGTTCGAAAACAGGGTGAGTCCCGAATCGAAAATCGCTTCCAGGGACGGCTGCCTCCCGAGGGACCGGAGCTTGTGCGACACTCGCCAGATATCCGCCATGAAAAAGGGCATGTCGAGCCAGTTCTTCATGAGGTCTTTGAAGGACCCGTCCGCCGATGTCAGAGACTCCCGGATCGCCTTGTCCAGGGTGTCGCAGACCCTGGTGACGGACTGGTAAAGGTTCTGGACCTGACTGTCTTCACCGGGGTACTCGCGCCTGATGTCGTTGATGAGGGCCTCCCTGTCGATGCAGAAATCGATCCGATGCTCCGGCAGGACGACCTGGAAGGCCGGGTTCAGGGGGGAGATCTTGGCCGCGTCCGGCAGGGGGATGTTGAGCTCGGAGAACAGCTTTGTGAAGATCTGTCCTGCGCCGAAGCCGCTCCAGGGGAAAGGGTCGATATTGAAGGTATAACCCGAGAGTGTGAGGCTGTCACCGAGACCGCATTCGGAAAGCAGGAGCGTCTTGCGGCCGTATCGGGCGGACAGCAGTGCGGCGATGAAGGAACTGAGGTCGCTGCCGATGACGATCACGTCGTACATGGTTTGCAATCCTTGGCCTCCTGACGGAAGCCCTTCAATGATGACCTATTTTCCAGAAAGATAGCCCTCTTGTCAAATGCGATCATGAGGTGGCGGGACTCAAAAGTCAACGACGGGAGGGTTGTGCCGGGGGCTGTCTTCCGGCTGCGGGTGATCCTTGATGCGTACCTTGCGGCCCTCGACCTGCAGTTTGCCCTCGGCGTAGAGCTTGATCGCCTTCGGGTAGATCCGGTGCTCTTCCTTCAGGATGCGCCCGGAAAGAGTGTCCTCCGTATCCGAGTCGTAGACGGGGACGATGGCCTGGATGATGATGGGACCTGTATCCACGCCTTCGTCGGCGAAGTGTACGGTGCAGCCGGAGAATTTTACGCCGTAGTCAAAGGCCTTCTGCTGGCCGTGCGTGCCGGGAAAAGACGGCAGGAGGGCCGGGTGGATGTTCATGATGCGCGTGGGGAATGCTCGCAGGAAAAGGGGCGAGAGAACCCTCATGAAACCGGCGAGCACCACCAGCTCCACGTCGTGTGCCTTCAGGGCATCCACGAGTCTCTGGTCGTATTGCTCCCGGCTGCCGGAGCCGCCGTACTCGATCACGGCGCAGGCAATGCCGTGCTTTCGGGCCCGTTCAAGGGCGAAGGCCCCGGGGTGGTTGCTCAGAATGATACGGATCCGGGCAGGCAGAATCCCCTTTTCGATGTGGTCGATGATGGACTGGAGATTGGAGCCGCTTCCCGAAACGAGGACGCCCAGATTTACGATTCTCGACATGAGGGGCTCCCTGAATGCCTGTTCATGATATGATCACGGGCGGGGAATCCTTCTGGCGCTTCTCGATCGAGCCGATCATGTAGGCCTTCTCCCCCAGGGCGCCCAGCCGTTCGATGACCTCCGGCGCGGTTTCGCTGTCCACGATGATCATCATGCCGATCCCCATGTTGAATACCCGGAACATCTCCGCGTCTTCGATCTGTCCATGCTTCCGGATGGCCTGAAAGACGGGCAGCTCGGGCCAGCTCCCCCGCTGGATCAAGGCCGAGCAGCGCTCGGGCAGGATGCGCGGGATATTGTCGTAGAAGCCGCCGCCCGTGATGTGGACGAGCCCCTTCAGGCTGAAGTTCTTGTTGAGATTCAGAATGCTCCGGACGTAGATCCTCGTGGGCGTGAGAAGCTCCTCGCCGACCGGCAGGAGCAAGCCCTCCACGGGGTCGTTGGCCTGCAGGCCGCAGCGGTCGAAGAAGACCTTTCGCGCAAGCGACAGGCCGTTGCTGTGGATCCCGCTCGAGGCAAGTCCGATGATCTTGTCGCCGATGCCCACCCGGGAGCCGTCGATCAGCCTGTCCGCCTCGACGATGCCGACGCAGAAGCCCACCAGTTCGTAGTCCCCCTCGCCATAGAACCCCGGCATCTCGGCCGTCTCCCCGCCCAAAAGGGCGCATCCGGCATCCTTGCAGCCTTTCACGATGCCTTCGATGAGCTGCCTGCCCGTTTCGACGTCGAGGGCGCCGGAGGCGATGTAGTCGAGGAAGAAGAGGGGCTCCGCGCCCTGGACGATCACGTCGTTTACGGACATGGCGACGAGGTCGATCCCGATCGTGTTGTAGCGTTTCATCATCCGGGCGATGTTGAGCTTGGTGCCCACGCCGTCTGTCGAGGCGACGAGAATGGGGTCCCGATATTTGACCTTGTCGAGGTGAAAGAGGCCCCCGAAGCCGCCGAGGCTGCCCATCACTTCTTTTCGGAAAGTCGTCTTGACGAGCGGCTTGATCACGTCGATGAAACGGTTTCCCTTTTCAATGTCAACTCCGGAGTCCTTGTATGAAATATTCCCCCCCATGAGCGCTCCTGTTGTGTGGAGTTAGATGATAGAATGGATGGATAAAGGCCATTCGGTGGAAAACGGTTGCACATTATCCGAAAACGTCGAATAAGTCAATGCGATCCTGTGCCGCCAGGGCATGAATCTGCGTGCCGGGAACAACTCGGGCTTGAGAAAAGAGAGGAACTTTGATAACCATATCGGGAAGTTCCGGATGTGTCGGGGTTGCTTTTCCGGCATGGCCCAAGTCGAAAAGCGTCGGGACTGCATCGAAGAGTCGATAAGGGACATGAGATCATGGAAACCCTGAAACAGGCCCTCGAGAAGATCGAAACCCCCCTGCGGTTCTCGGCCGGAAATGCCTACCGGAACCTGGCCATCGTCCGGGATCTGGAGGTGCCTCTGCGCAGGAAAATCGCCGATCTTCGAGAGATGGTCCGGCAACGGGTGAAACATCCGGGGGAGGCCGCCCGCCTCGAGGAACTCCTGACGCAGATGGATGATCTCTTCTCCGGTTTTGAAAAGGTGTCTCTCGTGGAGAGGCAGGGGAGGGTCTCCGGGGGGCTTGCCCGGGTTGACTCGATGAAAGCCCTCCTGGCCCAATGGTCGGAGCCCGGCTACCGACGTCCACCCGAGGGGGTCGAGCGGGAAGTGCGGGAATCCCTCGATGCGGCCATCGGGAAACTGACCCTGCAGGCCCAGTTCGTAAAAGGGGTGGGTCCCAGGATCGGAGTGCTTCTTGCGCGCAAGGGTCTCAAGACGGTCGAGGATTTGCTTTATTTCCTCCCCCGTAAATACGAAGACCGGCGTTTTGTCAAAACGATCACCGAAGCCGAGGTCGGCAAGAAGGAAACCGTCATTGGCGATGTCGTCCGGGCGGAGATCCGCCCCTACCACAGAAGGAAAGTGTTCGAGGTCGTTCTCCAGGACGAATCGGGAATTCTCAAGGCGAAGTGGTTCAAGGGCAGCTTCACCTATCTGCGCAATACGTTCAAGCCGGGCATCCGGGTGATCCTCACGGGCGATGTCCGCCTCTACCAGTTCGAACTCGAGATGATCCACCCCGACTTCGAGATTCTCGAAGAGGGCGAGGACTCTCGCCTGCATTTCAAGCGGATCGTACCCATCTACTCTGAAACGGAGGGGCTCGGGCAGAAGCCCCTGCGCCGCATCCTCATGCACGCCGTCGAGGATTATGCGCGCTACGTCCCGGGGCCGATTCCCCGCGACATCTGCGAGAGGCAGGGTCTCATCGACATCATCGAGGCCGTCCGCACCGTTCATTTCCCGGGGCAGGAAGAGGAGCTCCACCCGCTCAACGACATGCGCTCGACGGCGCACAAGAGACTCATTTTCGACGAGCTTTTCTATTTCGAACTGGCCATGGCCCTCAAGCACAAGGGGCACATTCTCGAAGAGGGGATCGCTTTCCAGACGCGAGGGGAGCTTTCGGGCCGGTTCCTTTCCATCCTGCCCTTCGCTCTGACAGAGGCACAGAAGCGGGTGATCGGTGAAATCCACGGGGACATGGCGAGGCCTTCGCCCATGCACCGTCTGCTGCAGGGGGACGTGGGAAGCGGCAAGACCGTCGTGTCCATGGCGGCGATGTTGACGGCCTGCGAAAACGGCTACCAGGCGGCTATCATGGCGCCGACGGAAATACTCGCGGAGCAGCACTACCGGAACATCGCGCGGTGGGTGGGATCCCTGGGTCTCAGGGCGGCGCTTCTTCTGGGGAGCATGCGTCCTGCTGAGAAAAAGGAAGTTGCCCGCCAGATCGAAAACGGCGAGATCCAGTTCGTCGTGGGCACCCACGCCCTCATCCAGGAGGGCGTGGAATTCAGGAAACTGGGCCTTGTCGTCGTCGACGAGCAGCACCGTTTCGGCGTCGTGCAGCGAGCGGCCCTGAGGGCCAAAGGGGCAAATCCGGACGTGCTGGTCATGACGGCAACGCCGATCCCTCGGACGCTGGCCATGACCGTCTATGGGGACCTGGACATCTCGGTCCTCGACGAGATGCCCCCCGGCAAGAAGCCCGTCAAGACGAAGGTCTTCTTCGAGAAGGAACGGCCCCGGGTCTACGAAATCGTCCGGAAGGAGATCGTCAAGGGAAACCAGGTCTTCATCGTATACCCCCTCGTCACGGAATCGGAGGCCCTTGATCTCAAGGATGCCACGCGGATGGCCGAGCACCTTCAAAAGGATGTCTTCCCGGAGCTTCGCATCGGTCTCGTCCACGGCCGGATGAAGGGTCCGGAGAAGGACGAGATCATGAAGTCCTTCAACGACGGCAGGCTTGACATCCTGGTATCGACCACCGTGATCGAGGTCGGGATCGACATTCCCCAGGCCTCCCTCATGGTGATCGAACACGCCGAGCGGTTCGGCCTCGCACAGCTTCACCAGCTCCGGGGCAGGGTTGGCCGCAGCGATATCCCCTCTTACTGTGTCCTGATGACCGGTCACAAAGGGTCGGAAAACGCCCGCAAGCGCCTGCGGATCATGGAGCAGACGGTCGACGGCTTCCGGATCGCCGAGGCGGATCTCGAGATCCGCGGCCCGGGGGAGTTCATGGGGACCCGACAGTCCGGTTTCCCCGATTTCAGGGTGGCCGACATCCTTCGCGATGGGAGGCTCCTGAACGATGCCCGGACGGAGGCCTTCCGGTTGGTGGAGAGGGACCCGCGGCTTGAGCGGCCAGAGCACGCCGCGCTGAGGGAGGTCCTGCTGTGGAAGTGGGAAGGGCGGCTCGACCTGGCCCGAACGGGCTGATGCCCGATGGAATTGCTTTGACAAAACAATCGTTTTCACTATAATCGAGTGCTTCGAAAGGCCTTTGACCCTTTGCATTACGTCTTTTGCCATAAGCCATTTTTTACGGGAGCGTGAGCGATGAAAACCATCTATGCCGGGTTGATCGGTTTCGGCAACATCGGTGCCGGCACTGTGAAGCTGCTCATGGAAAACGGAAGCCTCATCGAGCAGCGCCTGGGGGCGAAACTCGTCGTCAAGAAGATTGCCGATCTCGATTTGAAGACGCCCCGACCGGTGACGGTGGACCGCAAGCTCCTGACCAAGGACGCCAGAGCCATCCTGAACGACCCCGAGATCTCCATCGTCATCGAGCTTGTCGGAGGCTACGAGCCGGCGAAGGGCTTCATTCTCGAGGCCATCCGGCAGGGCAAGCACGTGGTGACGGCCAACAAGGCCCTGCTGGCCACCTACGGAAACGAGATCTTCAAGGCCGCCGAGCGCCGCGGGGTCAATATCGGTTTCGAGGCGAGCGTCGGGGGCACCATCCCCGTCATCAAGACCCTCCGGGAGAGCCTTGCGGCCAACCGGATCCGGTCCATCTTCAGCATCTTGAACGGGACCACGAATTTCATCCTCACGAAAATGACCGACGAGGGGAAGAACTTCAAGACGGTGCTGCGCGAGGCACAGGCCCTCGGTTTTGCCGAGGCGGACCCCACCTTCGACGTGGAGGGGATCGACACGGCTCACAAGCTGGGGATCGTGCTGGCCCTGTCCTACGGCAAGAAGGTGAACCTGGAGGAAATCTATCGAGAAGGCATTACGGGGGTGAGCCAGCAGGATATCGAGTTTGCCAAGGAACTGGGTTACAAGATCAAGCTGCTGGCCATCGCGATTGAGCGGGGCGGGGCCATCGAGGCGCGGATCCACCCGACCATGATCCCCTTCGATCACCTGCTGGCGAGCGTGAACGGCAACTACAACGCCCTGCACATTCGCGGCGACGCCTCGGGCCCCGTATTTCTCTATGGACAGGGCTCGGGCATGATGCCCACGGCAAGCGCCGTCGTCGCCGACCTGATCGACATCGCCCGGGACCTCCTGAAAGGGATATCGCGCCGTGTCCCTTCGCGGTCGCTCTCGGAGGACAGAATCGAGACCATCGCGCTGATGCCGATGGACGACATCGTGACCAATTACTACTTCCGTTTTTCGGCCCTGGACCGGCCCGGCGTGCTGTCGAAAATCTCCGGGATTCTCGGGAAGCACAACATCAGCATTTCCGCCGTCATCCAGAAGGGCAGGGCCCAGGACAAGGCGGGCTCGGTGCCCGTCGTCATGACGACCCACGAATCCCGGGAGAAGGATATGCGGGCGGCCCTGAAGGAAATCGACAGGCTGGCCGTTCTGAAAGGCAAAACGGTGCGCATCCGCATCGAGGACGACAGACTGAAATGAAATATGCAGTGCTTCTGGGCGACGGCATGGCTGACTGGGCCGTCGAGAGTCTGGGCGGGAAGACCCCGCTGGAATATGCAAAGATCCCCAACATGGACAGGATCGCCCGGGAGGGGACCCTCGGCCTCATCGACACGGTCCCGAAAGGGTTGAAACCGGGCAGCGACGTGGCCATCCTTTCGGTACTCGGCTACGACCCTGAGGCGTGCTACACGGGGCGCGGGCCGCTGGAGGCCGCCAGCATGGGCGTCCCTCTCGACCCGGGGGACCTGGCCTTCCGGTGCAACCTGGTCACCCTCGGAGACGGGCCGGATCCGATCATGGCGGACTTCACGGCCGGGCACATCAGTACGGACGAGGCGCGCCAGATCATCCTCGGGCTCGATCAGTCAATCGGCTCCGGGCGCCTGAAGTTCTACCCCGGCGTGGGCTACCGGCACCTGCTCGTCTGGAAGGGCGGTGGGCCGGTGGTGGAGACGACCCCCCCGCATGACATTACCGGGCAGGCGACGGCTCAGTACCTGCCGAAAGGCAAAGGCGCCAACGAGGTCCTTGATGTGATGCTGAAGTCCAGGGAGGTGCTCAGGGATCACCCCGTGAACCGCTCCCGCAGTGAAAAGGGAAAGAAGCAGGCAACCTCCATCTGGCTCTGGGGCCAGGGCGGCAAGCCTGCCATGGAGCCCCTCACGAAAAAATTCGGTCTGCGGGGGGGCATGATCTCCGCTGTCGATCTTCTGAACGGGCTCGGGGTCTATGCGGGGCTCGAGGTCCTGAAAGTGGAAGGGGCCACGGGCTACATCGACACGAACTACGTCGGAAAGGCCGAGAAAGCCCTCGAAGCCCTCCGGGAGAAAGACTTTGCCTTCGTCCACGTGGAAGCTCCCGACGAGATGGGCCACGAGGGGAACACGGAAGGCAAGGTGAAGGCCCTCGAGGATTTCGACGAGAAGGTCGTCGGGACCGTCCTGAAGGGAATCGCACGTTTCGGCGATTTTCGGGTGCTCGTGCTGAGCGACCATCCTACGCCGGTGGCAAAAAAGACGCATGTCTCGGAGGCGAGCCCCTTTGCCGTTCTGTCGTCCGTCCCGTCGGATAATCTGAAAAACGGCAAGGCCTACAGCGAGCCGGCGGCGCGTGAAAGCGGAATTCTCGTGTCCCCGGGCTGCCTGCTGATGGAGGGGTTCATTCGAGACTGGAGACGGTTTATTGAAGACAGGCGTCGTTAAGATCCGGGTCATTTACGCCGACACCGATGCGATGGGGATCGTCTATCACACGAACTACATACGCTGGTTCGAGATCGGACGGACGGAATTGATGCGGGAGGCGGGCGTCGTCTACGACGAGATGGAGAAGGAAGGGTTTTTCCTGCCGCTCACACAGCTTGAGTGCCACTACCTTTTCCCGGCACGGTATGACGAAATCGTCAGCGTCGAGACCCGGATCGAGTATTTTCGGCGCGCCAGCGTGAAGTTCGCCTACGAGATCTGGGACGAGAAGCGGGAAAAGCTCCTCGTGGAGGGTTTGACGGTTCATGCATTCCTGAACCGGGAGGGAAAAATCGTCCGGGCACCGGCACGGGTGGGCGAGATTTTTACAGCCATGCAAAAACCCTGAAAGAAGCTTGGGAGAGATAAAATATGGTTGCAGCAAAGATGGATAAACAAGACCTGGAGCAGCCCGACGCCTTCCAGGAGGGCGTGGGGAAGGTCATGACCTATGCCCGGGAGAACCGGCAGAAGCTCTACGCGGCTGCCGGCGCACTCGCCCTCGTGATCGTACTGGGAGCGGGGTATTTCTTTTATTCGGCCCACAACGAGAGCGAGGCGGCCAGGCTCTATTTCGAGGCCCGGATGAAGCTCATGAGGGCCGACCCCATGGGGACGGGGCTTGCCGACCCCGAGGCCGCCAAGGCCTTTGAGAGCGTCGTGGCGAAGTACCCCTCGAGCGATGCCGCCCAGGGAGCCCGGTATGAGCTGGGAAACCTCTACTTCACGGCCGGCGAGTTCGACAGGTCGATCCAGGTCTACCGGCTATTTATCGACAAGGCGCCCGGGAAAGACATCCGGACGGTATACGCCTGGTTCGGGATCGGATACGCCTTCGAGGCAAAGAAGGAATATGACAAGGCCCTGGAAGCGTTCACCCGGGTCGTGGACTCGAAGCCGGGAAATGTCCACGAGGGGCTCAGCTACCGGAATATCGCGCGCATCTACGAAGAGATGAACGACGGCGGGAAGGCGCTGGAGTTTTACAAAAAGGCGCTGGATAAGACCAAGGACCCCGCGGCCTCGTCGTTGCTCAAGCGCAAGATCGCGCAACTGGGATAAAGGGAGACGGAGAAGAACGATGCAGGAACTCATGTCGGGAAACGAGGCGATTGCCCGCGGCGCCTGGGAGTGCGGGGCCACCTTCGGATCGGGCTACCCGGGAACTCCGAGCACGGAAATCCTGGAGGCCTTCGCACTGTACAAGGGCGTCTATGCCGAGTGGTCGCCCAATGAAAAAGTCGGACTCGAGGTGGCCATCGGAGCCGCCTTTGCAGGGGCCCGGTCCATGGCGGTGATGAAGCACGTGGGCGTCAACGTGGCGGCCGATCCTCTGTTCACGGTGAGCTACACCGGGACGAACGGGGCGCTCGTGATCATCACGGCCGACGACCCGTCGCTTCACAGCTCGCAGAACGAGCAGGACAACCGCAATTATGCGAAGTTCGCGAAGATCCCCATGCTGGAGCCGGCCGACAGCCAGGAGGCAAAGGACTTCATCAAGCTCGCCTTCGAGCTCTCCGAGAAGTTCGACACGCCGGTCTTCCTCAGGACGACGACCCGCGTTTCCCACTCCAAGAGCGTCGTCCGGATCGAGAAGCCCGTGAAGGCCGCGGACCGCACGGAGATCCGCCATCTCCCCCTCAAGTACGTCATGGTTCCGATGAACGCCCGGGCCAGACGTGTCGAGGTGGAGAAGCGCACACAGGCAATCCGGGAATGGGCGGAGACCTTCGCAGGAAACCGCATGGAGATGGGCAGCACCGAGGTGGGGATCATCACGGCAGGCATGCCCTACAACTACGCAAAGGACGCCTTTCCCGGCTACTCTTACCTCAAGCTGGGCCTGGTGCACCCCCTTCCCGAGCGGATGATCCGTGAGTTCGCCTCGAAGGTGAAGAAGCTCTACGTCGTCGAGGAACTGGACCCCTTCATCGAGGATCAGATCAAGGCCATGGGGATCGAGGTGACGGGGAAGGCCGTCTTCCCCTACACCAACGAGTTCGACCCCGGTGTCGTGGAGAAAGCCATCACCGGGACATCGTCGGCACCGGCCGTAACCCTGCAGACGATCCCGCCCCGGCCGCCCAACCTCTGTCCGGGCTGCCCCCACCGCGGGCTGTTCTACGCTCTGAACAAGACAAAGGCCTTCGTTTCGGGCGACATCGGATGCTACACCCTTTCGTACATGAAGCCCCTGTCCGGGATGGACAGCTGCATCTGCATGGGCGCAAGCATCGGCATCGCCCACGGAATGAGCAAGGCCCTGGGACCGAAAGGGAAGGGGAAGGTCGTCGGCGTCATCGGCGATTCCACCTTCATCCACTCGGGGATCACGACGCTGCTGAATGCGGCCTACAACAGAAGCGATGCCGTCTTCATCATCGCCGACAACCGGACCACGGCCATGACGGGCATGCAGGAGCACCCGGCCACGGGCACCACCCTCCAGGGCGAAAAGGCGAAGGAACTTGATTTAGCGGCCCTGGGAAAGATCCTGGGAATCGACAGCGTCGAGGTGATCGATCCGCTGGAGTTCAAGAACACAACGGAAGTCCTGAAGCGCGAGCTTCAGAAGGAAGGCCCCTCGCTGATTATTGCCCGGTCGCCCTGCGTGCTGCTGATGAGCAAGAAAGCCACACAGGCGAAGCCTTTCCGCATCGATCCCGAGACATGCATCGGATGCAAGGTCTGCCTGAGCTGCGGCTGCCCCGCCATCTCGTGGAAGGATTTCGAGAAGACGGGACTGCCTGCGAGGCCGGACCGGAAGAAACAGAAAGGGATCGCCGTCATCGACGCGACCCTGTGCACGGGCTGTACGCTGTGCGCGCAGCTTTGCCGCCAGGAAGCGATTACTCGGGAGGACCAATAAAGCCATGGATAACAGGGTAAAAAACCTTCTGCTTGCCGGGGTCGGGGGACAGGGAATCCTGCTGGCAAGCGATATCATCTGCAAGGTCATGATGGTCAAGGGCTACGATGTGAAGAAGAGCGAGGTCCACGGCATGGCCCAGCGCGGCGGCAGCGTCACGAGCCATGTCCGTTACGGGGAAAAGGTCTATTCGCCCCTGGCCAGGAAGGGTGACGTGGACATGATCGTCTCCTTTGAGAAGCTGGAATCCCTGCGATACCTGGATTACCTGAAAACGGGGGGGATGGTCCTCGTCAACGACGAGGAGATCTATCCGCCCTCCGTCAACCTGGGTGAGGCCGATTACCCGAAGGACGTCTACGAAAGCATCCGTTCCCTGTTCGGCAAAGACAAGCTGAAGGTCATCGCCGGCCCGGAGCTGGCCGCCAAAGCCGGGAACCGGAGGGCCGTCAACACGGTCATGCTCGGCGCCATCTCCCGCTTTATCCCGGAGATCAGCCCCGAGGAATGGAAGAAGGTCCTGAGCGAGGTCCTGCCGGAGAAAAACGTACAGGCCAATCTCAAGGCCTTCGATCTGGGCCGGGACGCATGATTCATCGGGACTCAGGCCACATGGTCGGTATCCATTGACGCAGAGTCCCTGCGCACCTATCTTACAATAGAGATCACGATCCGGGGGCTTAAGAAGACGTCATGGCAGACGATTATTACAAGGTACTCGGTGTCGACAAGGGCGCCAGTGTGGACGAGATCAAGAAAGTCTACAGAAAGCTTGCGCTCAAGCATCACCCCGACCGCAACCCCTCCGACAAAAAGCGTGCCGAGGAAAAATTCAAGGAGATCAGCGAGGCCTACGCCGTTCTGAGTGACCCGGAAAAGCGCAAGCAATACGATGAGTTCGGTACGGATGCCTTCCGTCAGAAGTTCACCCAGGAAGACATCTTCCGCAACTTCGATATCAATGACATCCTCAGGGGATTCGGCTTCGGGAACCTGGGCGGGGAATTCACCTGGCACGGCGCAAGAGGGGGCGGAGGCAGAAGACGTGCCTACACGACGCAGCGCAAAGCCGACCCTTACGGGGATCTGTTCGGCCAGCAGGCTTACGGTCAGCGCGAGGCTCCGTCCCCCAGCGAGCAGGACATCGAGTATAACCTGTCGATAACGCTGGAAGAATCAGTTCTGGGGGCTGAGAAGAAGCTGTCCCTGAAAAAGGGTGACAGGACAGAGGAAGTCAGTGTGAAGATCCCGGCCGGAATCTCGTCCGGGAAGAAGCTCCGTCTCGCAGGGAAGGGACTTTCCGGTCCCTATGGTGGACCGGCAGGGGATCTCTATCTCATCATCCAGGTGCTCCCTCATCCTATCTTTTCGAGGGATGGGGATGATCTGTATGTTGAAAAGACCGTCAGTTACTCCCAGGCCTGCCTCGGCTCGACGATCGAGGTGCCGACCCTGAGCGGCGGGCCGAAACGGCTGAAAATTCCTGTCGGAACACAGAGCAGCACGAAAATCCGCATGAAAGGGTTCGGAGCTCCCAACCTGAAGGGCGAGGGTCGCGGGGATCAGTTCGTGCGCATATTCGTCGATGTTCCAAAAAAACTCACGATCAGACAATCCGATCTGATCAAGAAACTCTCCGAAGAGGGTCTTTAATTCATCATCTGAGATTTCCGACTTCGCCTGTCCGGTTTCAGGATCATCCGTCAAAAAAATACCAACCTGTTTGAATGTTAAGACGTATATAAAAGCATATAAACAATATGTTGAATGATAAACATAAACCATAATCTCAACTTAGTTAAAGTAATATACCATATAATAGATATAATATATTAACTATAATGATATTAATCACTGTTGTGTTACGGTCTTTCATGGAAGCATATGTAAGGAAGCAAAGGTATGGTATACGCGCAAGGCATGGGGCTTTGCCTCAAGGACGTGATCGCTGCCTGTGTATCGTTGGGGGCATCGGGAAGACATGATAAAGAATGTCTGATAAGATATGTTATGTAAACTTAATGTGTGGAATGCGCATTTCAAGCCCTAAGTGCAGCCATTGCCCTCTCGAGTTCTCTCTTTTTTTGCGCAGCCTTTCTTGATGATATTTTCCTGAGGATCTTCTCCGCTGTGGGTTTTAATTCTAGGCCTTTTTGATTTCCATGGCCCCCTGTATGGCCAGCGTATTGCCGGTTACGATCAGAACACCCAGAACACCCTTTATGGCCATTGCCCTCTCGAGTCCTCTCTTTACGTCGGATTTATGCTTGATGATATTCCCCACCGAAGTTGCAGCCGCATCGGCAAGCACCGCCGAATGCGCTTTGATGCAGACCGCGTCTGCGACCCCGAAGCTGAGCGAATGACCTACTGTCCCCGAAGATGTGCAAATTCCCAAGGGAGCTTCGTTTGCGGAAATATTCAAGGCGATCTTCTCGCTCAAAGGCGAATCTCCAGCAAAGATTCCGATTGACACATCGTCCCTTACATTCAAGTATATATCACCGCCATTCTCAACAATTACATTAGCGCTATATTTGAGCAGATCTTTTCCGACATACTCTGCGATTGCCCCGGCAACCGATGCCATGGGACCCACGCCGGCCATTATCGAAGCCCGAAGCATATCCCTGACGATCTCGGGAGCCAGATTGTCCTCCTGGATCGGCACGAGGGATGTTTTGAATTCCGGATGAATCCGGATGAATTCCTCTATCTGGGCACGATATCCCAGAGCTGAGCAGAATGCGGAGTCGCGCAGATCCGAATCGGCAAGGATATAGAGGTCCGTTTCGCTGATTTTCACTGTAAAACGCGAATAAATACGGTTAGATGTGTAGCTTCGGTAGGTTCTGTCTATATGGCCGGGCAAGCTCACTCCGATAGGATCAATGGGTAGCGCTTCAATGTCAGTGCAATGTTGTCGATCCCGGGCCGAGCAGGCGCTCGACCTCCTCTTTCAAGGGCTGCGAGATGTTGATCTTGGACTCGTTGCCCAGATACACGACCGTCTCACTCTGGTTCTGGAGGATGAGATGCAGGTAGCAGTCGTGCTTGCCGGGGTACTTCCGGCATATCTCCCGTAACAGGCCCAGGTGGCTTTCATCCATACGGTTTGCGTCGAAGACGACATGGATGGAACTGAAGCTCACTCCGTTGTACTCCGTGAGCCGGTGGACTTCCGAGACGATCAGGCGGCAGCTCTCCTCGGTGACATCGAGGGTTCCCTTGAAGAGAAGCGGGTCGTCAGAGTCGATTAACTCTTTGTAATTTCTGTATATATCGGAGAATACGATCCCCGTATAGGAACCTTTGAGGTCTTCGATGGTCACGTAGGCCATCGTGTCTTTATTCTTGGTCGGGATCTCGCGCTTTTGACTGACAATACCCGCCACGGTCACCGTGTCCTTGTCCCGCAACTCCGAGATGCGCTCCGAGTCGGCATCGGTGATGAGTTTCAGCTTGTCTGCGTACCTCAGCAGCGGGTGCCCCGTAATGTAGAACCCGATGGTTTCCTTTTCATTTGCGAGGATCTCTCCGTGCTCCCACTCTTCGGTCTCGGGCAGCAGGTCTTTTTCGGTGTATGCCGGTCCCTCCGAGCCGCTGTCGGGTCCGTCGAAAAGGTTCGTCTGGTCACTGAGCTTCTGATCCTGGACCTTCTGTCCGATATCCATGACCCGCTCGAAGTTTTCCATGAGCTGGCGCCTCTTGTAGTGCAAGGAATCGAAGGCGCCGCACTTGATGAGACTCTCCACGACTCTCTTGTTGATTTTCCGGAGGTCCACGCGAGAGCAGAAATCGAGAAAGTACTTGAAGGATCCTTCATTGTCTCTCGATTCAATGATGGATTCTATAGCGCTCTCCCCAACATTCTTAACGGCGGCAAGCCCGAAACGGATGTTGCCCCCGTCGACGCCGAAGTCGAGGACCGACTGGTTGATGTCGGGAGGCAGGACGTTGATTCCCATATCTTTGCAGACGCTGATGTGTTTGATGACCTTGTCGCGGTTCCCTTTCTCGCTGGTCAGCAGCGCCGCCATGAATTCCACCGGGTAATGAGTCTTCAGGTAGGCCGTCTGGTAGGAAATCATCGCATAAGCTGCGCTGTGGGACTTGTTGAACCCGTAGCCGGCAAAGGTTTCCATTTGATCGAAGATCTTTCGGGCCTTCGCCTCGGGGATCTTGTTCTTGTGGGCCCCGGCGAGGAACTTGGGCTTTTCCTTCTCCATCTCGGAAGAGTTCTTCTTGCTCATGGCCTTGCGGAATGTGTCGGCCTCGCCCATGGTGTAGCTCGCCAGGGCGCTGGCGATCTGCATGACCTGCTCCTGGTAGAGGATGACCCCATAGGTCTCCTTCAGGATGGGCTCGAGCGAGGGCACCTCGTAGGTGCTCTTCGTCTTGCCCTGTTTGCGGGAGATGAATTCCTGGACCATGCCGCTTTTCAGGGGGCCCGGGCGGTAGAGGGCGATGAGCGCGATGATGTCCTCGAAACAGTCCGGTTTCATGCCGACAAGGATCTCTTTCATGCCCCGGCTTTCCAGCTGGAACACCCCGTCGGTCTCTCCCTTGGAGAGGAGCTGGAAGGTCTTCCGGTCGTCCAGGGGGATGTCGGAGATGTCCATCCTGACGCCCTTCCCTTCCAAGATGAACTTCAGGGCATCGCGGATGACCGTGAGCGTCTTGAGGCCAAGGAAATCGAATTTCGTGAGCCCCGCGGCCGAGAGATCGTTCATGGAAAACTGGGTCACAATATCGCCATTGGGGCTCTTGCACAGGGGAACCCTCTCGACGAGAGGCTTGTCGGAGATGACCACCCCTGCGGCGTGGGTCGAGGAATGGCGGTTGAGGCCTTCCAGGGAGCGTGACAGAACGAGGAGCCTGCGCACCTTGTCGTTCTTCTTCTGCTCCTCCCTGAGCAGGGGCTCCTGCTTGATGGCGTCCTCCAGGGTGATGTTCAGGACGTTGGGGACGAGCTTGGCGATCCGATCCACCTCGCCGTAGGGCATGTTCAGTGCGCGCCCCACATCGCGGATGACCGCTTTGGCCTGCATCTTCCCGAAGGTGATGATCTGGGCCACACGGTCGGTGCCGTATTTCTCGGAGACATACCGGATGACCTCGTCGCGGCCCTCCATGCAGAAATCGGTGTCGATGTCAGGCATGCTCTTGCGGTCCGGGTTCAGGAACCGCTCGAAAAAAAGGCCGTAACGAATCGGGTCGATCTCGGTGATCCCGATGGCGTAAGCCGCGAGACTTCCCGCCGCGGACCCGCGGCCGGGGCCGACGGGGATTTCCCGGCTCTTTGCGTGGTTGATGAAATCGGAGACAATGAGGAAGTAGCCGGCAAAACCCATGGACTTGATGATGTCCAGCTCCCGCTCGAGGCGTTTATCGTACTTCTGTCTCAGTGAGGGATCCTTGCCGTGAAGAATTTTGGGCATAAGCTTCTCGAGGCCTGCCTTTGCCATGACCTGCAGATGCTCGTCCAGAGAGCGACCCTGACCGATTTCGAAGTGCGGCAGGAATATCTGGTTGAAGTCGAGTTTGAGATTGCACTTCTCGGCGATGGCAACCGTGTTCTCGATGGCTTCCGGGCAATACGCGAAAAGCTGTTTCATCTCGTCGGGCGATTTGAGATAGAAGGCGTCCGTTGCGAACCGCATGCGCCCCGTGTCGTCCATGTTCTTGCCCGTCTGGATGCACAGGAGAACCTCGTGGGCCTCGGAGTCGGTCCGCTCGAGGTAGTGGCAATCGTTGGTCGCAACGAGGGGGATAGACAATTCCTTAGAGATTTCCATCAGTTTTTCATTGACGAGGGATTGTTCGGGAATTCCGTTCTCCATCATCTCGAGGTAGTAATTCCCCTCGCCGAAGATCTCGCGATACTGCCTCGCCGATGCCTTGGCCCTTTCGATATCCCCTTTGAGGATCCCGTCGGCGACCTCTCCGTGCAGACAGGCACTCGTGGCAATGAGCCCCTCGCTGTGCTTTGCCAGGAGCTCCTTGTCGACGCGCGGGCGGTAGTAGAATCCCTCGAGAAATCCGGAAGAGGTGAGCTTGATCAGGTTCCGGTAACCCTGAAGGTTTTTGGCCAGGACGATCAGGTGCCGCGCCGTCTCCCCCGGTCCCTCGGAGGCTTTGTCGAACCGGCTCTTCGGCGCCACGTAAAGTTCGCATCCGATGATGGGCTTGATCCCGGCCTTGTAAGCCTGCTGGTAGAAATCAACGGCTCCGTACATGTTGCCGTGGTCCGTGATGGCAACGGCGGGCATCTTGTAGTCCCGGGCCTTCTTGAACAGGTCGGCAAGACGGATGGTACCGTCCAGGAGACTGTACTGGGTGTGGTTATGAAGATGGACGAAATCGACGTGCTTCATGAAGTGTTAACCCACTGATTTAAAATGATATATATGTGAAGTGATCGCCAGGCTGTCCAGTTGATCATACACCGGTCGTGTGAGAAAAATCAATCATTGAGCAACAAAAAAGCGGGGTTCCAAACCGGTAACCCCCGCCTCTTGATCATGCCTGGAGACGCTGACGGATGAGCACTCAGTCCATCCGGTAATTCGGCGCTTCCTTCGTGATGATCACATCGTGAACGTGGCTTTCGCGGAGCCCGGAAGTCGTGATCCGGACAAAACGGGCCTTCTTCCGAAGTTCCTCGATGCTCCCGCAGCCCACATAGCCCATGCCCGCTTTCACACCCCCCATGATCTGGTAAATGCTGTTCGAAAGGGAACCGCGGAAGGGCACCCTGCCCTCGATGCCTTCCGGAACGAGTTTCAGGGAGCTTTCAATGTCATCCTGCATGTAGCGGTCCCGGCTTCCTTCTTTCATCGCCTCGAGGGATCCCATGCCCCGGTAGACCTTGTAGCTTCTGCCCTGGAAGAGTACGGTCTCGCCGGGGCTCTCCTCGGTGCCCGCAAAGAGGCCGCCGATCATGACGCAGTGGGCCCCGGCCCCCAGGGCCTTGGTGATGTCGCCGGAATACTTGATCCCCCCGTCGGCGATCATGGGGATGCCGTATTTTGCGGAGGCCCGGGCGCACTCCATGATAGCCGTCATCTGGGGTACCCCGATTCCGGCTACGATCCGCGTCGTGCAGATCGAGCCAGGACCGACACCGATCTTGACTGCGTCTGCGCCGGCCTTGATAAGGGCCTCGGCCCCCTCGAAGGTGGCCACATTTCCGGCAATGATCTCGCAGGCGGGGAAATTCGTTTTCGTGTTCCGGACGGCATCCAGCACTCCCTTGGAGTGTCCGTGGGATGTGTCGATGCAGATCACGTCACAGCCTGCGTTCAGGAGTGCCTGGACCCGGGCTTCCCGATCCGTGATTCCCACTGCGCCGCCGACCCGGAGGCGCCCGAGTTGGTCTTTGCAGGCGCTGGGGTATTTCTGGATCTTCTCGATGTCCTTGATCGTGATGAGGCCTTTGAGGTTGAAATCCTCGTCGATGACGAGAAGTTTTTCGATCCGGTGCTTGTGGAGGAGTTTCTTCGAATCTTCGAGGCTGATGTTCTGGGACACCGTCACGAGCTTGTCTTTCGTCATCACATTGGAAACGCGCTGCTCGAGGTTGGTCTCGAACCGGAGGTCACGGTTCGTCAGGATTCCCACGAGCCTGCGGCCCTTCACGACGGGCACCCCCGAGATCTTGTAGCGGCTCATGAGTTCGAGGGCGTCCTTGACCTTCTGCTCCGGTTCGATCGTGATGGGGTCCACGATCATGCCGCTTTCCGATTTCTTGACCTTGTCCACCTCGAGGGTCTGCCGCTCGATGCTCATGTTGCGGTGGATGAACCCGATCCCGCCCTCACGGGCCATGCAGATGGCAGTCTGGGACTCTGTCACGGTGTCCATGGCAGCGCTGACGATGGGGATGTTCATGATGATGTTGTTCGTCAGGCTTGTCCTCGTGTCCACGTCCTTGGGAAGGATTGTGGACTCGGCCGGGACGAGCAGCAGATCATCAAAGGTCAAGGCCATTTTTATTTCCAGCTCCATGATGGGTTCCTCCAGAAACCGTTTCTATTCAGGAAAGGGATTTGCGCCACATTCCTGCCCGGGGGTCAGTGACTGCCGTGATCCTTGATGGGATACCGCGTGCCGTTCAGGGGCAGGAAATAGCAATCCCCGGCATCGTCGTAGTCGAAAAACTCTGCGATCTGGTAGTAGCTTGTCCGCAGGAACCGGGCTTCATGGCCGTCGGATTTGACGGTACAATACAGAATGTTATCTTTTCCGATCCGGAGGGACTTGCAATTCAGTTCCTCCAGGGTTTCGTCATTCAGCAGCACGGAGATCCGCTCGTTGCCCTCGGCCGGGGACCCGAGTTTGTTGACGGCTGTTACGACATAGGCCGTGTCCTCCACGTCGAGGGACGCCAGGTCGTTTTCGAGATCGATGTAGTAACTCCCCGATTCGTCCCGCTTCAGGTTCTGGTAAAAGAGCTTCACGATGTCCTTGCGAAACATCTCGTTGCCCTTGTAGTACCAGACCCCCTCCTTGTCGATACGGATAAAGCTGGGAGGAAGCTCATCCGCTTTGATCTTTATTGTCACCTTTTCTCTTCTCTCCTGCTGTCCAAAAGGATTGTGACCGGCCCATGGTTGACGAGTCCCACTTTCATCATGGCCTGGAACTGCCCCTGCCCGACCTTCGTCACCTTCTCCCTCGCCTTTGAGAGCATGTATTCATAGAGCTTTGTGGCCGCAGCCGGTTCGGCTGCATCCGTGAAGGAGGGTCTCCTCCCTTTGCGGCAGTCCGCCAGCAGGGTAAACTGAGACACCACGAGGAGTTCGCCGGATACATCGAGAAGGGAAAGGTTCATCTTCCCCTCGTCATCCTCGAAAATGCGCAGGTGGATCATCTTGTCGAGGAGAAAATCGGCGTCCTTCTCGCCGTCACCCTTCTCGACCCCGAGCAGGACGAGAAGCCCCGCGCCAATGCGCGAGATCTCAATCCCGTCGATGCTTACCGATGCACTGTCGACTCTCTGGATGACGGCTTTCATAAGACCGCACGGCGGAAGGCTTCAGCCGTTCGGGACCCCCTGTCGGTCGTTGCGGCATGTTAGCAATTATCCTTTTTCCCTTCAAGCCTTTTCTGGAAAAAGTGTCGCTTCTTGCCGTGTTCGGGTTCCTTTGATATACTCCCGTATCCTGAAATCAGGGACGCAGGCGCATTGAACACGGATGCAGAATAAAAAGATTTACCTCATTAACCCATGGATTCATGACTTTTCCGCTTATGATTTCTGGGTGAGGCCGCTGGGTCTTCTCACTCTGGCAGCACTCCTGCGCCAGTCCGGTTTCAAGGTTCAGATGATCGATTGCCTGAATTCCTTTCCAACGGGTTGGGCTCCAAGGGGTCAACCCGGGACCCGGAAGCGTCAAGATTGGGGTTGCGGAAAGTTTCCCAGCGAGGAGATTCCGAAGCCGGAGGCACTCCGGCCGATCCGCAGGCGGTACCGTCGGTACGGCCTGTCACCGAAAGAGCTCCAGCAGATTCTTGCAACCGCCGGCAGGCCCGACCTCGTCCTGGTCGGTTCCATGATGACCTACTGGTACCCCGGTGTCGTCGAGGCCATCAGGGAAGTCCGGACGGTGTGGCCCGGCGTAACGGTCCTTCTGGGCGGGAACTATGCGACCCTTTGCACGGATCACGCCCGGGCCTTCTCGGGGGCCGATGTCGTCATAGCCGGCGACGGGGAGTTTGCGCTGCCCCCCGTTCTCGGGGATCTGTTCGGCGCCCGAATCGATTTCGCCTTCGACGGAAGCGCTCTCGACAGCTACCCTTACCCTGCCCTGGATCTCATCGGCCAGTTGGATGCGGTCCCCATCCTGACATCCAGGGGCTGTCCTTATCGGTGCAGCTACTGCGCCTCAAACCTCCTCAACCGGGGATTCCGGATCCGGGACCCCTTCCGGGTCGTCGACGAAATCGAACACTGGAGCCGGACCCGCGGTGTCCGGAATTTTGTCTTCTATGATGACGCCCTGCTGGTGAACTCGACGGACAGGGCTGTCCCGATGCTCGAAGAGGTTCTTCGACGGGGCCTGGAGGTAAATTTCCACTGCCCCAACGGCCTGCACCTCCGGGAGATTACCCCCCGCCTGGCGAAGCTTCTCTTCGGGGCCGGATTTCGGACGATACGTTTCGGCTTCGAGAGCGCTTCAGCGTCGAGGCAGGCGGCAACGGGGGGCAAGATAACGACAGAAGAGCTCCGCCAGTCCGTTGCGTACCTGCAGGAAGCGGGCTACGGGCGGGCGGACATCGGCGTCTATTTGCTCTGCGGCCTTCCGGGGCAGGAAGCGAGGGAAATCGAAACGGGTATCGACCTTGTGCGGGGAATCGGGGCAAAACCGATCCTCGCCGAGTATTCACCGATTCCCGGCACACCCCTCTGGGGCGAGGCCCTCCGACACTCCCGGTACGATATCGGGAAAGAGCCCCTGTTCCACAACAACTCCCTTCTTCCCTGTTTGAGGCCAGACATCTCGACGGCGGACTTTCAGGCTTTGAAAAGCCGCACGAGGCTTGGCCTGCAGGAAAGGGGATCCCATTGAAATAGATTGAATTTTTCCGCCCGCTTCGTCATAATGACCGAAAAATTACCCTGCCCAGGCAGGGGGTTCCGGACCAACCGGGAAAGCCGGCGCAAACGTTTATGATGATCCTGTGCATTAGAGACATCCTGATCGGAGTCGTTTCTTCGTTCTTTCTGTTCTGGGGGATCACCCTTCTGCTTTCCGCTTACGGCCTGAAGAATCCTCAGGAGTTCATCATGCTCTTTTTCTCGTCCAATTTCATCATCCTCATCAGCGGCGCAGGCATTCTTTATGCGGCCTTTCGCCTCTGGAGAATCTGCAAGGAGAAAGACAGACCCTCATGAGTGTATCGAGTCAAGGCCCCAAAGCCGTTTCCCGTCGTTTTGTAACCTTCCTTCTGCTGGGGGCGGTTCTTCTTACCGCATCACCCGGCGCGCTTCATGCCTACAACCTGGAAGATCGCGTCCAGAGGGTCACCCTGGAAAACGGTCTGCGCGTCCTGTTGGTGGAACGGCACACGAGCCCCACCGTATCCCTCTACATCCGCTACCTGGTGGGTGCTGTCGACGATGGAGAGGGCAAGACGGGCGCCGCCCATTTTCTCGAGCATATGCTCTTCAAGGGCACGTCGACCATCGGGGCAAAGAACTTCAGGGAAGAAGAGAGAGTCCTGAAAAAAATACGCGAGACGGGGACGGCGCTTGACCGCGAACGGATGAAAGGGGCCCGTGCCGACGAGGCCGAGGTGACGAGACTGGCGAAGGAGCTCAAGGAGCTCCAGAGCGAGGCCAAGGAGTGGATCGTCGAAAACGAGATCGATCGGCTCTACTCGGAAAGCGGGGCTGTGGGCCTCAATGCCTCGACGGGTCAGGATGTAACGACCTACCAGGTGAGCCTGCCGGCGAACCGGATCGAACTCTGGGCCCGCATTGAGGCCGACCGGATGACGAACCCTGTACTGAGGGAGTTCTACACGGAGCGCGATGTCGTCCAGGAGGAGCGCCGCCAGACCTACGAGTCGGTCCCCTCCCGCAAGCTGATGGAGCTGTTCCTGGCCACGGCCTTCACCGCCAGCCCATACCGGCGGCCCATCATCGGGTGGGCGTCGGATATATCCTTTCTTACGCCGGACTATCTGGAGGCCTTCTTCAAGCAATACCATTCACCGAACAACACGGTCATCGCCATCGTGGGAGACATCAATACGGCGAAAACGCTTGAGATTGTAAAAAAATATTTCGGCTCCATCCCCTCACACAAGCTTGAAAGTCATCATGTGACCAAGGAGCCGACGCAAGGCGGGGAGAAAAGGATGGAACTCGTCGCCGAGGCAAACCCGCATCTCATCATCGGTTGGCACAAACCGACCCTCCCCTCGTTCGAAGACTATGTATTCGAAGTCATTGAAGCCCTCCTTTCAAAGGGCCGAACCTCCCGCTTCCACCGATCCATCGTTCAGGGCAAGCAGATCGCCGAGGACGTGAGTGCCGCCAACGGGATGCCGGCAGCCCGCTATTCCAATCTCTTCATGGTCACGGGGACACCTCGACACCCCCACACTGCGGAAGAACTGGAACAGGCCGTATACGAAGAGATCGACAAGCTCAAAAAGGAACCGGTGAAGAAGCAGGAACTGGAGAAGATCATCAACCAGCTTCGGGCGGAATTCATCCGCGATCTCAGCTCGAATTCCGGCCTGGCGAGCCGGCTGTCCTACTATGAGATCATTACAGGCGATTATCGATATATGACTCGATACGTCGAGATGATCGAAAAGGTCACGCCAAAGGACATCATGGCGGCGGCAAAGAAATACCTGACCGAAGAGAACCGCACCGTGGCCGTCCTGAAGAAGAAGGAGAAGCCGTGAAAAGAACCCTTGTCCTCAGTCTTGTCATCCTGCTGATTTCAACGGGTCTCGGCCTGGCCGAGCAAGTTGAACAGCCAAAGCCTGCGTCCTGGGCGGACCCTGACCGGCTTAGCTACGAGGAGATCAAGTTTTCGCCGCCCAAGCCGGAAAGGGTCGTTCTCGAGAACGGTCTCACCGTATACTACATGGGGGACCGGGAGCTGCCTCTGGTCAATATTTCCTTCGTCGTCGGCGCCGGCTCCGTCTTCGAGCCTCCCGGAAAGGAGGGGCTTGCCGAGATGACGGGCGACGTCATGCGTACTGGAGGTGCCGCCAAGCTCACCGGAGACAAGGTCGACGAAGAACTGGAGTACCTTGCTGCCCCGATCTCCATCAGCCTGGGCATGGAATACGGCACGGGAAGCCTCTCTGTATTGAAAAAGGACTTGAACCGGGCCTTCAAAATCTTTGCAGATATCATCCGGGTTCCCACCTTTGACGAGGCAAAGCTCGACCAGGAAAAGAACCTCAAGATCGAGGAGCTTCGGAGGGTTTTCGACAAGCCCCAGAGGCTGGCATTCCGGGAATTCAAGAAAGCCATTTACGCGGACAACCCACGCGGGCGCTTGCCCGTCATTGCATCCATCGAGAAGATCGAACGGGATGATCTTGCGTCGTTCCACAAGTCCTATTTCTTTCCTCGAAACCTCCGGATTGCCGTCACGGGTGACATCTCGAAGCAGGAGGCCGTCGACCTGATCAGCCGTCATTTCGGGGATTGGGACGACGAGGGTGACTTCGGGACTGCGCCGCTCCCGAAACCGCAGGAGAACGCCCCCCTCTTCTTCTTTCAAAAGAAAGTGCCCCAGTCGACGGTGATCATTGGAGCCATCGGCCCGGGAAAGGAGTCGCCCGATTTCTTTCCCTTCACGGTTCTCGATTACCTGCTGGGCAGCGGCGGTTTCCGCTCCCGGATCTTTCAGGAAATCCGGAGCAACCGTGGACTGGCATACAGCGCGGGGAGCTTTTACGAAGGACGCCAGGGCTACGGCTCCTTCGGGGCCTATGCGATGACGAAATCGGAGTCCACGGGCCAGGTCCTTTCTCTGATGGAAGGGATCCTGAAGGATGCCAGGGAATCGAGGGTCCCGGCTCAGGATTTGCACCTCGCGAAGCGATCCATCGTGAACAGCTACATATTCTCCTTTACCTCGCCCCACATGATTGCTTTCCAGTACATGATGCTCGAGTTCCTGGGGTTACCGACAAAATTCCTGACCGACTATCCCTCGATGATTGATGCGGTGAGCCGGGAAGATATCCTGAAGGTCGCAGAGAAATATCTCGACCCGGAAAGAAGGACGGTATTCGTCCTCGGCGACGAGAGCAAGTTCGATGAGGCCCTCAAATCTTTCGGCACGGTGAAACGGGTGAACTGAAGGCGCGATATGATCGAGAGCGGAATTTTTCAAAGGATCGCAAAACGGATCGAAGGGTATGAGAAGGATATGATCCGTCTGCAGATCGCACTGACGGCCATTCCGGCCCTGGCGCCGGAAAACGGGGGCGACGGCGAGATGGAGAAGGCGAAGTTTCTCGTCG
The DNA here is from genome assembly GCA_963705165.1 of uncultured delta proteobacterium. Taxonomy (GTDB): domain Bacteria; phylum Desulfobacterota; class Syntrophia; order Syntrophales; family UBA2192; genus UBA2192. The sequence goes on along the minus strand of CAVPJD010000026.1, from coordinate 55,489 downwards.
GCTGCCTGCGCGACCTGGGCTTTCCCCATGTAGAGAGCTGCGATGCGCCCGACGGAAGGGTCACTACCGGCCTCAGGCCGAACCTCATCGCGCGGATTCCGGGGAAAAACCCCGATCGCACGGTGTGGGTCATGACCCACACGGACATCGTGCCGCCGGGGGAATTGAAACTCTGGGAGCGGGACCCCTACGAAGGTTACGTCCGGGACGGTAAAGTCTATGGACGGGGCACCGAGGACAACCAGCAGGACCTTGTGGCGTCCCTGTTTGCGGCAAAGGCATTCCTGGACGAGGGAATCGTGCCGGAGTCATCCATCGCCGTCCTGCTGGCCGCCGACGAGGAGACGGGGAGCGGTTACGGTCTCGACTATGTCCTCGAAACGAACCGGGACTGGTTTCGCAGGTCCGATCTCATCGTCGTGCCCGACGCGGGCAACGAGGAAGGCTCCATGATCGAGGTGGCTGAAAAAAGCGTGCTGTGGCTTCGCATCCAGACCTCGGGCAAACAGTGCCACGCCAGCCGCCCCGCTCTCGGCAAGAACGCATTCCGGGCCGCTTCGCATCTCGTGGTCCGACTCGACGAACTGGGCGTGATCTACCATGCCCGGGATCCTCTCTACGAGCCCCCCGAGAGCACCTTCGAACCGACCAAAAAGGACGCCAATGTCCCCAACGTGAACACGATCCCGGGGGAGGACGTCTTCTACCTGGACTGCAGGATTCTGCCGGACTACCCCGTCGACACGGTCCTGGCAACGATCCGGGGCATGGCCGACGATATCGAAAAGAAGTTCGACGTGAGAATCGGGCTCATGCCGGTGCAGAAATCCGACGCCCCCGCGCCCACGGCCCACGATGCCCCTGTGGTCCTGGCCCTCAAAGAGGCCGTACGGGATGTGTACGGTGTCGCGGCACAACCGAAGGGGGTCGGAGGGGGCACCGTAGCGGCTGTTTTCCGCAAGCACGACTACCCTGCGGCTGTCTGGTCGCGTTATTGCCACATGGCCCACCAGCCCAACGAGTACTGCCTGATTTCCAACATGGTGGGCAACGCCAAGGTTTACGCTCACCTGTTTCTGCAGAAATGAGGACAATGGTTTGAAGGACGAGACCACCAAACCAATCACCTTCCCCGACCCAAACGCCTTCAAAACCCTTCTCGGGGACGGTGACAAGAATCTCCGGCTCATCGAAAAGCTGGCGGGGATCCGGATCACAGCACGCGGGGATAAGATCACGCTCACCGGCGAAGCTCACTCCGTCGATCTCGTGGAAAATCTCCTCGGGCAGATCTGCCGCTTGATCCAGAAAGGATTTCCCGTATACTCCACGGACATCGGTTTTGCCCATCGCATCCTCTCGGAGAATCGTTCCGTGCGGCTCGAGGAGATCTTCCTCGACAAGGTCTACATCTCTTCGAAGAAACGGGTCATTACGCCCAAGAGCATCGCCCAGAAGCAATACATCGACGCCATCCGGAAGAGCGACATGGTCTTCGGGATCGGACCGGCGGGAACGGGGAAGACCTACCTGGCCATGGCCATGGCCGTTTCGTATCTCATGGACCGCCGGGTGAACCGAATCGTCCTCACGAGGCCCGCCGTCGAGGCCGGTGAGCGGCTGGGCTTTCTTCCAGGCGATCTCGTGGAGAAAGTAAACCCCTACCTGCGGCCCGTTTACGACGCGCTCTACGACATGATGGAATTCGACAAGGCCCAGGCCCTGATGGAAAAGGGGATCATCGAGGTGGCGCCGCTCGCCTTCATGCGGGGGCGAACCCTGAACGACTCCTTTATTATCCTGGACGAGGCGCAGAACACGACGTCGGAGCAGATGAAGATGTTCGTCACGCGGCTCGGATGGGGTGCCAAGGCCGTCGTCACGGGCGATGTGACCCAGATCGACCTTCCCTCCGGCAAGACCTCCGGGCTCGTGGAGGTAGAGCAGATCCTGGGCAGCACGGAGGGGATCCAATTCGTCTATTTCTCCGAAATCGACGTGGTGCGGCACCCCCTCGTCTCGGCGATCATCAAGGCCTACAATCACCTGAGCCGGAAGAAGACGAACGGCAGGGAAGAATGAAGATGTGGCTAGTGATCTGTGACTAGTGTCTAGTGATGAAGAAAAAGATTAAAACAAAGAAAATGCAGAAGGCGGGGGTGATCCGGATCGCCAGCGACCAGAAGCTGGTGAAAGTGGACCGAAACGGGCTGCGTAGGGATATAAAGAAAATCCTCGCTCTTCTGGGAACCGGGCCGCGGGAGTTGAGCCTCATGATTGTCGACGACGAGGGGATCCGAACGATCAACAGGGACTATCTCCGGCGGGATCGGCCGACGAACGTAATTGCCTTTTCACTCACGGAGGGGGATTTCGGCGATGTCAACCCGGGAGTGCTGGGGGATGTGGTCGTCTCCGCTCAGACGGCGGCCAGGGAGGCTCGCACAGCGGGGATCCCCGTCGATGATGCCATCCTCTATCTCATCATTCACGGTATCCTGCATCTTGCAGGGTATGACCACGAGGGGCCCAAAGGGATCGCCAGGGCCCGCATCATGTCTGCCGTACAGCAAGCCGTCTTCTTCGAGATCCGGGGCTACCGGCTGGACTTCAGGCTCTAGCCCTCTTGGATCAGCCCCCGGTTTCCGCGTTCGGGTTCTTGATTTTCAGGACCTGCCCGCTCTTGAGCTGTCCCCCCTGGAGATGATTCAATTTCATGATTTCTGCCGTGGTCGTACTGTAGCGCTTTGCGATCTGGGTCAGGGTGTCCCCCTTCTTGACCGTGTACTTGATCACGGTCGGCTCTGCGGCGGCTGTTTTCTTGGATTTGCCCTTTTTGCCCGATGCCACCTGCGTTCCCTTCTCCTGTTGCTTTACGGGGATCTTGAGGATCTTTCCTTCCGTGACCTGGCTTTCGCTCTTCAGGCCGTTGGCGGAGAGAATGGATTTCGACGAAGCGCCGAATTTCTTCGAAATCGATGCGAGCGTGTCGCCACTCTTCACTTTGTATTTGACAACCTTGGTCTTGCGCTCGCGCTCCGGCGGAGCCGGCGGTCTCGACTCCTTGATCTGGTCTGCGACGAGCGCGTACTGTTGACCCATCCCCTGGGGGATTTTGAGCTCGTAAGGCCTGTCCGGGGTCATCTGGTGCCGAAGCTCGGGGTTGAGCATGACCAGCGTGTCCGTCGAGATGCCTATCTGGCAGGCGATGTCGAAGAGCTTCATGGACTTTTGGGTCTTGACCGTCTCGTAGGCGATCGGCTTTGCATAGGGCTCGGGAAGGTTCATTCCGTATTTCTTCGGATTCTTCACGATATGCAGGGTGGCCAGGAACCGCGGCACGTAACGGGCCGTTTCGTTGGGAAGCTGGCGGTAGAGATCCCAGAAGTGATCGAGGTAGTTGATCTGCTGGCGCGAGATGACCTTGAGGACCCGCCCTTCCCCGCAGTTGTAGGCGGCCAGAGCCGTGAGCCAGTCGCCGAACAGCCCGTGAAGATCCGTCAGGTAGGCAATGGCGGCCTGCGTTGATTTCTCCACGCTCATGCGCTCGTCGATGAAGAGATCCCGGTTGAGTCCGTATTTGTAGCCCGTCGACGGGATGAACTGCCAGGGTCCGAGAGCCCGCGCCTTGGAAAGGGCATGGACCTGGAAGCCGCTTTCCACGAGGGGGAGCCATGCCAACTCCTCCGGAAGCCCCGCCTGCCTCAACTGCTGCTTCATGAAGGGCAGATAATAGCCGGACCGCTCGTAGGAGCGCTCGAAGAAGGTCCTCTCGATCGTCTGGAAGCTCCGGATCTCCTTTTCCACGTCGGCGTTCAGGTTGAGGGGGATTTCGCTGGCTTTTCCGATCGTCGCCGTTCGCCTTCCCGTATAGATTTCGAGGATTTTCCGGGCGATGATCAGACGCAGATCGTCCTTCTGCCGGACGATGACGGAGTTGTCATCCTCCTCGGCCAGCAGGATGCCGTAGGCCTTGTCCAGGGATTTCAGGGCATTATCCATATCGCCCTTGTCCCGGTAGGCCTGGGCCAGCCTGAGGAGCTCCACGACCTCATCGACGTCTTCTTCGATCGCGGAGTCGCCGTTGTCCTGTCCATTGTTTCCCGTCGATTTCACCGTCTGCCCCGTGGCGAGAGCGCCGGGTTGCGCTCCGGGCGGGCAATCCTCGGGAGCCTTCCCCGAGGGATCCATGCCGGAGAATCCCGGGCCGAGTCCCTGCGCTTTTTCGGGCGTCTTGCCGTTGGCGTTTCGTGTGAGCGTCGCCGATGAGCCGTTTGACTTGCCGTTTTTTACATTCTTCTTGGCCGCCTGCTTGTCGGAGGCATCGGCCGTGCCGACTTTTCCCTGGGGATCGGAGCTGATCTGCGCCGTTGTCGAGCAGGCACACAGGAAAAGGAGGACGAGTAGACAGCAGCCCCACTTTAATGACGACATTCGAATTGTTCCTTTCATGGCTGAAGCCTTGCCGGGTGCAGGATCACTCTGGCTTCTATCGGCATTGTTTCAAACTGTCAACGGGTAATTCCCGGCGTACCCGTCTGCCCGTATCCCATGCAAATTTCGGTGCACCGGTCACGAGGGGGACTGCGAGGCGCTGATCAGGTAGGCCTCGATGAGCTCGTCGAGATCCCCGTCGAGAATCTTCTGGACATTTCCAACCTCGAGGTTCGTCCGGTGGTCCTTGATCATCTTGTAGGGGTGGAGCACGTAGGACCGGATCTGGCTGCCCCAGGCGATGTCCTTTTTCGTTTTGTGCAGCACGTCCATCTTGGCGCTCTGCTCCTGGAGTTTCATCTCGTAGAGCCTGGAGCGGAGCACTTTCATCGCCATGGCCTTGTTCTTGTGCTGGGAGCGCTCGTTCTGGCACTGCACGACGATGCCTGTGGGCAGGTGGGTGATCCGGACAGCCGAGTCCGTCTTGTTCACGTGCTGCCCGCCCTTCCCCGATGAACGATACGTGTCGACCCTCAGGTCCTTTTCGTCGACGTCGATGACGATCTCGTCCCCGACCTCGGGATAGACAAAGACCGACGCAAAGGAGGTGTGACGCCTCGCGGCGGCATCGAAGGGCGATATCCGGACGAGACGATGAATCCCCGATTCGGCCCTGGCGTAACCGAAGGCGTATTCCCCTTCCACTTCGACGGTTGTGCTCTTGATCCCGGCCTCTTCACCGGGCTGGAAGTCCAGGATCTGTGTCCTGTAGCTCTTTTTTTCCGCCCATCGCAGGTACATGCGCAGAAGGATCTCCGCCCAGTCCTGGGCTTCCGTGCCGCCGGCGCCGGCATGGATGGTGAGGATGGCGTTGAGCCGGTCTTCCTCCCTTCCCAGCATGCGGCGGATTTCTTCGCCCCGCACGGTCGATGCAAGGTGGTCGAGACTTTCCTTGACCTCTTCGAAGGTCTTTTCGTCCTGAGCCTCACGGGCCAGTTCGAACAGGACATCCAGGTCCTTCAACTCACGGTCCATCCCTGACCAGGCCTGGAGGGTGGACTCGAGCTTGTTTTTCTCCCTCAGGACGTCCTTTGCCCGCTCCGGATCGTCCCATAGGTTCGCCTTGGCCGTCTCCTTTTCGAGTTCGGCAAGACGCTGCGTCAGTCCGCCGATGTCAAAGGCAACCTCGCAGGGTTTCCACCCGCTTCTTGATGTCCGTCATCATTTCCTGAATTTCTTCGACCATGGCCTTCTTCCTCCCGGTTTGTAGAATAGCACAAGCAGGGCGATCATGCATAAAAAGACGAAAAGATCGCCGTATGTTGTATAGAATGTCTGAACCCGATGGATCTGCACGGGGCCCTTCAGAAATGTTCGCACGAACAATTCGGTCTGTGCCGTAATCAGCCCCGTTGCATCGATGATGGCGCTCACCCCCGTATTGGCAGCCCGCACCACGTAAAGCCTGTTTTCCACGGCCCTGAAAACCGTCATCGAGAGGTGCTGGAATGGTGCAGAAGTTGTGCCAAACCATGCGTCATTCGTGACGTTCACGAGGAGCGACGCATCGCTGCGACCCCAGGCGCGGCCGATCTCCGGAAAGATCCCCTCGTAGCAAATGAGAAACCCCACCGGTTTGCCTGCAACCGTTACCGGGTCAAATTTCGTCCCGGCCAAAAAGTCTCCCACCCCTACGGCCAGCTTTTCGATGAAGGGGAAAAGTGGCCTCAGCGGTACGTATTCCCCGTAGGGAACCAGATGAACCTTGTTGTACTTGCCGACGATCTCACCGTCGGGCGAAAGGACGAAGACGCTGTTCTGGAACCGGAGCTCCCCTTCGTGGCGCGTGTAACTGGGAGAGCCGAAGATCAGCCAGGCGCCGGTGCTCTTTGCCGTGTCCACGACGGCGTCGTGGAGCTCATCGCGGTTCTGGAACATGAAGGGGGTTGCCGTCTCGGGCCAGATGATCAGTTGCGGCCTCTCCTTTGCGGCCTGCAGGGAAAGCTCCCGGTAGATCCTCAGGGTCTCCTTCTGGAAGGTCGGGTCCCACTTGATGCTCTGGTCGATGTTGCCCTGGATGAGGGCCACCGTCTGGCGTGGAACCGCTTCGAAACGGGTGGTGACATCCCCGATGCGCCAGAACCCGTAGCCCGCGGCCAGGGTAACGAGCAGCACCGCGACCGCGGCGCCGGCCGCGGCTTTCCTGCGCCCCCCGTCGTCCGTGCCGATGAATGCGCAGATCGCCGCATTGACCAGGACGATGAGAAAGCTCACCCCGTAGCTGCCCGTGATGTCCGCCAGCTGGATGAGCGGGAGGTTCAGAAACTGGGAGTGGGCCAGGTTCTCCCAGGGAAAGCCTGTGAGGAGCATCGACTTGGCATACTCGAGGACCGTCCAGAGCAGAGGGGCGGACGCAACGGCCGGGATCCCGCGGTTCCGGAAGAAGACCACCCCGCCGGCGAAAAGCCCCGTGTAGAGGCTCAGGTACAGGGCCAGCAGCATCATCACGGGGACGCCCAGCGCAAGGGGCAGCTTGCCGTAGTGGACGACGACGTGGGTCACCCAGTACATAAGCCCCACGTGCTGCACGAAACCGGCGAGAATCCCCGCGAGCACCGCCTGCGGGAAAGCAATGCGCCTCAATGCAAGCAGCAGCGGGATCAACGCCACCCAGGCGACACTCCAGTGCCCGAACTTGGGAAAAGAGAGCACGAGGAGAATCCCGGACAGAACGGCCAGGCTCGCCGTTTTCACGCCGCGCCCCACCCTTCCCGGGGCTTGCAGCCGCAACGGGGGTGTCTTTAGAGCATTAATGGCGCCGTCTCTCCCATTTTTCGTATCTTGACCTTCTTGATGCTTCTTTCGTCTGCCGAGGCGACGATCATTTCCAGCTCGCCGTGGCGGATGACATCCCCGGTGAGGGGAATTTTGCGGATGAGGTGCAGAATGAAACCCGACAGGGTTTCGTATTTTCCTTCCGGGATGGCGATGCCAAAGCGCGCCTCGAGCTTTTCGATCTCGACACGGCTGTCCACGAGCACCGAACCGTCCGGCAGCTCCGCGAAGCCGGTCTCATCGGCTTCGTTCTCGTCGCGGATCTCGCCGACGATCTCCTCAATGAGATCCTCCAGGGTCACGAGGCCAGCCGTCCCGCCGTACTCGTCGATGACGATGGCCATGTGCTGCCTTTCCCCTTTGAGCTCGTGAAGAAGCAGGTGGATGTTCTTCGTCTCGGGGATGAAGTAGGGCTTGCGCAGAAGCGGCTTGAGGTCCGCCTCACCGACGGGCATCGCCCAGAGGCGCAGCAGGTCCTTGACGTTCAGGACGCCGATGATATTGTCCACGCTGCCGTCGTAGACGGGCAACCGGGTGTAGCCGTGCCGGGTGACCTGGTCGATGATCTCTCCGATGGGGGCATCGCTCGGGATCGCCACGATGTCCGTGCGGGGGATCATCACCTCCCGGGCCACCGTATCGCGAAATTCCAGGATGCTCTGGATCATCTCGCCCGATTTCTCGTCGATGAGCCCCTTCTCTTCCCCTTCGTCGATGATGGACTGGATCTCCTCCTCGAGGCGTGACTGTTTCCGCTCCTTCCCGCTGTCGAAGAAGGACTTCAGGCGCTCCACGGCATGGCTGAACATCGTGGGACGTCTCATTCAAAGGCCCCGCATGGATTCGGGTCTCAGCATCGATGCATCGCCGCGCCGGACGACCTCGTCGATGAGGCGGACCATCTTCTCTTGATCCCGGGGCATCCGGCCGCGGATGGACAAGTAGTTGGAGGCGTGATTGGCGGTGAAGAAGCAGTTGCTGAAACGCGAGTTTGATACGATGACGCCCAGCTCGTTCAGAAGATCGAAGGTTCCCGGCAGCACGAAGGTCCCGGCCCGTGCTTCTTCGTAGAGGGGTGTGTCCGGGGCGATCATGACGGTCAGGACACCGGCGAAATCAGGGTCCACGTCCGTGAGAATGCGGGCTGTGTCCCGGGCGTGCTCCATACTCTTCTCGACACCGCCGATGCCGAGAAGCACCGTTACGGAAAGCGTGATCCCCGCTTCCTTTACCCGTTTCGCTGCTTCTACGATCTGCTCGCAGGTGGCGCCCTTGCGGATTTTCTGCAGCAGCTCCGCGTTGCCCGTCTCGATCCCCAGGTAGACGATGCCGAGTCCCCGTTCCTTCAGTTCGCGAAGCTCCTCGACGGACTTTTTCAGGAGGCTCTTCGCGTTGGCGTAGGTCCCGATGCGGCGGATTCCGGGCAGGTGCTTCCGGATGGCATCGAAGATATCGATGAGTCGCTTTTGCGGGATGATGAGGGCGTCACCGTCGCAGAGGAAAAGCTTGTCGACCTGACGGATCCTCCGGGATGCATATTCCAGATCTTCTTCGATCTCCTCGAGGCTCTTGATGCGGAAACGCTTGGCCTTGAAGCTCGGGCAGAATGTGCACCGGTTGTGCGAGCAGCCGACGGCGACTTGCAGCAGCAGGCTGGTTGCCTCGCTGGGAGGCCGGATGATGTCTCCTTCGTACTTCATGACTCCCCGTGGTTTCCTCCGTAAGGGTTCACGGTCGGATTCTCGTAGCAGCTCGCGCAGAAGGCCTTGGTGTCGACGTGCCCGCACCCATAGCCCCAGAGGTCCCAGCGGCGACAGTCGCCGCAGAGATGAATGGAGCAGCCGTCGCAGAGTACAATGGAACGCTTTGTCTTGCAGACCTGGCAGAATTCTTTGCTGTCCGTGACGATCATGGGGAACGTTTTCCCTCGGGTGTCAAATTTTCTTCGCTAATTTATATGATGAAGGCCGAAAAGGCAAGTCCGTTGCCCCGATCGGGCCGGAAGGAGCATGTAAATATGTGTTCCTTGAAACATGCGTCAGTAAAGAGTTTCACGGCATTGTATCGTGAATCGTCAGAAAAAATAACCGATCCCTGAGGGGGGTGCCTTGAAACCGCGTCGTGGCAAGCATCTTGCACAGCCGATTGATGTACGCGTAATTCCATCGAAAAAATATTTCAAAAAGTGCACAAAAATTGCAGAAAACGCTTGACAAAAAATATTTCTCGCTTACAAAGGAAACAAGTGAAACTTCTTTATGGAGGCCGTTTTTCAGCCAGCTCGGCGATGAAATAGTGGTAACGCGACTCAGGCTACGGGAACTCTATTGAAAGCGCGACAGAGAACAGTTCATCGTCAAGAACGTACGTCAGGAGGACAACGGATGGAAGAAAACGTCTGTCTGAGCCAGGAGGCGGAGCCTCCAGGTCAGCACGCCGGCATGACCGGTTTAGCTCTGGATGAGCTAATTCAAAACACTCTCCCCTCTTCCCCCGTGGCGCCTGCCGCGGCCGGGATCACCAGTCGCGTTTTCTTCATGCCCTCCCGGGGGGCTTCCACCTGCAAGCCGAGTCCCCGCTCCCAGGCATTCCGCAAACAGTTTTTCCCCGAGGCCACTGCGGCGGAGTGGAACGACTGGCGCTGGCAGGTCCGCAACCGGATCACCGGCGTCGAGCTGCTCTCGCGAATCCTCTGGCTCTCGGCCGACGAGGAAATGGCCATCCACGCGAGGGGGGGAGCCATGCCGCTCAACATCACACCCTACTATGCGAGCCTGCTGGATCCCATGGATGCCGATCAGCCCTTGAGAAGGATGGTGGTTCCGGTGACGGCGGAGTTTGAGAGCTCCCGGGAGGAATCGGACGATCCTCTCGGAGAGGACCATAATACCCCTGTGCCGGGCCTTGTTCACCGCTATCCCGACAGGGTTCTCTTTCTCGTCACGGGGTTTTGCTCCACCCACTGCCGTTACTGCACCCGCTCGCGCATGGTCGGCAGACACGAAGAGATTCATGCGGACCGCGAGAGATGGGAGCGCGCGATTGCCTACATCGAGAACACACCGGCGGTGCGTGACATCCTGCTCTCCGGGGGAGACCCGCTGACCCTTCCCGACGAAACGCTGGATTGGCTGTTGTCGCGGCTCCGGGCCATCCCGCACGTCGAACTGATCCGCATCGGGACGAAGGTTCCCGTCGTGCTTCCGCAGAGGGTCACCGCAAGCCTCTGCCACGTCCTGAAGCGTCACCATCCGCTCTGGATGAGCATCCACTTCGCCCATCCCGAGGAACTGACCTTCGAGGTGAGCCAGGCCTGCAACCGACTGGCCGATGCCGGCATCCCGCTCGGGAGCCAGACGGTGCTGCTTGCCGGAGTCAACGACAACGTCGACACGATGAAACGGTTGGTCCACGACCTCGTCATGAATCGTGTGAAGCCCTACTACCTCTACCAGTGCGACCCGATCACCGGCTCGTCCCATTTCCGGACGCCCGTTTCGAGGGGGCTGGAGATCATCGAGGGCCTGCGGGGACACACGACGGGATATGCCGTGCCGACCTACGTCATCGACGCACCGGGAGGCGGCGGGAAGATCCCGCTTCTGCCCGGGTATGTCGTCGGTCATGATGAACACCACATTTTACTCCGGAATTACCAGGGGCGCACCTTCCAGTACCCGGACCCGGCCGCAACCGCCGAGTGCGAAGGCAGGGTTTGATTCCTCCCCGATGACCGGATAGAACCAAAGAAGAGCCCCGCCGACAAAACGGCGGGGTTCTTTACAAGATGTAACCAGTACCATGATTCAGGCAGTTCAAAAATGCCTGGATGCTAGGCCCCCGAGATCCCGTGGACTGAGGCCTGTAAAAACCCTGTTCCTTGATCTTCCTCTCCCCTCCGTGGGAGAGGATCGAGGTGAGGGGGGATATTCCCCCTCCTCCACTTCCTCCTCCCGCCAGGGGAGGAGAACAGAGGAAAGGTCATTCACAGGCCGCAGGGACGAGGGTCGAGGGAAACGACGCAGACAGCCTTATTTTGAAGCACCTGTGGTGCTTCCAGGCAGGGAAAAACGGGACATGGTTGCGCCCCTAACGGGAAGCGCCCCCTGTCAACGGCCTCTTAAATTCAAAAGAAGACGGTGAACCCCATGCTACGGGTCGGGATGACCTATGACCTTCGGACGGACTATCTCGAGGAAGGATACTCGGAGGAACAGACCGCCGAGTTCGACCAGCCCGCCACGATCGACGCCATCGAGGAGACTCTGGGCTCCCTGGGATACCGGACTGACCGGATCGGCCACGTCCGGGCCCTGGCGAAGCGACTCGTCGCCGGAGACCGGTGGGATCTCGTGTTCAACATCGCCGAGGGCCTGAAGGGCTTCGGGCGGGAGTCCCAGGTTCCCTGTCTGCTCGATGCCTACGACATCCCCTACGTCTTCTCCGATCCGCTGGTGCTCTCTCTCACCCTCCACAAGGCCATGGCCAAGCGGGTGGTCCGCGACCTGGGCATCCCCACGCCCGATTTCGCCGTAGTCGAAGACACGGGGGACATCGCCGCCGTCAACCTTCCCTACCCCCTCTTCGTCAAGCCGTTGTCGGAAGGAACCGGAAAGGGGATCAACGAGAAATCGATCGTCCGCGATGCCGGTGAGCTCGACGCCCGCTGCCGGTCCCTCCTCGAGGCCTTCTCGCAACCGGTTCTCGTCGAGACCTACCTGTCCGGCAGAGAGTTCACCGTTGGGATTGTGGGCACCGGCCGCAAAGCCCGCACCATTGCGGTCATGGAAGTCATTCTGCGAGAGAATGCTGAAAAGGGCGTCTATTCCCTTATCAATAAGGAATACTGCGAACAATTCGTGGATTATGCTCTCGTCACAGGATCGGAGGCAGACCGGGTATCGGCTGTCGCCCTGGCTGCATGGCGAGGGCTCGAGTGCAGGGACGGGGGACGGCTCGACATCCGGGACGATGCCTCCGGGGTGCCGCATTTTCTGGAAGTCAATCCCCTGGCGGGTCTTCATCCGACCCATTCCGATCTTCCCATCCTGTCCACCCTCGCAGGCGTGTCCTATCGAGATCTTCTCGGGATGATCATGGCGTCTGCCGAGGAAAGAATCCGATCCGGGCGTTGAGGGTTCCATGAGGGTTGTCATACTCCACAGCGACGTCCGTTCCTGCGCCTCAGCCGATGAGCGGGACGTCCTGACGCAAGTCGAGGCCGTCTCGGGCGCCCTGAAGGAGCTCGGCCATGAAGCGCTGCCCATGCCGTTCTGCCTCGATCTGGAGGCAGCCGCGCAGCGGCTTCGGGAAACGGCCTGCGATCTGGTGTTCAACCTCGTCGAGACCGTGGGTGGGCAGGGACGGCTCATTCACCTGGCGCCGGCGCTCCTCGATTTCCTGAGGATCCCCTACACGGGGGCGCGGACGGAGGCGACCTTCCTGAGCTCGAACAAGCTTTCCGCAAAGAGACTCCTTCACGCCCATCGTCTCCGCACACCTCAGTGGTGCACCCTCCGGGAATCCTTTGCGGCGCTCCCCTGTCCGGCGGGGTCGCCCTTCATCGTCAAATCGGTATGGGAGCATGCCTCCGTCGGGCTCGAAGAAGATTCCGTGGTGTGCCCGCGGGATGCCGATGAGCTTCGAGAGGAAATCCGGACGCGCCTCGGGCGGCTGGGTGCAGAAGCGTTCGCAGAACGATACATCGACGGACGCGAGTTCAACCTGTCCATTCTTGCGGGCAGCGAAGGTCCCGAGGTCCTCCCGCCGGCGGAAATCGAGTTCATCGGATACGAAAAAGACAGACTTCGCCTCATCGGCTACAGGGCCAAGTGGGACGAAGATTCCTATGAATATCATCACACGCCTCGGCACTTCGACTTCGAACGGAAGGACCGGCCACTGCTTCGATCCCTGAAGCGAACCACTCTCAGCTGCTGGCGTCTCTTCGAACTGACGGGCTACGCCCGCGTCGATTACCGGATCGATCGAGATGGAATCCCCTGGATCCTGGAGATCAATTCCAACCCCTGCCTTTCGCCGGACAGCGGTTTTACGGCTGCAACCCGGCAAGCCGGCCTCCGGTACGAGGAGGTGATCGGCAGGATCGTGGAAGACGCGCTCAGGACGGATTGAACCGCATGGCAGAAAAAAGGGGCAGACCGGTGTCACCGGCATCTCGCACGGCGATGACCCTTCGGACAACCGTTCGGCGAGAAGACAGTGAGATCGTCAGGGACATCGCCACGTCGACGGGCTTTTTCCGGCCCGACGAGATCGGCATCGCCGTGGAACTCGTGGAAGAGAGACTCCGGGTCGGGCTTGCCAGCGGGTATCACTTCATCTTTGCCGAGAAAAGCGGCCGGGTGCTGGGGTACAGCTGCTACGGTCCGGTTCCCCTGACGCTGCACAGCTACGATATTTACTGGATGGCCGTCCGGAAGAAGGAGCAGGGAGCAGGTATCGGGAAAATGCTCCTGGAGCGCTCCGAGGCGGCCATCGGAGAGCTTGGCGGCCTGAGAATCTACATCGAAACCTCTTCAAAAGAGATGTACAACAGGACACGGCGCTTCTACGAGCGTTGCGGCTACCGGGAAGAGGCCACACTCAGGGAATTCTATTCCCCCGGCGACGACAAGGTCATCTACGTCAAAGCAATCGGGCAGGAGAAAAAGTCAGGCATTCGCGCAGAAGGTAAGAAGGTAAGAAGGTGAGAAGGTTGGAGAAGCATAGAGGGTGTGGCATGCCTCAGATTGTCCAACCTTCTTACCCTCTCACCTTCCCCGCTTCTTCCCCTAAGGGTTCACTCCTCTGGAAAACCGCAGGACTCCCCGACCCTCGTCGTAATAGAGACGAAGCTCCTTCCCCTCTGCCGCATACGTGGAGACACGGCTCAGCTCTTCCAGATAACGGTATTCCTGGGTCATGATGGGCCCTTCGCAGGCCATCCTGGTCGACCCGGTCCGCCAGATGCGGATGGCGTCCTTTGTGCCCTCCAGGAATCCCCAGCCTCCGAAATACCGGTTGCACCCGCCGGAGCCGCTGATTTTCCCGTCGCTCGTAAACTCGATAAGCACCTGCCTGTCGGTCAAGACCGCAGTTTCCGAACCCACGGGGCCGTAACGTACGAGATCCCACCGTCCTTCCAGGCCCGGGGATGGCGATGCCGGCTCCCGGACGAGAACATGCTGGGTCTTCGTGCAACCGGCGAGGACCATGATGATCACGAAGAGCCCGAGAGCCATCCGTTCCATCATTCGTTTTCCTGTCTTTGCCGTCTTCATATTCCCTCCAGGCTGGATTGATCTCTGATCGCAGTGTAGCGCATTCGCTGATCCGACGCCATCGCGAAATCCTGCCGGTTTCCGTCAGAATCGGGTGGAGCTGTCGTGCCGCAGTTGCACAAAAAAGGGGGCTAACCGCTTTCGGTTAACCCCCTTCGTTTACTGGCGGGGTCGATGGGATTTGAACCCACGCCCTCCGACGTGACAGGCCGGCGTTATAACCAAACTTAACTACGACCCCGCAATGCTTGCTTTATGGTAGGCGGAACAGGACTTGAACCTGTGACATCCACGGTGTAAGCGTGGCGCTCTCCCGACTGAGCTATCCGCCCTTTCGTCGGGTCGTTAATGTACGATAACACCCTCTCCGTTGTCAAGGGCGAATATCACGTTTTTGCGGTGATATTGTGCCCTTTGGAGTCCTGTCAGGCGTGGATGCGGCGTTCCGTTTCCACCGGTTTTTCTATCGGGCGAATCTCCTCGTTCATCTCCAGGGGAAGTTCCTGTTCCGGTCTCGGAGCAAAAGCCGCCTCGAGCACCTCGTCGATACGCTCCACAAGCACGATCTGAATATCCTTGAGGACGTTCGACGGAATATCCACGAGATCCTTTTCGTTCTCCTTGGGGATGATCACCGTTTTGATCCCGCCGCGGTGGGCCGCCAGGAGTTTTTCCTTGAGACCGCCGATGGGGAGCACCCTGCCCCGGAGCGTGATCTCGCCGGTCATGGCCAGATTGCCCCGTACCGGACGCTTCGTAAAGGCCGATGCGATGGATGTCACCATCGCGATCCCTGCCGATGGCCCGTCTTTCGGGATGGCGCCCTCGGGCACGTGGACGTGGATGTCCGTGTCCTTGTAGAAGTTCTTGTCGATCCCCAGGGCGTCGGCTTTCGAGCGGACGATCGTGAGGGCCGCCTGGGCGGACTCCTGCATGACGTCACCCAGTTTGCCCGTCAGCATCGTCTTGCCCGTGCCGGGAAGGATCGTCGCCTCGATGGTCAGCAGCTCGCCGCCCACCTCGGTCCACGCCAACCCCTGGGTGAGCCCCACGGAATCTTTCCCCTCGGACTCGCCGAAGCGGAACTTCGCGAGGCCGAGGTATTTCTCGATGGACTTCACGTTGATCCGGAGCTGCTTTTTATGCCCGTTGGTCACGATCTCGCGGACCACTTTCCGGCAGATGGAGGCGATTTCGCGCTCGAGATTCCGGACGCCCGCCTCGCGCGTGTACTTGCGGACGATCTCCAGGATCGCCCCGTCTGTGAACAGGATGTTCTTGTCCGTGAGCCCGTTGGCCTCGATATCTTTCTTCACGAGGAAGCGCTTTGCGATGTTGAGTTTCTCGGGTTCCGTGTACCCGGCAATCCGGATCACTTCCATGCGGTCTTGCAGCGGCGCCGGGATTGTCTGCAGAACGTTTGCCGTCGTGATGAACATCACGTCGGAAAGATCGTAGTCCACCTCCAGGTAATTGTCATTGAAGGCGCCGTTCTGCTCCGGGTCGAGAACCTCGAGCAGCGCCGAACTGGGATCTCCCCGGAAGTCGGAGCTTAGCTTGTCGATCTCGTCGAGGCACAGCACGGGGTTGTTGGACCCCGCCTTCTTGATGAGCTGGATGATCTTTCCGGGCAGCGCCCCGATGTAGGTCCGGCGATGTCCCCGGATCTCCGCCTCGTCGCGAAGCCCGCCGAGGGAAAGACGGACAAACTTGCGGTTGGTGGCCCGGGCGATCGATTTGGCGACCGAGGTCTTGCCGACACCGGGGGGACCCACGAGGCAGAGGATGGAACCCTTGTTCTTCTTCACGAGGGTCTGCACTGCCAGGTACTCGAGAATTCGCTCCTTTACTTTCTTGAGCCCGTGATGATCCTCTTCGAGGATGGCCTCGGACTCCTTCATGGTGTGCTTGTTTTCCGTCTTTTCGCTCCAGGGCATGTCGAGCAGCCAGTCGATGTAGTTGCGCACGACGGTGGCCTCCGCCGACATGGGGGACATCATCTTGAGCTTCTTGATCTCGTGCTTAACCTTCTTCTGGGCCTCCTCGGAGAGCTTTTTCCCTTTCAGGCGCTTTTCGAGTTCCTCGATCTCGCTCGAAAAGTCGTCCTTCTCGCCCATCTCCTTCTGGATGGCGCGCATTTGCTCGTTGAGGTAGTAGTCCTTCTGGGTCTTCTCCATCTGCTTCTTGACGCGACGCTTGATCTTTTCCTCCAACTCGAGGATTTCGATCTCGCCGACGATCATGGAGTAGAGCTTCTCAAGCCGCTCCCCTCCATCGGTGATCTCCAGCAGGGCCTGCTTCTTTTCCAGCTTTACGCCCAGGTGCGAGGCGATTACGTCGGAGAGTTTCGCTGCGTTGTCGATGGCGACGATGGTGTCCACCAGCTCCGGCTGGATCTTGCGGGAAAGCTTCGCGTAGTTCTTGAATGCCTCCACAAGAACGCGGCCGACCGCCTGGACGGAGCCTGCGCTTTCCGAGCCGGTTTCCGGCACCTCTTCGATTTCGACGACGAAGTGATCGGGGTTGGGGATGTACTCACGGACCGTCGCGCGCCTCTTTCCCTCCACGAGGGCCTTCACGGTTCCGTCGGGCAGTCTCAGCAGCTGGATGATGACCCCGAGGGTCCCGATTGTGTAGATGTCGTTTTCGGTGGGCTCGTCCTTCTGGGCGCTTTTCTGGGCCACGAGGAAAATCTCGTTTTCCTGCTTCATGGCCGACTCCAGCGCGTTGATCGATTTCTCCCTGCCCACGAAGAGGGGCACGATCATATAGGGGAAGACCACCACGTCCCGCAGCGGCAACAGAGGGACGATGATTTTCGAGTCATCTTTTTTTGTGTAATCAAACATGGCCATTCTGAAACGTGTCTCCTTTACGCCGTCTCCGTCTTCGATTCGAAGAGCAGGATGGGCTTTTCGCCTTCCTTGACGACGTCTTCATTGATGATGACCTCCTTCACGTCGCTGCGCGAGGGGATGTCATACATGATGTCGAGCATGGTGTTCTCGAGGATCGCCCGAAGTCCCCGGGCGCCTGCCTTGCGGTTTACGGCAAGCCTCGAGACGGCCCGGAGGGCTCCGTCGGTGAACTTGAGCTTCACGTTCTCCATCTCGAGGATCTTCTGGTACTGCTTGCTGATGGAGTCCTTCGGCTCCACGAGGACCCGCATGAGGTCGTTCTCGTCCAGTTCATCGAGGGTTGCGATTACGGGAAGCCGGCCGATGAACTCGGGGATAAGGCCGTATTTCAGCAAGTCTTCGGGCTGGACCTCGGCCAGGAGCTCCCCGAGCTTTCGCTCTTTCTTTCCCTTGATGTCCGCGCCGAAGCCAAGCGAACTGGCGCCGATGCGTTTCTGGATGATGTCCTCGAGACCGACGAACGCACCGCCGCAGATGAAGAGGATGTTCGTCGTGTCGACCTGGATGAATTCCTGCTGGGGGTGTTTACGGCCGCCCTTGGGCGGGATGTTCGCCAGCGTCCCCTCGATGATCTTGAGCAGCGCCTGCTGTACCCCTTCCCCGGAGACGTCCCGGGTGATGGAGGGGCTGCCGGACTTGCGGGAAATCTTGTCGATCTCATCGATGTAGACGATCCCCTTCGAGGCCCGCTCCACGTCGTAGTCGGCATTCTGCAGCAGGCTCAGGATGATGTTCTCCACGTCCTCGCCCACGTAGCCCGCCTCGGTGAGAGATGTGGCGTCGGCGATGGCAAAGGGAACGTTGAGCATCTTGGCCAGGGTCCGCGCCAGGAGCGTCTTTCCGGAACCGGTGGGCCCGATGAGCAGGATGTTGCTCTTCTGGAGCTCGACGCCGCCCAGGTCCGCCTCGGAAAAGAGACGTTTATAGTGGTTGTATACCGCCACGGAGAGGATTTTCTTCGGCCGGTTCTGCCCGATCACGTAGGTGTCCAGGAACTTCTTGATGTCCTTGGGCTCGGGGATCTTCTTGCGGCTCTCATCGATGCTCTGGACCTCGGCCTCTTCCTGGATGATGCACCGGCACAGTTCGATGCACTCGTCGCAAATATAGGCTGAAGGGCCGGCCACGAGCTTTTTGACCTCGTTCTGGGTCTTCCCGCAGAAAGAGCAGAACAGGATGCCTTCACCGCCCTCGTTTTCTCTTTGTCTTCTTGGCATGTTTCCCTCTTTATTTCTTGACGGCCGTGGGCCGCTTCTGGATCACCGCGTCGATGAGCCCGTACTCGTTCGCCTGCTCACCGGACATGTAGTAATCGCGGTCGGTGTCTCGCTCGATCCTCTCGATCGGCTGATTCGTGTGCTGGGTCAGGATCTCATTGAGCTCTTGTTTCAGGCGCAGGATTTCCCGGGCCTGGATTTCCACGTCCGTCGCCTGGCCCGAGAACCCCCCCATCGGCTGGTGGATCAGGATCCGGGCGTGCGGAAGCGCATATCGCTTTCCCTTCTGCCCCGCAGCCAGGAGGATGGCAGCCATGCTCGCAGCCTGCCCCATGCAGTAGGTCGAAACGGGCGACTTGATGTACTGCATGGTGTCGTAGATCGCGAGCCCGGCACTCACAAGCCCCCCCGGGGAGTTGATGTAGAAATGGATCTCCTTGTCGGGGTCCTCCGATTCCAGGTACAGCAGCTGGGCGACGACGAGATTCGCCACGTTGTCGTCGATGGCGACCCCCAGAAAGACGATCCGGTCTCTCAGGAGCCTGGAGTAGATGTCGAAGGCCCTCTCGCCTCGTCCATCCTGTTCAATGACTATCGGGATCAGTGGCATGTTCTATCCTTCATCGGGGTTGCAGCATTTCACTTAATATTAGCCCTGGACTCGATAAAATCAAGGGTTTTTTCTTCAAGTATTTGATCTGTCAAGCGATCTATCATGTTATCCTTTTCATAGGATAGCTTCATGGACTCGAAATCGTGGCCGTAGCGCGCGGCTGTCTCGCGAATCCTGTCGTCGATTTCCTTTTCGTCGACGGCGATGGACTCCTTCTCGGCGATCCTGTGCAGAAGAAGTCCCGTTCGCACCATGCGGGCGGCTTCGTCCCGGAACTTGTCGTGCAAATTTGCTGCCACTTTGGCCGCGTTGTCCGAATCCATCCCGTTCATGACCATGCGGCGCTGATATTCTACCATCATGTTGAAAATCTGGCGCTCCACATAGGCCTCGGGCACCTCGAAGGGATTCTTCTCGAGGAGCTGCTCATTGATGGCCTTCTGCAGGTTCGCTTTTGCCCGGGCGCTCTTTTCCTCCTCGAGGGATTTGAGAAGTTCGGTCCGGAGGGCCTCCATGGTTTCATACTTCTCGAAATTTTTAACGAAATTTTCGTCAAGCTCCGGCAGGACCTTGACCTTGATATCCTTCACGGTTGCATGAAATAGGATGTCTTTCCCTGCGAATTCCTTGACAGGATAGTCGTCTGGAAACTTGACCGTGAACTCTTTCGACTCCCCCTGTTTGAGGCCGATCAGGGCATCCTCGAAGCCGGGGACGAGCCGTTTCGAGCCCACCTCGAGCCGGAAGCCCGTCTCGGTTAACTCTTTTCTCGTTTCGCCGCCGATTTTCCCCTCGAAGTCGATAAGCAGGAAGTCCCCTTCTTGAACGGCCCGGCCCGCCTCCACGTCCTTGAGGCTGCTGTACATGTTGCGGAGTTCCTCAAGCCTGACGTCCACGTCCCGGTCGGTCACAGCCGTATCTTCCTTCTGCAACTCCAGTCCTGTGTATCCCTGGGGCTCGATGACGGGCTCCACCTCCACCGTGGCGCTGTAGGTGAAGCTCTGATCGGCCTGGATCCCGTTCTGCTCGATCTGAGGCCTGGCAACAGGCATGAGGTTGTTCGCCGCCATGGCCTCCTCGAAGGATCGCTGGACCAGGTTCGAGACGGCCTCCCCTTCGGCATCCTCCCTGTAATAAGTCTCCAGGATGTGCCGTGGCGTCTTGCCGGGCCTGAACCCCTTGATCCTGGCCTTCTTCCCCACCGTCCGGTATGCGGCGTCGATTTCCTTCTTCACCGCTTCCCAGGGGATTTCGAAGGAGATTTTTTTCTTGATGGGACTGATCTCTTCGACCTTGATGGCTGCACCTGTTCCGCTTGTCACGCTCAAACTCCTTTTCCTAGAGAATAAAGATGGTGCGAGAGAGGGGAGTCGAACCCCTATCCGCAGTGCGGGCTGGATCCTAAGTCCAGTGCGTCTTCCAGTTCCGCCACTCTCGCATCCCTGAAAAACGATTCCTTTATATATTCACTGCTTTTCCGATTGTCAACACCTCAAAGTTACGCGGGGACATTCTTTTCCACCCGCCGGCGGGACCCGTCATCGGGCCCGGATGCCGGGCCGGGAGGCAGTCGCGTCCGCTGAGCGCACGACGTGAATCCCCGCGCGGCCTCAAACAGGCGAAACGCATCATCCGCTTTATCGTTGGCATCGATGCGGCCCGGTACGACGAAGGCAGCGGTTTCATGGGTGATGTCAACGATGACCATCACGGGTTTAAAAAGAAGGCGGTCAATCGTCTCTGTCGACTGACCGCCCGCTTGCGTGAAATGAAAACGGGATGTCAGGACATCCGTTTTCGCACCCCCCTCCGTCCCCGGGGAGCTTTTTTTCATGGTCGGGGCGAGAGGATTTGAACCTCCGACCCTCTGAACCCCATTCAGATACGCTACCAGACTGCGCCACGCCCCGACACTTGATTCAGGCTGTGTTTTTTACCATCAGATCCATAACGTGTCAAGCGTTATCCGCCCTGAAAAGGGGCATCGGAAGCATCTTTGTACGAATAGGGTATCGGGTTCAGGGTTCAGGGTACAGGGTGCGGATAGGATCATTTTGGGGACCCGGGTCCCTGGACCCTGGCTCCCTTGTTAGAGGTAATCGCCTCGTCGGAATTTGATCGTCTCAACGGAGGCCGTGATGACAAGCCGGTTGAGGAAATCACGGAAATCATCGCCTTCTGGAAGATTTTCAATATAGGGGTTGAGCTCGTCGGCCCGGTCCTCGATAGCCTTCATGGATATGTAGGCGTCCTGTAGCGGCAGGCCGCTCCCCGAAATCTTTTTCTGGTAGCTCTCCATGAGATCCAGAAGCTGATTGGCCCTCCCTATGAGGTCCTTTTTGTCCACTGCCGGGCTGAAACCTGATATGCCCCCGGCCGGAGGCAGGCCCTGGAGTGGGCCGGGCAGTGACGTAGACATGGATCGGGAGATGGTTTTTTCTAAAATATCCCCGAAACGCTCGCCAGTCGGGTCAGCGTTTTTCTTTTTACCGCCAGGCTGAGGGTGTTGAAGGCTGTCCGTGCGCTCGATCTTCATGATTCCATCCCCCGATTGGTCTTCTCAATCTATCTTATCGTCAGATCGCCCCTGCCGGTTTAGCCTTTCTTGGTGCAACCGCTCTTTTTCCCGCATGCATTCCCTGCACCAGGGGTCCGCTCCGCACTGCCCTTTGCAGTTTTCCCAGTCATCGTCAAGGACCGAGGGGGTCTCTCTTGCCGATTGTTGCTCCTGGGCCAGGGGCTGCTCCTTCTTTTCCTTCATGATCATGCAAGTTCTCGTCCAGAAAAGCCGGATGTCGAAACTGAAATTAAAATAATCATTTCAATTCAATGCACTGTTCTGGTATGTTGTTATTGCTGCCTGACTACCGGGTTTATTATCATGGAAATACAGAAAGTCAGAAAGAATATTTTCCTCGCGATCCTGATACTGGGGACGATCGCCTTCCTCTGGCTGCTGAAACCCTTCGCCTACCCCATTTTCTGGGCCGCTGTCATCGCAGGCATTTTCGGCCCGATGTACAAAGTCCTCAACCGCAGGCTCAGGCACCCGAACCTTAGCACGGCGATCATGCTTTTCGTGGTGCTTTTTGTCATCATTTTGCCGCTTGCGGTCATTGCCAGCATCCTTCTGGCACAGGCCATCGACATGTATTCCGCGCTGAAAGACACGGAGGATATCCAGCAGAAAGCCCAGGGAATCATCAATCTCCTCAAAGGGAATCCCTATCTTCAAAAGCTCGATCTGGATGAAAAGGCACTGACCGAGAAGTTTTACGATGTTTCCGGAAGCATTTCAAAATACATCGTGGGCTACCTCACCGATCTGACGCAGAATACCCTTCTCCTGATCATCAACTTCGTCGTCATGCTCTATTGCCTCTTTTTCTTTATCCGCGACGGGGACAAACTCCTGCGGAGTTCCTTCTACATTTTCGAGTTGAAGGACGAGATCGGGAACCGGATCTACAAGCGTTTCACGTCGACGTCCCTGGCGATCATCAAGGGAACGCTCATTGTGGGCGTGATCCAGGGGACGATGGGGGGAATTCTCTTCTGGGCCGTTGGGATCAACAGTGCCATCGTCTGGGGGGTGATCATGATCCTGGCGGCGGCGATCCCCGGGATCGGGTGCGCCATCATCTGGGCACCGGCGGCACTCATCCTGATTGCTACGGGCCACATCTGGGAGGGCGTCGTCATCATCGCCGTGGGCTCCCTGGTGATCAGCTCGATCGACAATATCCTGCGTCCGTTGCTTGTCGGAAAAGACACCCATATGCACCCGCTGCTCATCTTTCTTTCCACCCTCGGCGGCATTGCCGTCTTCGGGGTCTCGGGGTTCGTCATCGGGCCGATCATCACGGCGTTGATGTCGACCTTATGGGAGATCTACGAGAAACATTACCAATAAAAGGGTCTAGGGTATCGGGTACAGGGTCTAGGCATAAAAAAGGATCGGGGATGCATTCTCCCGATCCTTTTTCCTTAGCCTGTGGCCTTCAGCCTGTTGCCTGTCCTACTTCAGGTCGCCGTGATAGCTCTGGAGCGAGCGGGCGCGTCCGTGGCCCTGACGGAAGGCGGTGATGCCCTTCGCTGCTGCGGCCGATGCGGCCATCGTGGTGATGTAGGGCACTTTGTAGCGGATCGCGGACTTGCGGATGTAGGAGTCGTCGTGCTTGCTGAGCTTTCCGCTCGGCGTGTTGATGATGAGGTCGATCTCCTTGTTTTTGATGGCATCGACGATGTGGGGCCTCCCTTCATGCATCTTGAGGATCACCTCGGCCTCGATGCCGTTTTCCGTCAGGAACTTGTGGGTTCCCTTCGTGGCCCTGATCTTGAAGCCAAGCTTCTTGAACTCCCGGGCCATCTCCACCGCGGCGTGCTTGTCACGCTCCGAGACGGTGATGAGCACCGTCCCTTCGGCGGGAAGGACCTGGTCCGCCGCCTCCTCCGCCTTGTAGAAGGCAAGCCCGAAGGAATCGGCAAGACCGAGGACTTCGCCTGTCGAGCGCATCTCTGGGCCGAGCAGCGGGTCGACCTCGGGGTACATCTTGAAGGGGAAGACGGCCTCTTTCACTCCGAAGTGCGGCACCGCCCGGTGTTTGAGATTGAGATCCTTGAGCTTTCGACCCATCATCAGCTGGGTGGCGATTCTCGCCATGGAAATGTTGCACACCTTGGAGACCAGCGGAACGGTCCGGGAAGCCCGGGGATTTGCCTCGAGGACGTAGACAACGTCGTTGGCGATGGCGTACTGCATGTTCATCAGCCCCACAACCTTCAACTCCCGGGCGATTTTGCTGGTGTACTCGACGATGGTGTCGATGTGACGTGCAGGGATGCTGATCGGCGGGATCACGCAGGCCGAATCGCCCGAGTGGACACCCGCCAGTTCGATGTGCTCCATGACGGCGGGGACGAAGGTGTCCTCTCCGTCGCAGATCGCATCGGCCTCGCACTCGATGGCGTTGTCGAGGAACTTGTCAATGAGAATCGGCCGATCCGGGGTCACGCCGACGGCGTTTTTCACATAGCGCCGGATCATCTCCTCGTCGTGAACCACTTCCATGCCTCTGCCACCCAGGACGTAGGACGGCCTTAACATGAGGGGATAGCCCAGCTTTTTTGCGATGGCCAGTGCGTCATCGAGGTTGCTGGCCATCCCCGAGGCCGGCATGGGGATGCCGAGTGTGTCCATCATCTTGCGGAACCGGTCGCGGTCCTCGGCCAGATCGATCGTGTCCACGGAAGTCCCGATAATCTTCACCCCTGCCTTGGCGAGTTCGCCGGCGATGTTGAGCGGCGTCTGGCCGCCGAACTGGACGATGACCCCTTCGGGTTTCTCCTTTTCGTAGATGGAGAGCACGTCCTCCACAGTCAAAGGCTCGAAGTAGAGTTTGTCCGACGTGTCATAGTCCGTGGAGACCGTTTCGGGGTTGCAGTTCACCATGACGGATTCGAAGCCTTCGTCACGCAACGTGAAGGCGGCGTGGACGCAGCAGTAGTCGAACTCGATCCCCTGCCCGATCCGGTTCGGGCCTCCGCCAAGCACCATCACCTTGCGGTTGCCCGTCGTCGTGACCTTGTCGGGGGCGTTGTACGTGGAGTAATAATAGGCCGCGTTTTCGACACCGGAGACGGGTACGGCGTCCCAGCACTCGACAATACCCAGTTCGGTGCGGCGCTTTCGGATTTTCTCCTCGGGAATGCCCAGGATCTGGGAGAGGTAACGGTCGGCAAAGCCGTCTTTCTTAGCCTGGGCGAGAAGCGAGTCGGGGAGCTCCCTGCCCTTTGTTTTCAGAATCTTTTCCTCAAGTTCCACAAGTTCCTTCATCTGTTCGATGAACCAGTGTTTGATGTAGGTCTTGCGGAAGAGCGCATCCACGGCGGCTCCTTTTCTCAGGGCCTCATACAGGATGAACTGGCGCTCGCTCGAAGGCTCAACGAGGAGATCCATCAACTCTTCCAGGCTTTTCTGGTGGTAATCCCGGGCAAACCCGAGGCCGTACCGGCCCTTTTCCAATGAACGGATCGACTTCTGAAGGGCCTCCTTATAGTTCTTGCCGATGCTCATCACCTCGCCCACGGCGCGCATCTGGGTGCCCAGCTTGTCCTCGGCGCCTGGAAATTTCTCGAAGTCCCACCGGGCGAACTTCACGACCACGTAGTCACCCGAGGGGGTGTACTTTTCGAGGGTCCCTTCCCGCCAGTAGGGGATTTCGTCCAGGGTGAGCCCCCCCGCCAGGATGGCTGAGATGAGGGCGATGGGAAACCCCGTCGCCTTGGAGGCCAGGGCCGACGAGCGTGATGTGCGGGGATTGATCTCGATGACGACGACGCGGCCCGTCTTCGGATCGTGGGCGAACTGGACGTTGGTCCCGCCGATGACCTGGATTGCCTCGACGATATCATAGGAGTATTTCTGGAGCCTCTTCTGGAGCTCCGGGGAAATGGTGAGCATGGGCGCCGTGCAGTACGAGTCGCCCGTGTGTACCCCCATGGCATCGACGTTCTCGATGAAGCAGACAGTGATCATCTGGTTCTTGGCGTCTCGGACAACCTCAAGCTCCAACTCCTCCCAGCCGAGTACGGATTCCTCCACGAGGACCTGGCCCACCATGCTCGCCGCCAGACCCCTGGCCGCCACGACCCGAAGCTCCTCGGGGTTGTAGACAAGCCCTCCGCCCGTGCCTCCCATGGTATAGGCGGGTCGGATCACGACGGGATAGCCCAGTTTCGCCGCCACGGCTTCGGCCTCTTCGATGCGGTATGCGATTTCGCTTTCGGGCATCTCGATGCCGAGGCGGTTCATGGTCTCCTTGAACGCCATGCGGTCCTCGCCGCGTTCGATGGCGTCGACCTGCACGCCGATGACCTTCACCCCGTATTTTTCGAGGATGCCCTTCTTGTGAAGCTCCGAGGTCAGATTGAGGCCCGTCTGGCCGCCGAGGTTCGGCAGGATGGCGTCTGGACGCTCGTTTTCGATGATCTCGATCATGCTCTGGACATTCAGAGGCTCGATGTAGGTCACATCGGCCATGCCGGGATCCGTCATGATCGTGGCCGGGTTCGAGTTCACGAGAACGATTTCGTAACCGAGCTTTCTCAACGCCTTGCAGGCCTGAGTGCCTGAATAATCGAACTCGCAGGCCTGTCCGATGACGATCGGGCCCGATCCGATGATCATTACCTTCTTGATGTCTGTCCGTTTTGGCATGTTGTGATCCCCCTCGTTTTCTATGGTGAAACGGAAGCCAATGCCGTCCGTAAGTTCCCTTGAACACTGGATATTAAGGCGCAGGAACTATAAAGGGAGACGCCCGTTAGTGTCAAGGCAAAACTCAGCGCGAGAGGGAAATAATGAAGAAGGGAACAGATATCGAAAGGTTGCACAGCCGTAACGGAGGCTCAGCACCCGATGCAGAGATATCTCCGGAGCCTCTCGAGTCGTTTTTCCTTGATCCCCTTGACCCGCATGAGCTCCTCGAGCTTGCCGAACGTCCCGTTGAGACCGCGCTCTTCCACGATCTTCTCGGCGGTTTTCTCCCCGATCCCGGGGACGAGGACAAGATCCTCAAGAGATGAACGGTTGAGGTCGATGGGAATGCCGAGGGCCAGGCGTTTGTCTGCAGCCATGGGCTCAACGGAAATTCCGGGGGGGCTCGACATCAGGGTAACTGTCGTTGCCGACCGGAGCGTGGGGGCTCGGTTGGCCTCCCTGTTGACGCCTGCAGCCGTGATGCCGGCCATGTCCAGAAACCCGGTCAACGGGGTCTCCTTCGGGATGAAGTAGACACCGTTGCGGCCTGACTCGCCGGCGATCTCCACGGCGATCGTTCCGGGCTTCTCGATGGTGAAAGGGATATCCGGGGCGACCGGTTCGCGCGGGATCCGTGAAGGGAGGGTGATAAAAATGAGTAAGGCCGTTACGGCGAAAAGGGCGAAGCTTCCGAAAACCTTCTCCCTGCCTGCTTTCATGATCCCCTGCCCTCTTGGTGAAAGACCGGAGGGATCTATGCAGACAGATCGTCCCGGCCCCGGTTTCAGAAGGCGATCGATTTCACTTCCGGTCCAGCCCGAAGGTTTCGTGGAGGACCATGACGGCCAGCTCCGTGTACTTGGACTCGATGACACAGGAGATCTTGATCTCCGAGGTGCTGATCATGAGGATGTTGATGCCTTCCTTGGCAAGGGCCGCAAACATCCTGGAGGCCACACCGGCGTGGCTGCGCATGCCCACCCCGATGATGGATACCTTGGAGATGTTCTGGTCATACTGGACCCCCAGAGCCCCGATCTCCGTGGCAACGGGACCGATCAAACGCTCCACCTCTTTCATGTCCTTTTTGGAGACGGTGAAGGAGAGATCCGTCAAAGCCTCGACGCTGGCATTCTGGATGATCATGTCGACGGGAATATTGCGATCCGACAACGTCGTGAAAAGGCGGGCCGCGATGCCGGGCCGGTCCGGCACATGAACGACGGTAACCTTTGCCTGATCCCTGTCATAGGTGACTCCCGACACAACGACTGCTTCCATTTCCTCATCCTCCTTCGTGACCAGAGTGCCTTCGTCATCGGTGAACGATGACTTTACGTAAACGGGGACATCGTATTTCTTTGCCAGTTCCACCGAGCGGGGATGGAGGACCTTGGCCCCAGCGCTGGCCATCTCCAGCATCTCGTCGTAGGAGACCTTGGCCAGTTTGCGGGCCGACCGGCAGAGGTTCGGGTCCGTTGTGTAGACCCCGTCCACGTCGGTGTAGATCTCGCACATATCGGCCTTCAGGGAGGCCGCCAGCGCCACGGCACTCGTGTCGGAACCGCCTCGGCCCAGCGTCGTGACATGATTTTCCGTATCGACACCCTGGAAACCGGCCACCACGACGATGTGCCCTTTCTTCAGCTCCTTTTCGATTTCCCGGGTATCCACCTTGAGGATCCGCGCTTTCGTGTGGGCACGGTCCGTGTGAATCTTGACCTGATGGGCCAGGAAGGATCTGGCCTTGTGCCCCATCCGGTTGAGGGTGAGGGCAAGCAGCGTCACCGTGACCTGTTCGCCCGTGGCGATAAGGGCATCGTACTCCCGCTCGTCCGGCTTGCTCTCCGATGCCTGGTTGGCGAGCCCGATGAGGCGGTCCGTCTCACCCGCCATGGCCGACAGCACGACGACCAGGTTGTTGCCCCCTTCTTTGGCGCGGATGACGCGCTGAGCCACATTCCGGATTTTCTCCAGGTTGGCGACGGACGTCCCGCCGTATTTTTGCACGATCAACGCCATGAAATCGATCCTCCTGAAAACGATTGCACGCGCAGGCCCCTCAGCGCCTGACGTGAGCCAGTCGAACGTTGCTGCAGGGGTTGCGGGCATAATGACAGATCATTCAATTCCTTATGTTTCTGAATGCCTGGCACCTTGGTGCAAGGCATTTCAATTCAGAATCTCCTCAAGTTTTCTGATCTTTCCCTCGGGTCCCTCCAGGATCATTTCCCGGGTGTTTTCGTCGAGGTATCGCATGCTGACAAAAAGTGTCTTTGCCGGCAGGATGTCCCGGATCTTCTCGGCCCATTCGATCACGATGATCCCGCCGCCGTAGAAATACTCCTCGTAGCCCATGTCCTCCAGGTCCCGGGGCCCCGAAAGCCGGTAGACATCCAGATGAATGAGAGGAATTTTCCCCGGGTACTCGTTGATCAGGGTGAACGTGGGACTCACCACGGGCACGTTTTCCGCGACCCCCATCCCCCTCGCCATGCCCTGGGTGAGGCAGGTCTTCCCGGAGCCAAGCTCCCCGATCAGGGCCACGATGTCCCCTCTCTCGAGGATCGCTCCGATGAGCCGGCCCATCTCCAGAGTCTTCTCCCGACTATCAGAAATCAGCTTCAAAATCAAATCCTCTCTGCCGGCTTTTCGCCTTCGTCCCGTCCCGTCTCGAAGACGACGAACGCCACGGCGTATTCGGCCGTGTGGGAGATGCTGACATGGACCTTTTGAATATTTTTGCCGTCCAGTTTTTTCCGGATGCTATCGGAAAACCGGAATAGCGGTTTTCCCTTTCGGTCGTTGAGCAGTTCGATCTCATGCCAGAGGAGGCCCCGGGCGGAGCCCATGCACTTGATGAAGGCTTCCTTGGCGGCAAAGCGGGCGGCAAAGCGCAGCGCCTCGTCGCGGTGCCGCCGGCAGTACTGGGCTTCGCGGGGGGAAAAGATCCTCGCTACGAACCGCTCCCCCCATCGATCGAGAGAGGCTTTTATCCTTTTCACATCGGCGATGTCAACCCCGACGGCATCGATCATCGGACCCTCCTGATGGCGTCGGCCATGGCTGCTACCCGCTTCATGGTCCCGACGTCGTGCACCCGGATGATGTTTGCGCCGTTCAGGATGGCCGCGGTCACCGCTGCGGCAGTTCCCTCGAACCTCTCTGCCGGGCGTGTGACTCCCGTGATCTTGCCCGTGAAGTGTTTGCGGGACACGCCGACGCAGATCGGCCTGCCCAGGGCCTTGAACTCCCCGAGATGACGCAGAAGCCGGAGGTTGTCGTCGACGTTCTTTCCGAAACCGATCCCCGGATCGATGACCAGGTTGTCGGTTTGAATTCCCGAAGAAGAGGCCTTTTCGATCCGGTCTTCGAGGAAATCGCGAATCTCCCCGATGAGCGACCCATAGGCGAGATCCTCTTTCTGCATGGTCGAGGGGGTCCCCCTCATGTGCATGAGGATCACCGGCACGCCCGCCGAGGCGGCAACCCGGGCCATTCTGCCGTCCCCCCGGAGCGCCGTGATGTCGTTGATGATCTCGGCCCCCGCATCGATGGCCTGCCGCGCCACCTCGGCCTTGGTGGTGTCGACGGATACGGGGATACTCGTCTCACGGGTGATCCGGCGGATCAGCGGCACCACCCTGCGGAGCTCTTCCCGGAGCGCGACCGGTTCTGCGCCGGGACGGGAGGATTCCCCGCCGACGTCGAGGATATCCGCCCCCTCGCCAAGCAATTTCATGGCCTGCCGCAACCCTTCTTCCTCGCTGTTGATCGTGCCGCCGTCTGAGAAGGAATCGGGCGTTGCGTTGATCACCCCCATGACAAGGGTCCGTCTCGCCAGCTCGATTGCGCGCCGGGGTGTTTTCAGCTGAAAGGACTCCTTCGAAAGGTTGAGGAGAAGCTCCCGGAGATCGGAGGCGATGGCCTTCAACCCGAAGGGCTGGAGAGCGACCTTTTCGATGAAGCGCAGGACCTGCTTCCCGGTGCCCATGATGAGCACGTCCGTCTTCTCGATGCTGCAGTCGACGGAGCCGCGCGACACGGCGGCATCGCCGCCCAGCGAGAGCATTTCCTGCTTGATGATGTTGGCCACCTTCGGCTTCAATCCCTCGATGAGCAGGTTCAAATGGCTCATCTTGGTCCCCATCGACGCAATCCCGTAGGGCTCGACACCGATCTTTTTCAGGCAATCCTCGGCCTCGGGAAGCGAAGTCACTGAAAGGGGGCGGATGCGGTTCTTCAAGGGTTGCCTCTAAAAAAAGGGTGCGCTCCCAATCTGAAGGAAACGCACCTTGTCGGGCTTAAGCATCGGGTGCCTGCTGACAGGTCCGGCAGGCCCCCGATGCTTGACTCATCCTAATGGATCGTTTCTGAGCCTTCTGTCTTTTCCTGTTCCGGGAGAGCGCGACCGCTGATGATGGCGTCGAGGTCCTCGGCGTTCAGAACCTCGCGCTTGATCAACTCCTCGGAGAGGTTGTGAAGGATCTGGAGGTTTTCGGACAGAATTCTCTTTGCCGTGTCGTAAGATGCCGAGACGATCTGGCCGATCTCCGCGTCGATCCTCTTGGCCGTTTCCTCACTGTAGTCCTTGTGCATGCCAAATTCCCGCCCCAGGAAGATCTGCTCCTCTTTCTTCCCGAAGCTCATGGGCCCCATGGGGCTCATGCCCCAGTCGCAGACCATGTGCCTGGCCAGATCGGTGGCCCGCTCGATGTCGTTTCCGGCCCCGGTCGTGAAGTCCTCCAGGACGAGCTCCTCGGCGGCCCGGCCGCCAAGCAGAATCGCGATGCTGTTGAGCAGGTAGCGCCTGGGATAGGTGTGCTTCTCATCGACGGGAAGCTGCTGGGTGAGCCCCAGGGCCCTGCCGCGGGGGATGATGGTGATTTTGTGGATCGGGTCCGTGCCGGGAAGCATCCTCGCCACGAGGGCGTGGCCCGCCTCGTGATAGGCGGTGATCCGCTTCTCCTGCTCGCTGATGACCATGCTCTTGCGCTCGGCACCCATCATGACCTTGTCCTTGGCGTACTCGAAGTCCACCATGGTGACCTTTTCCTTGCCCAGGCGGGCCGCATAGAGCGCTGCCTCGTTGACGAGGTTTTCGATATCGGCGCCGGAAAATCCCGGGGTCCCGCGGGCAATGACTTTCCCGTCGACGTCCTCGGAAACGATGGTCTTGCGCATGTGCACCACGAGGATCTTCTCCCTTCCCTTCACGTCGGGAAGGGGTACGATGACCTGCCTGTCGAAACGGCCCGGACGCAGAAGCGCCGGGTCGAGGACGTCGGGGCGGTTCGTGGCCGAAACGAGGATGACACCCTCGTTGGATTCGAAGCCGTCCATCTCGACCAGAAGCGCGTTCAGGGTCTGCTCGCGCTCGTCGTGGCCGCCTCCCAGCCCTGCACCGCGGTGGCGTCCGACGGCGTCGATCTCGTCGATGAAGATGATGCAGGGGGCGTTCTTCTTTCCCTGCGTGAAAAGGTCCCTCACGCGGGAGGCCCCGACGCCGACGAACATCTCGACGAAGTCCGATCCGCTGATGGTGAAAAAAGGCACATCGGCTTCACCGGCGATGGCGCGGGCAAGAAGCGTTTTCCCTGTACCCGGGGACCCCACGAGAAGAACCCCTTTGGGGATACGGGCGCCGAGACGGGTGAACTTTTTGGGATCCCGCAAAATGTCGATGATCTCCTGCAACTCGGCCTTGGCCTCGTCGATTCCTGCCACGTCGCTGAAGGTCACCTTCTTGGACCGGTCCGTCATCAGCCGGGCGCGACTCTTTCCGAATGACATGGCCTTCCCGCCCCCGGACTGCATCTGCCGCATGAAGAAAATCCAGATGGCGATGAGCAGGATGGTTGGAAACCAGGAGATGAGCACCGTCATGTACCACGGCGAATCCTCGGCGGGTTTGGCGGCAATCTTCACCCCCTTTTCCTTGAGCAGAGGCACGACGCCTGCTTCCTTGGGGACGTAAGTCTTGAAGGTCTTGCCGTTGAGGAACTTTCCCGAAATGTTCTCTCCCTGGATGCTGACCTCGACCACCTGGCCCTGTTCGACAGCGGCGATGAAGTCGCTGAAGATGACGCTTTCCTGGGAGTTCTTCGGCTGGTTGAAGAGGTTGTAGAGCAGCACAAAGATGAGGCTGATGATCAGCCAGAGAGCGATATTTTTCTGTAAAGGATTCAATCCTCGAATTCCTCCATGCGTGGGGTATTGGACCTGGACGCCAAAACCGGATCACAGGATAGTGCGGCTGAAAAAAGGGCTCTCAAGATGCAAACTTCCTGTCACCCGGGAGTTAAGGACTGTTAATTATACCAACATCGCTAAATTTTCAAACGATTTCTGCGCTCAGGACGCGCTTCGTCCCTTTTCCGACGCGGACCCTTTCAGAAAGACGCACGCCCGGGACCCAGAGGACGGAAATGCCATCGGCCAGCACGGGGATCGCACGCCTTTGTTCCTTCGGGATCTTCTCGTCGATGAAAACCGATTTGAGCTTCCGGGTCCCTTTCATTCCCAGGGGCTGAATGCGGTCTCCCGCTGACACGCTGCGGACGACGAGCGGGAGGGCAATCCGGTCCAGATCCAGGTATGCCTTCCGCTGGGCCGACAAAACCGATGGCACCCGCCTGAGCTCCCGGAACCGGATGCTTATTCCGAGGCTCGCGATTCGGACCGTGCCCGGGATAGAGACTTCGTGGCTGAATGTTTCTGTCGCGTCTCCCGGTGCCATGCCTTTACGGGGCCGCCCGCCCGGCCGCACGACCTGGCGGAATTCAAGCATTCCGTACTTTCTCTGGACCAGGATCCCTCCCGGCAGATCCAGCGAGCCTCCGGGGTTTGTGCCGCCCGCCAGAGCGAGCACGGCCTGGACATGTTCGAACCCGATGGCGGCATCCTCGGCGCAGACCTCCCGGGCAATTTCCAGAATCGCCCTGCGCTGCAGGGCCGGATGGAGGACATTGAGCTCTGCGATGGGCACCTCCAGGGGATTCTCCTGCACCCGGCCGTCCCTCCAATGTGCCAGTCGACGCTGAGCGTCACGGGTCATATAATCATTTTCCGCCCGAAGGACGTCGGCCAGACGGCAGAGCGTTTCGTGGATGGCCGGGTTGTAGCTCTTCTGCAGCTCCGGCATCAGGTGCGCGCGGATGCGGTTGCGCAGGAAGCGCTTGTCGGTATTGGAACTGTCGTCGACGAAGGACAGCCCAACGGCAGCGAGGTAATCAAGGATATCGCGTCGAGGGCAGTCGATGAGCGGGCGGATGATGGTGCCTGCGTTGCGCACGGGGGGCATACCAGAAATCCCGGCAAGTCCCGCGCCCCGGATGACGTTCATGAGGACCGTCTCAGCCTGGTCGCCCTGATGGTGGCCCAGTGCAATCCGGTTGGCCCCCGCTTTCCGTCGCATTTTCTCGAAGAAGCCGTAGCGGCTCCGCCTGAGGAAATCCTCGATGGAGAGACCGCGGGGCCTCGTCCCCTCCTTGAGCGAGCCGCAGACAACGGCGATCCCCATGGATTGGCAGAGGGTCAGAACGAAGGCCTCGTCCCGATCGGATTCGGCGGCCCTGGTTTTGTGGTTGAAATGGGCTGCCGTGAGGGTGAGCGCCCAGGCGGGACGCAGATGGTTCAGCACCGCAAGAAGGGCCACCGAGTCGGCACCGCCCGACACCCCGACGAGGACGTGATCCCCCTTTCGGAGCATGTCGTGCTTGTTGATCGTTTTCCGGACCTTGGTGAGCATGTCTTGGGTTCGCATGTCCTGGGTCAGCATGACTTTGTTGCGGCTACCACGCGATTTCTTTGAGATCGATCATCTTTTCGATGGTGAAATCCGGACCCAGGCGCAGCAGCGCTTCGCGGTTTCCGAGACCGTTCAGGAATGCGCAGCTCCGGGCGCCCGTGTTTCTGGCAAGCAGGATGTCGTTCACTCCGTCGCCAATGACAAGGGTTTCTGCGGGTCCGGCCCCGAATTTCTCTAAAAGCGGCAGCAGCAGCCGGGGGTCCGGTTTCATGAACTCATGCGAATCCCCGGCGACGATTTCCTTGAAAAATCCGGCAATTCCCAGTCCGCTGCAGATGGCCAGGGTGAAATCCAGGTTCTTGTTCGTGATGAGTACCTTTTCCTTGACTCCGAAATGGCTCAGGACCTGCGGTACTCCGGGGTAAAGGGTTGTTTGATCGAGAAGGTGCTCGGCATAGATTTCTTCGAATCGCTTCAGCGCCTCCTCGAAACGCTCCCCGTAGGCATCCCCCAGGGACCGTTCCATGAGCTTGCGGACGCCATCGCCGACAAATCCAAGGATTTCCGGATCGGGGCGTGTCGGGATTCCCAGGGACTGGAGGGTCCGATTCACGGAGCCGGCCAGGTCGGCCCCCGTATCGGCCAGTGTGCCGTCGAGATCGAAGACCATCAGTTTCACAGGGATCATTTCG
Organism: uncultured delta proteobacterium; assembly: GCA_963705165.1. Taxonomy (GTDB): domain Bacteria; phylum Desulfobacterota; class Syntrophia; order Syntrophales; family UBA2192; genus UBA2192. Next base: position 20,486 of record CAVPJD010000026.1, on the reverse strand, counting down.
GGTTCCTTCATTCGAATTGAGATCACTATAGGAAATCATGACCCCGTTGACAAGCAATTTAGACCGCAGGTCATGGCCGGAGGCCCTCCTCCCCGTCCGAAGCGGTGCTTGACAGCAGGCCACGACCGTGCTAACAGGGCACAACCGCTTGGATCCACTTGCAGGACTGGGACGGGGACGGACAGCCATCGATTACGGATGAGGTATGTACAAGCCTTCCCTGCGCAGTGGGGAAGGCTTGTTTTAGTTTGGGGGGGACGGATGATAGAGACATCGGAAAAGGAGCGCATCGCCATTCTCGGGCCCGGCAAGGTCGGCACGGCGGTGGGCCATCTGCTGAGACGGGCCGGGTATGACATCGTGGCCGTCGCCGGCCGTTCCCTCGAATCGGCGAAGCGGGCTGTTGCCTACACCGGGGGAGAGCCTACGACGGACTTCGTGCGTGCAGCCCGCGAGGCCAACTGCGTACTCATCACGACGACAGACGATGCCGTCGCCTCTGTCTGCAAGGCAGTAGCGGAGGGCGGCGGGTTTCGAAAAGGGGTCAAGGCAGTCCACACCAGCGGCGTCGGGGGGCTCGATCTGCTCGAGGCGGCGAAGCGCCATGGGGCTCACGTCGCCTGCATTCACCCGCTGCAGACCATAGCCGATGTGGAAAGCGCAATCGAAAAGATCCCGGGCAGCACCTTCGGCATTACGGCCGACGAGGAGATTGGGCCCTGGGCCGACCGGATCGTCGGGGATCTCGGCGGCAGGCCCTTTCACGTCTCCGGGGAGGATAAAGCCCTCTATCACGCGGCGGCCTGCATGGCATCGAATTACCTCGTGACGCTCATGTATCTCGTGGAGGAGATCTACGGGCGAATGGGACTTTCCCGCGAGGAGGCGATCCGGGCCTTCTGGCCCCTGGTAAAGGGAACGATCGTCAATATCGAAAGCAAGGGAACGATCCCTTCGCTGACAGGGCCGATTGCGAGGGGCGACGGGGGTACCGTACGAAAACATGTACGGGGATTCCGGAAACGCTTCCCGTCGCTGTTGAAGCTCTATCGCGAGATGGGTCTCTTCACGGCGGAGGTGGCCGCCCGCAAGGGAACGGTGAAGGATGAACAACTGGCGGAAATCCGCTTGATTCTGAAGGGAGGTAAGGGAGGATGAGCACGCAGGTCAAGATTACGCGGGTCACAACGGCAACGGTTCGGGACATGAAAAAGAAGGGAGAAAAGATCTCCATGCTGACGGCCTATGATTACCCGACGGCGGCCGTCATGGACGAGGCCGGGATCGATCTCATCCTCGTGGGGGATTCCCTGGGGATGGTGGTCCTGGGTTACGACAGCACCCTTCCCGTGACGATGGAGGACATGATTCATCACACGAAAGCCGTCACGAGGGCCGTGAACCGGGCCATGGTGATCGGCGACATGCCGTTTATGTCGTATCAGGTTTCCGTCGAGGAGGCCGTCCGCAATGCAGGGCGTTTCATGCAGGAGGCCGGCGCTCACGGGGTGAAGCTTGAAGGCGGCCGCGAGGTCGCAGAAGTGACCCGCAGGATCGCCCAGGCGGGCATCCCTGTCATGGGCCACATCGGGCTCACGCCCCAGTCCGTGCACCAGCTCGGCGGTTACAAAGTCCAGGGAAAGGATCACCCTTCGGCGATGAAGCTCCTGGAAGATGCCAAGATCCTCGAGGAGGCCGGCGCGTTCTCCATCGTGCTGGAGTGTGTTCCCGCTCCGCTCGCGGAGAAGATCACTGCTTCGCTCTCCATGTCCACGATCGGGATCGGCGGCGGGTTGCACTGCGACGGCCAGGTCCTCGTGGTTCACGACATGCTGGGGCTCTTCGAGCGCTTTACGCCGAAGTTCGTCAAGAAGTATACGAATCTGAATGTGCAGATCAAGGACGCCGTCACGCAGTATATCGACGAGGTGAAGAAGGGGACATTCCCCGGACCGGAGCACTCTTTTTAGCGGCCTCAAGGCCGCAGGCATCAGGCTACAGGCTTCAGGCATCAGGAAATACAAAAGCCCCATCCCAAGGACTACCGTTCCGGCAGAGGGATGGGGCTTTTCTTTTGAGAGGGATCAGAGCTTCTCTTCCAAATTGCCGTTCTTGAAGGACTCGAGGGCGGATTTCACCGGTCCCGAGGCGCCCAGGAAGATCCTCACCCCTGCCCCTTGGAGCAAAGCAGTCGCTTTCCGCCCGATGTGCCCCGTGACGACGCAATCTATGTTTTCTCCGGCTACGATATGCCCGGTAGCCGTCCCGCGGGTGATTCAATGCATCCCGGCGGTATTTTCTTTTGACTCGTGCAAACCCGTGCTCTCGTCGTAGAAGATGTAATAACGGCAGCGGCCAAAACGGGGGTCCACGAGGTCGTGCAGCTCGGGTCCTGTCGAGGAAACGGCGATTTTCATGGGATTTCCTTCCTTTCTGAACAATTGTCAACTTTTTCATTGACCGACCTGAGTCGGCCGGACATCTCCTTGAGAAAAGAGACCACGATCTTTGGATTCTCCCTCAGGATGGTTTCAAGATTGGACTCCGAAATGACCACGAGTCGGGTGTCCGGGGCGGCTGCCACGGCCGCTGCAGTTCTCGGGGCCTGGATCAGCATGGCCATCTCCCCGAAATAGTCTCCGACGACCATCTCCCTGAGAAGGTGCCCTTTCTTGAGAATTCGGACCGAGCCGGACAGGATGTAGAACATTTCCCGGCCCAAACTGTCTTCCTCAAAAATCACTTCGCCGGGCTCATGGGACCGGATGAAGCGGGAAGGCACCATGGGAAAAGCGTCAGCCGAGGATTTTCTGTCCTCGAAAAACCGCGACAGCAGAAGGGCCTCCCTGCGGCGGATATTGGCCAGGAGCTCCGTTCCGAACAGGATCACGGCAAAGGTATAGTAGACCCAGACGATCAGGACGAAGATCGCCTTGAGAGAGCCGAACGTGAGACCGTAGTCGGGATTATACTGCAAAAACGCCACGAAAAGCGGGCGTACGACGGACCAGAGGCCGGCCGTGAAAATCGCGCTCACGAGAATATTCCATCCCTCGAGACGGACCGGGGAAAAGACCAGGAAAAAAAGGGCGAGGAACAGGGCCCCTGCCAGCGGGGGCACCACCGCGTTCAGCAGGCTCGGGAGCCCGCTCTTCTGGTCCATGTAGTCGCCCAGGGCCGTGGCGTAAAGAATATCTCCCCCCACGAGCCCGATGAACAGGAGCAGGAAGAGCAGGACGGCAAGAAAGTCGATGAGCTTTTCCCGGACAAAACCTGCCGTGCGTTCCGTCTTGAAGACGTTGATGAAGCCGGCCCGTATCGTGCTGACCAGGGGGACGATTGCCCACAGCAGCGGGATGAGGCCGATAAAGCCTACGGTTTTCGTTTCCGCCAGGGAAAAGACCTCCCGGAGGATGATCTCGTAGTACTGAGGAACGATCTGGATGATCAGGTGCTCGATCCCCCGGCTTACCCGTTGTGAGGAAACGAAAAACTGGCTGAGAAGAAACATGACAGCCAGGCACAGCGGGATCAGGGCGAAAACGCCATAGAAAGCCAGCGTGGCGGCTGTGTGAAGGTCCCGGTTTCGCATAAATGACAGGACGGAGAATCGCACCACCACGATGGGGGTGATCCACCGGTCCCGATGTCTCTGGAAAGGACTCGTCGAAAGAAGGGTCACGGCGGCTTCTCCTGCCTGGAAGCGGGAAACATCAACCGAAGCGGGTCCCGATTATAGAAGGCCCCCGGGGAAAAATCAACCGAAGAGTCCGCCTCTTGACGGACCCGCGCCCGCGTTGCGGCGTTGACACGCGCCCTTCATTGATGCTAAGGGTGAGGCCGGCAGGACGCAGGGGCACCAACCCCCGGGTACACCCCTTGACCGGATCATCAACCAGGAGGATGACGGATTCAGAAGGATGTTCAAGACCTTTTTTCTCAACCTGTCCCTCACCAAGAAGCTCATCAGCATGATGCTCTTCCTGACCGCGATCCTGCTGGTCACCCTGATCACCATCTACTGGAAGTCCGAAAAGAACATGATGGCCCAGATCGAAAGCCAGACGGCCGAGCTGGCCCAGGCCGTACAGGTGGGCGTCGAGGAGGTGACCGGGGGGGCAACAAGCGAGACGCGCCTGGAGCAGTATCTGACCTCGCTCAAGACCAAGGGGATCAAGGAGATCTCCATCATCAGCAACGCCGACGAGATCATTGCCAGCACGAACCCCAACCAGGTCGGCACACCGGTGAGCCAGAAAAAGAAGGAACTCATCATCAAGGCCGAACTCGGGGAACCCGCCGTAGATCGGGAGGGCAAGGCCTACAATGTCATCATACCCGTCATCGCCGGCCAGGCCCATTACGGCTACATCCATCTGCAGATCAATGTCGAGAGCCTCCAGGAGACCATGAGGCAGAACACGACCATGCGAATCGTAGCGGCCCTGTGCGTTTTCGCCATCGGCATCGTGATCTCGACGTTCCTGTCCTTGTGGTACACAGGGCCCATTCACAATGTCGTAGCGGCAGCCCGCAAGGTGGCGGCCGGCGATCTCGACCAGAACCTGCCGGTGGACCGCAAAGACGAGATCGGCGATCTGACCCGGAGCTTCAACGACATGGTCCAAAAGCTCAGGGAACAGAGGCGTCTCGAGGAGCGGCTCCGGGAAGCGGAGCACCTCTCCGCCGTAGGGCAGCTCGCACGGGGGATCGCTCACGAAATCCGCAACCCGCTGAACTTCATCAGCCTCAGCATCGATCACATCAGGACGAAATACCGTCCCCAGGACGTCGCCCAGGCCGAGGGGTTTGTAAAGCTCGTCGAGAGCATGAAAGGGGAGATCCATCGGCTTGACCGGCTCGTCCGTGATTTTCTCGACTACGGCAAGCCCCTGAAACTCGATCTTCAGCCCGTTCAGACGCAGGAGTTGCTCGCCGATGTCGTCGAGATCGTGAAGGCAAAGGCGGAATCCGACCATATCCAGATCATTGAGCGCTATGATGCCCTGCCGCAGCTCCGAATGGATGCGGAACTCATGAAAAGCTGCCTCTTCAACGTGGTCAACAACGCCTTCCAGGCCATGCCGGGCGGTGGTTCGCTGACGATCGCGACGGAAGGACACAACGGCTGGTTTGTACTTCACCTGAGCGACACGGGAATCGGTGTGTCGAAGGAAAACCTCACGCGGATCTTCGAGCCTTTCTTCACGACCAAGAGCCAGGGGCTCGGCCTGGGTCTTGCCATGACGAAGCGGGTCATCGAGGAGCACGGCGGAAAGATCGAATTCGTGAGCGCCGAGGGTCAGGGCAGCGAGGTGACGATCAGCCTCCCCATTTCTGAAACGGACACGAATCGGACAACGGTAGTTTAAGGAGACGACAATTCATGGCGGTCATCCTGATCGTAGACGACGAACCCCTCCAGCGCGACATCCTCAAGACCATCCTTTCCGATGAGGGATATGAGACCTACTCGGCCGCTTCCGGCGAGGAAGCCTTGAAGCTGGCCAGGACATACGAGCCGGACGTGGTGCTCTCGGACCTCAAGATGGGGAAGATGGACGGCATCGATCTCCTCGAAAAGCTCAAGGGGTTAAAGCAGGCCCCGACGGTGCTGATCATGACCGCCTTCGGGACTATCGACTCGGCAGTCGATGCCATGAAGAAAGGCGCCTTCGACTACCTGACGAAACCGCTCGACAAGGAGGTCGTGCTCCTTGCCATCCGGCGTGCCACGGAGCGCAAGGAGCTGATGCAGCGCAACCTCGAACTGCGCAAGGCCCTGAACGACATGTTCAGCATCCAGGGGATCATCGGCCATTCCAAGGCGATCAAGGATGTCATCCACATCATCCGGAAAGTGGCCGACAGCCCCGCCACGGTTCTCATCCTGGGCGAAAGCGGCACGGGCAAGGAGCTGATCGCCAAGGCCATCCACTACAACAGCTCACGCCGTGAGAAGGCCTTCATGGCCATCAACTGCGCCGCAATCCCGGAGACTCTCCTGGAGAGCGAACTCTTCGGTTACGAACCCGGCGCATTTACCGGCGCCAACCAGCGCAAGAAAGGGCTCTTCGAGGCCGCGAACAGCGGCACGATCTTCCTCGATGAAGTCGGAGATCTCCCCATGATGACGCAGGCCAGGATCCTCAGGGTCTTGCAGGAACGGGAGATCATGCGTGTCGGGGGTCGCGAGTCCATCAAGGTAGACGTCCGGATTCTCTCCGCCACGAACAAGGACCTCCAGATAGAGATGAAAAACGGTCACTTCAGGGAAGACCTGTTTTATCGCCTCAAGGTTGTGACCATCCAGATGCCCCCGCTGCGGGAGCGAAGGGAAGATATCCCCGATCTCGCAAACTTCTTTCTGCAGAAGTTCAATCACAATATCGCTAAAAATATTTTAAAGATCGATGACGGGGCGATGAAGGCGATCATCAATTACAACTGGCCGGGCAATGTGCGCGAGCTCCAGTCCGTCCTGGAAAAGGCAGTCTTGATGTGTGAATCCGACACCATCGGCCTCGTCGACATCCGTGGAGAGCTTAGAACGGCGCCGCGGCCTGCCATGGGCATCGAGATCCCCGACGAGGGGATCGACCTCGAGGAGCTGGAAAAGGAGCTTCTCGTGAAGGCCATGGCGAAGTCCAGCCATGTGCTGGCAAAAGCCGCACGATTGTTGGACATGAACTATGATGCCTTCTGGTACAGCTGGAAAAAGTACGAACTGGAGGATCCAGCAAAGCGGGATTCCCTCAAGAGCATCCTCAAGGAGGGCCTTCCCGATGGAGGGATCAGCTATGAGGAGCTTGAGCGGGATCTGCTCAAAAAGGCGATGGAAAAGGCAAACAACGTCGGAGCCCGGGCCGCCCGTCTCCTGAACATGAGTTACAGGGCCTTTGCATATCGCTGGGATAAATATGGAATGAACCGGCCGCCCCATGACTGACCCATCTATTTGAAATAATGCAATCCTGTATCCAAATAATGTAACAACTTTCCCGAATAAGTTTTCACTTTCCGGAAATGGTAAGGTTATTCCTGTAATTGTGAAATCCGGTTGATGTTGATTCTCCGCTATATTTATAAGTATTTGTATATATTGGATATTTAAACCTATGTGCTTCTGGCACATTCCTTGTAAAGTGTGAATCAAAACAAACTGGAAGGAGGTGACAACAAATGAAGAAAGTTCTCGCTATCCTGTTTGCCATGATGTTCGTGGTGGCGACGACGGGTCTGTGCTTCGCCCAGGCCGCTCCGGCCGCAAAGCCGGCAGAGAAGGCAGCTCCGGCTCCCGAGAAGAAGGCTGACGACAAGAAGGCCGAGCCCAAGAAGGCAGAGCCCAAGAAGGCCGAGAAGAAGCCCGCGAAGAAGGATGCCAAGAAGGCCGAGCCCAAGAAGGCCGAGGCTAAGAAGGAAGAGCCCAAGAAGGTCGAAGAGAAGAAGGCTCCCGAGAAGAAGTAAGCATCTGGCTTCATTATTCGAGTCAGTGTTTAAAAGGGGTATCGGTAAGCCGATACCCCTTCTTCTTTTTATTTTCCCGTTGATGGGGTTCCCTTTCGACGGACAACGTTCCCCCCGCTCATCGTTGCCGACCTGATGTTCAAGTCATCATGATCACGATGTATTGAGTGCTGCGTACCTATCGCATCCCCATCGTTATAAAGTGAACCGTTTTGCAGATCGTTTTTTAAATGCGTTACAGGTCCTTGAAAAGCAAAGGATATTATTCCGAAATATGTCAGACGTATCCAAAATAAGGATGACCCGTTGTAATAACGTAAAGAAAGCGAGTTGGTACAAGAGTGCAATATTTGCAAGTTATTGTATTTATGCATACTATTGAAGTTGTGCGGAATGGCATGCTCCTTGATATAGCATTGATCAAGTCAACAGAAGGGAGGTGACATCAGATGAAGAAGATTCTCGCAATCCTGTTTGCCATGATGTTCGTGGTGGCGACGACGGGTCTGTGCTTCGCCCAGGCTGCTCCTGCAAAGGCTCCCGAGAAGAAGGAGGCTGCACCGGCTCCCGAGAAGAAGGCTGACGACAAGGCCAAGAAGGCCGAGCCCAAGAAGGACGCCAAGAAGGCCGACAAGAAGAAGGCCGAGCCCAAGAAGGACGCCAAGAAGGAGGCTCCCAAGAAAGAAGCCGCTCCGGCTCCGAAGGCTGAAGAGAAAAAGGCCCCCGAGAAGAAGTAAGCTGCACGATCTACCATATGACGACAGGCTCACCAGGGGGGCATCGATGATCGATGCCCCTCCGGTAGCTTGACGTTTTACAGCGAATCACCCTGCAGAGTGATTAAGATCTAATCATCCATTCGCCAACAACCGTCCTGCGGGACCTCCGATGAAGGAGATCCAGTGAAGTTCCGATTGATTGTCCTTACAATCCTCATTTCGATCGGCCTCCTCTATGTGGCTTGCGGGCAATCCCCTGAAAAAGCACCCGGTAAGGCTGTCACACCGACCGCCAAGAAAGCAGCCGAACAAAAGAAAGCCATACGAGTCAGACACCTGTCGGGCGAGGTTTTGACCGTTGATTCCAAAACGAAGACGATCACCGTGAGATTCAAGGATGAGGATCTGGAACTTCAATTCGACGACAACACCGTTGTCAAGGTCGACCTCGATACCGTGAAGCCTTCCGAAATCCCGTTGGGCACCCGGGCAACCGTAAAATATATCGAGAGGCAAGGCCATCTTGTTGCCAGGGGGATCTTTATCTCGACGGAGACAGCCGAGAAGAAAGAGGGTGCCCCGCAGTCCTCCTATCGTAATTCCGCAAAGCGGGATCATCAGCCCATCGGGGGTATTCTCCCCTTCCGTGCATGAACGTCCGGTTGCATCCGTCCCTCCTGTGCCTCTTTCGTTTCCAGGGATTTTGTTTTATAGTAATACCGTATGAATCCTGAATGGACAGAGGGGGTGTTGTCATGAGAGCATCGTCGCGCAAGCCGATCCATTTGAAAAAAAAAGGGACCGAGATTTCTCTCGGCCCCTTTTGTTTTCTGGTAGCGGGGGATGGATTCGAACCACCGACCTTTGGGTTATGAGCCCAACGAGCTACCTGACTGCTCCACCCCGCGTCGTATCCCGATAAACTATGCGTAGAGGACCTATAAGTCAAGACCTTTTTACAAAAACCCGTAATGGATGAGGTTTTTGATCTCGGCTAGAAGACAAATACCGCGGCGGCAACGACGGTCGTCCACCCGCCCTTTCTCGGGACGATGGCGGACTGGGTCACGTTTCGCGTCCGAACGATCTTGCCGCTGATCTTGAAGATCTCCTTGTTCTCATCCCAGCTTTTGTCGACGTCGAAATCGATGCCCAGAGTCGAGGCCAGCATGGCGGCGGCCAAATCCTCCGCGTAGTCGCCGGCTGGTTTTTCAGGCTGTCCGTAGGCGTGATGCTCGCTGATGTATCCGTACTGCGAGGTGTCGGCCGGAATGGCGCAACCGACGGAGGCGGCCAGCATCCGGTAGGGCTCGTTGCTGGAGCAGCGGCTCATGACGCAGTAGGTGATCTCCCCGGGGTGTTTTTCCTGCAGACCCTTCGCTTTGGAGATCATCCTGCAGCCCGGAGGAAAGATGCTCGATACGTAAACCAGGTTGAATTTCTCGATCCCCGCGTTCCGGAGGGCCAGCTCGAAAGAGTGAAGCTCTTCCTTGTGGTTCCCTACGCCCTTGGTGAAAAAGATCTTTTTGGGTACCCAGATATTCACGTATCCTCTCCTTTATCAGGATTTTTTCGACAAATAGCCCATCATTCTGTAAGCAAGCCTTGCAGCCAGGAAGTCAGGGGCCACCATGCCGGGGATGGGCGCCAGTTCGACCAGGTCGAACCCGACGATGCGTCGCTTTCGACAGACCTCCCGGATCACATCGAGAACGTCATGCCACAGCATTCCCCCTGGCTCGGGGGTGCCTGTTGCCGGCATCACCGAGGGGTCGAAGGCGTCCAGGTCGACACTGATGTAGACATCCCTCGAGAGGTGGCGAAGGACCTTGCCGACCCATGAGCGGTCCTTCCGTATGGCCGCCGCCGTGAAAACGGGGATGCGTCCCTTCCGGATAAAGGCGGCCTCCTCGACGCTCATGCTCCGGATACCGACCTGCACGACCGGGCAGAGTTCCTTCATCCTTCTGCCGATACAGGCATGGCTGTAAGGGGTCCCCTGATAAGCGGCCCGCATGTCGGCATGGGCGTCCAGATGGAGCACCGAAAGCTTCGGATAACGCTTCTTTGCTGCCCTCACGGCCCCGAGCGTGATGCTGTGCTCGCCGCCCAGCATGACGGGAGTCTTTCCCGTATCGAGAACGTCCGCCACGGCTTCCTCTACTCGCGCAAGCATGCCTTCCGGCCCTGCGGCGACTGCCTCCAGGGGCGCCAGAGTATGGATTCCCGCTTTGTAAATCTCCGCCTCGAGTTCCTCGTCGTAGAGCTCCATGTTGCAGGAGGCCTCGAGGATGGCCGAAGGCCCCTTGCGGGCCCCACCCTGGTATGTAGTCGTCAGATCATAGGGCACGGGGACAACGACAAAGGCCGCCTTCTCGAGCGCTTCATATTCTGGATCGATCCCGCCGAAATTCATAGACGTTTTCCCCAAAAACAAAGAGCACTTGCTAACATATTCCTGACCCGCTGTCCATATTTTTTGTCTTTGCCCGGCAGGTGCACGAACAGTGGAAAGGGGGACTAAAGGGGCCTGCCGTCGTAGCGGCTGAGCACGAATTGCCCATCTTCCAGGATGACATAAGACCGGTGCACGAGCCAGTCGCCCAGCAGGATGAAGTGGCGCTGCCTGCCGCGGACCTCTTGAGTCTTTACGACGGGCAGATGACAGTGACCGAAGATGACTGTGTCGATCCCTTTCTCGAATTTATCCCGGGCAAAGGCCTCCATCTTTTCGGACAGACCCGCCTGGGGTTTAGCGAGGTACTCCTTGCTCGCCTCCGAGCTCCGCAGCGCGATTCTCCAGAGCCACGGCAGTGGCAGCCTCTTCTGGATCCCGTAAAAAACGGGACTCCTCAGCACCCTCCGGAGGATCCGGTAGCCCCTGTCCGTTTCGTCTACCAGATCGCCATGGGCAATAAAGATGGTTTTGCCGTCCAGCTGTATCTGCGCCGTGTCCGGGAAGACCTCGATGCCGTGGAACCGGGTGAAATAGTCGGCCAGGTAGAAGTCGTGGTTTCCCTCGAAGAGATGAACCTGAACGCCCCTGCCCTGAATCGCCGCCAGTTCCTCGATGACGGGCTGAAAGCCGGGGTAAACGACTCCGCCCTTCGAGAACCAGAAATCGAACAGGTCGCCCACGATAAACAGATGGTCCAGGTTTCGCGACGCATCCCGGAGAAAGCTCAGCAGCAGGCCGCAACCCTCGTCGTCGGCTCCTCGGAGATGAGCATCGGAAAAAAAGACGGCCCTCATCCCCTCTTCCGCGGCTTGCCGGCTTTTGCTGGGGTCGATGCGACCCTGCGAACGATCTCCTCCGAATTCCTGAATGCTTTTGACGTCTCCGCCTCCGTCAGCCCGGCGCCGCGTGCAACCCGGCGGGCAAACTCGCGGCTCACGAGATCGGCCGGAGAATGGGTGTCCGTGTTGATTACCAGGGATGCGCCATGCTTGCGCGCCAGGACCGCCACGTGACCGTTGCCGAGGCTGTGCCCCTTACGGGTGGAGATCTCCAGGCAGATGCCCGCCTTGGCTGCAAGCCTCACGGAGTCTTCATCGATGAGGCCCGGGTGGGCCAGGATGTCGATGTCCGACTGGACGGCAGCGAGGTTCGTCCCTTCCGCGACGGGTTCCACCAGGGTTTCCCCGTGCACGACGATGATTTTTGCCCCGGCCTTCCTCGCTTCTTTCGCCAAAGCCGAAATCCAGCGGGGCGGGACGTGGGTGATCTCGATACCCGGCAGCACGAAGAGCCCATAGGAAGCGGATACCTTTCCGCAGACCTTGGAAACCCTCGAGAGGATGAAATCGAAGTTGGAGTGATCAGCATGATCCGTGATGGCCATGGCGCGGTACCCCGCCACGGCCGCACGCCTGGCCAGTTCCGACGGGATCAGCTCCCCGTCGCTGAAAAGGGAATGCATGTGCAGATCGATCATGGCGCTTCTCCTGCCGGACAGGATGTCCGGAGATGGATTCCACTAAGGGCACGAAAGTAATCGTTGATTTACAGGATTATGTTGGATTAATAAAGAAAAAACTGATACTTGAACAGATTCGATCCGCGGGATTCCAGCCCGCCGGGTCGGGCTCATCGCCCGGGGCGGCATAAAGGCATGTTCAGCATCCTGAACCGTTACATATTCAAAGAGGTCCTTTACCCCTTTCTCATGACCCTCTTTGTCTTCACCTTCGTGCTGATCATGGGGCGCATCCTCAGCCTCGTCGACCTCATGATCAACAAGGGGGTCGACTTTACGGACATCCTGAAGCTGATCCTCTACCTCATGCCGGCGCTTTTGCTCTTCACGATTCCGCTTGCCCTCATCATCGCCATCCTGATCGGAATCGGTCGGCTGTCGCGGGACAACGAGTACACCGTCCTCAAGGCCTGCGGGTTGAGTCTCCACCAGATCGCCGCCCCCGTTCTGGCGGCGGCCCTGATCGCCTTCTGCTTGGCGGCCCTGACGAGCTTTTTCCTCATCCCGAAAGGCAACCTGGAGGCCAAGAACCTCCTCTTCCGTGTCGTGAAGCAGAAGGCCAGCGTGGGGATCAAGGAAAAGGTCTTCAACGACGATTTCCGGGGCATCGTCATCTACGCAGACCGGATCCCCATGAACGGCGATTCTATGGAAGGGGTGCTGCTCTACGAGGAGACGACGGTCGACGAACCCAGCACGATCATCGCCACGAAGGGCACGCTCGTCTCGAACCCCCAATCGCTGACGGTTACGCTGCGCCTGGAGAACGGAAGCATCCACACCGTCGATGCCGGGTTCAAGAACTACAAGAAAGTGGACTTCAGCACCTATGACGTGCGTCTCGACTTCAAGGGATCTGCCGCCGACGAAAAGCGCGTCAAGTTCAGCAAAATCGACGAAATGACACTGTGGGATCTCCGGGATCAAATCGACAACCCCGACCCCCAGGGCCCATCGAGGCGAGAGTTGATCATCGAGTTCAACCAGCGCCTGGCAAGCCCCTTCACCTGCCTCATCTTCGCGATTCTCGGCATCCCGCTGGGGATCCAGTCGAGCCGTTCGGGAAAGATGATGGGTTTCACCATCGGCCTTTCGCTTGTCATGGTGTATTACGTGTTTTTGCTCTACGGGAAGGCCCTCGGAGAAACCGGGAAGATCCCGCCCGTCATCGGGGTCTGGACGCCCAATGTCCTGTTCATGGCGGCAGGCCTCTATGTCTACTTCATGAAGGCCCGGGAGCGCGAGATCATCCCGAAGTGGCTGCCAGTCGGAAAGCGGGAGCGGTGACGCCATGACGGTCCTCGATCGCTACATCACGCGTGAATTTAGCCTGACATTCTTCTTCGTCCTCCTGGCGTTTCTGAGCCTGTACATGGTGGTGGACTTTTTCGAGCGGATCCGGATGTTTCTCAGCAACAACGCCACCCTCGCCCAGATCGTCTCCTATCACCTCTACACAGTGCCATCCGTCGTGGCCACGATGATGCCGGCATGTGTTCTGCTTGCCGCGCTCATCACCTTCGGGCTCTTCTCGCGCAACCATGAGATCGTAGCCATGAAGGCCAACGGGATCAGTCTCTACCGCATCGCCCGTCCCGTGCTTGCTTTCGCACTGCTCGCCTGCGGTCTGAATTTCCTGCTCAACGAATTCGTGACCCCGGCGGCCAACTGGCAGGCCGAATACATCAAGTACGTCGAGGTCCAGAAGAAGAAGGAATGGGGGGCCTTCAAGGAGAACCAGATCTGGTACAAGAGTCAGAATGCCATCTACAATTTCAAGCTCTTCGCTCCGGCAGAGAATCGGCTGAAGGGGGTCACGATCAGCTACCTCGATGCCCGATTCGGCCTGCTTTCAAGGATCGACGCGCGCGAGGCCCTCTGGAAAGGGGATCGCTGGGAGCTGAAGGATGTCCTGCGGACGACCTTTGCCGGCAAGGACTTCCCGGTTATCGAACGCCTGCCGACGCTCGCCGTCGATATCGCCGAGAAGCCCGAAGATTTCCTGGTCGTACAGAAAAGCGCCGACCAGATGGGCTTCCGGGAGTTGAGAAAATACATCCGAAAGCTGCGACAGGAGGGCTACGACGCAACGCGATATGAGACGGACTTGCACGGGAAAATCGCTTTTGTTTTCGCAAGCTTGATCCTTGCACTGATCGGGGTGGTCTTCCCGATGCGCTCAGAGCGAAGCGGCGGAATCGCCCAGGGGATCGGCATCGGGGTCATCATCGGGTTTTCCTACTGGATCGTCTTTGCCTTCACCCTCTCCCTGGGCCGTTCCGGCACTCTCCCGCCCGCCGTGGCCGCCTGGGCGACCAATGTCATCCTGGGTGTGGTGGCCGTTGTCATGTTCCGGCGGGTCAATACATAGGGCCGGAGGCCCTGGGACCAGGGTACAGGGTCAAGGGTAAAGGGTACAGGATGAAAAAAAGGATCAGGAGGTATTCCTGATCCTTTCTCCTTGCTGTTGTCTTTTCCCTTAACCCTGGACCCTTGACCCTGAACCCTTTTTCAGGTGCCCATCTCCCACGAGTGCAGGTATTTCTCCTGCTCCGGGGTCAGGGTGTCGATCCGGACGCCCATCGCGGCCAGTTTCAGGCGGGCGATTTCACTGTCAATATCCTGGGGAACGGCATAAACCTGCCTTTTCAGCGACTTGACGTTCTTGGCCAGGTATTCCGCCGAAAGGGCCTGGTTGGCGAAACTCATGTCCATGACGCTTGAGGGGTGACCCTCGGCGGCGGCCAGGTTGATGAGACGCCCCTCGCCGAGAATGTAGACCCGCCTGCCGCTCTTCAGGGTGAACTCCTCGACGAACTCGCGGAGCTTTCTCGTCTTCTTTGTGACCCCCTTGAGCCCTTCCAGATCCAACTCCACGTTGAAGTGGCCCGAGTTGGACACGATGGCCCCGTCCTTCATCCGGACGAAATGCTCCCTGCGGATCACGTTGATATCGCCGGTCAGTGTGCAGAAGAAGTCGCCGATCTCGGCGGCCTCGGCGATGGGCATGACGCGGTATCCGTCCATGACCGCCTCAAGGGCCTTTAGCGGGTCCACCTCCGTCACGACCACGCTGGCCCCCATGCCGTGAGCCCTCATCGCCAGCCCCCGGGAGCACCAGCCGTAACCGCAGATGACGAAGACCGAGCCTGCCACAAGCCGGTTCGTGGCGCGGATGATCCCGTCAATGGTGCTCTGGCCCGTGCCGTAGCGGTTGTCGAACATGTACTTTGTCTGGGCGTCGTTGACGGCGATGATGGGGAACCGCAGAACCCCGCTTTTCGCCATGGCCCTCAGGCGGATGACGCCCGTCGTCGTCTCTTCCGTCCCTCCGAGAATGCCCTTGATGAGATCCTTGCGCTTTGAGTGGATCATCGAGACGAGATCCGCGCCGTCGTCCATCGTCATGTGCGGTTTCATGTCGAGCACGGCTGTGATGTGCCGGTAATAGGTCTCCGTGTCCTCGCCCTTGATGGCAAAGACGGGGATGTCGTGATACTTGACAAGATAGGCGGACACGTAATCCTGTGTGCTCAGGGGGTTCGATGCACAGAGGCTAACCTCGGCTCCTCCCGCCTTGAGGGTTTCCATGAGGCTCGCCGTCTCCGTGGTGACATGGAGGCATGCGCCCAGCCGGAGCCCCTTGAGCGGTTTCTCTTTCGCAAAACGCTTCCGGATCAGAGCCAGAACAGGCATGCTCTTGTAGGCCCATTCCACGCTCAATTTTCCCTGCTCTGCGAGCTTGATGTCCTTGACGTCGTAATTCATGTGTTTCCTTTCACGATTTACGGTGCTTTCCTCGGCGCCCGACTTGTCTTTCGGTGACCGGGTCCTTCCGTCATGCCTTGATGAGCTGCCGAAGCTCCTTGACCTTGTCCGTTTTCTCCCAGGCGAATTTGTCCATGAAGAAGGTCCTCGGGAGCTTGCGGTAGACGTTTCCGTCCAGCAGGCTGAACTGCTTGATCATGCCGGCCGGGGTGAAATCGAAAACCTTCGTGATGATCTGTTCGAGCTTGCGATCGGATAGTTTTCCCGTCCCGAACGTGTTCACGTAGATCGAGAAGGGCCGCGCCACGCCGATGGCGTAGGAGAGCTGGATCGAACACTTTTCGGCCAGCCCCGAGGCGACGACGTTTTTGGCCGCGTAGCGCGCGCCGAAGGCGGCGGAGCAGTCGACTTTTTCGGGGGATTTGTTCATGACGGACCCGCCCCCGAGCTGGGCGCCCGGGAAACCGCCGTAGAACTGGACAACGAGCTTGCGTCCCGTGACGCCGGAATCGGCGGCGCTGCAGGAATGGATGGCCTGCCACTCGCCCGTGGGGTTGAAGAGGAACTCCGTCTTCTTGTCGACCCAGTCGCCGAGGACGTCAAAGCACATCTTCTTCGCAACCGTCTCGACGTCTTTCTTCTTGCCTTTGCCGACGTGCCGGTAGTCGACGGCGTTGGACATGAGTACTTTGACCACCCGCAGCGGTTTTCCCGTCTTGTCGTCGTATTCCACGCTGACCTGGCCCTTGCCGTCGGGTGCGAAGTAGGGGTGTTTCGTCTCCTCGAAGACGCGCATCATCCGGTTGCAGAGGACATACGGCAGCGGCAGCAACTCGGGGGTGTCCGAGCAGGCGTACCCGTACATGATCCCCTGGTCCCCTGCCCCGATCTCTTTGTGTTTTCCGAGGTGGGCCCTCGTGCCGATGTTGATGTCCGGAGACTGGGGAATGATGGCGTTGAGCACGCCCATGGAGCCTCCGTCGAGACCGAGGCAGAAGTCGTTGTAGCCGATTTCGAGGACCGTGTCCCGGACGATCTTTTCCACGTCCACGTAGGCACGGGTTGCCACTTCACCCCCGACCACGCAGAATCCCTTGCCGAGGAAAACCTCGATCCCGCAATGCGGCATGTTGTACACGGTCAGGCCGAGCTTCTTCTCCTCGTCGAGGATGGCGGCGATAATATTGGCGGCAATGGCGTCGGCGACGATATCCGGGTGTCCGACCTTGATGCTTTCCGATGTGATCTGCATGTTCCCTCCATGAGTTATGGGGTTTCGTTCGGCTTTCTGCCGGCTCTGTTTTCAATAAAAAACGTTTCTATTTAACAGAGTTTGATCCGTTTCTCAACTGCTTATTGTTTTCCGTCGGCGCAATCATGCCGCCCGAGATGATGAGCTTGAAGGCCTCCTCGACGGACATCTCCAGGCTGGTGACGCTGTCTTCCGGGACCATGATGTAGTACCCCGACGTGGGGTTCGGGGTGGTGGGGATGAAGAGGTTGATGCAGCGTCCGCCGGTCTTTTCCCTCAGCTCGCCGGTTGTGGCTCCCGTCACGAAGGCCACCGTGTAGAGACCCTTGCGGGGAAACTCGACGAGGACAACCTTCTTGAAGCTCTGCCCTTCCTTGCTCACCATGGTCTGAACAATCTGCTTGATGGCCTGGTAGATCCCGCGGACCAGCGGAATCCGGGCGACAAGCGACTCGGCCAGACGGAAGAGCTTCCCGCCTGCGTAGCTCGTCGCGAGCAGGCCGGCGATGAAGATCAGGATGAGTGTTGCGATGACGCCCAGCCCGGGGATCCGAAACCCCAGGAGCGCTTCGGGATGGATCGCCGCCGGCATGATCCTCAGCAGGCCATCCATGAGGTCGATCAGGAAGATCAGGATGTAGATCGTCAGTCCGACGGGCACCGTGACGGCGAGTCCGGCGAGAAAGACGTTTTTAAGTTTCGGCTTCACGGGATGGCAGCCCTTTAATAAAAAAGGGCAAAGGTTCGTCACTCTTTGCCCGGATCTGCGGCGGAATCTCCCCGACGCTATTTTTTCATTTTGTTCTTTCCGTCCACGTGGACGCACTTCGGGGCCCATTTCTTCGTTTCGGCATCGCCCACCATGACGTAGCTCGCAATGATGATGAGATCGCCTTTCGAGACTTTCCGGGCCGCCGCGCCGTTGAGACAGATGACGCCGGATCCCTTTTTCCCCTTGATCGCGTACGTCGAGAACCGCTCGCCGTTGGAGACGTTGTAGATCGCCACCTTTTCAAAGGGAACGAGATCGGCCAATTTCATGAGGCCCTCGTCGATGGTGATGCTCCCCTCGTAATTCAGGTTGGCATCTGTCACCGTTGCGCGGTGGATCTTGGATTTGAGCATGATGCGCTGCATGGCTGTTTCCCCCTGTCTTTTCCCGTATTCCCTTCACACGGCCATGTTAAAGATTCAACGTCTCCCCGAAGACGTAGTTATCGATGAGCCTGGCAACACCGACACGGACGGCCAGCGCCATGACAGACTCCCCGTCGAGCCTGGCCGCGTCCTTCATCGTCGTCGTGTCGCAGATTTTCACGTAATCGATCTTCGCGTGGGGATGCCCGCTGATGAAGCGGCTGACGGCGTCGATGATCGCCGTCGCATTTCTCTCTCCGTTGTCGTACATCCCTTTGGCCATCTTCAGGCCCCGGCTGAGGCTCAGGGCCGAATCCCGCTCCTCGGGCTTCAGGTAGATGTTCCGGGAGCTCATGGCGAGCCCGTCGGCTTCCCGAACCGTGTCCAGGCCGACGATCTCCAGGTCCATGTTCAGGTCGGTGACCATCCGCTTGATGACGACGAGCTGCTGGAAGTCCTTCTTGCCGAAGACCGCCACGTGGGGCTTCACCAGGTTGAAGAGCTTCGCGCAAACGGTGGCCACGCCGCGGAAGTGGCCGGGTCTGGAGAGACCGCAGAGGTTTTGCGTTACCTCCTGCAGATCCACGTAGGTCTGGTAATGCGGCGGGTACATCTCCTCATTGGACGGAAAGTAGATGGCGTCTACGCCAACGCCTTCGCAGTTCTTGTAATCCATGTCGAAATCCCGGGGGTACTTGGCCAGGTCCTCCGTCGGCCCGAACTGGGTCGGGTTGACATAGATGCTCGTTACGAGGCAATCTCCGAGCTTGCGGCCTTCTTCCATGAGAAGGAGGTGGCCCCGGTGGAGATAACCCATCGTAGGGACGAAGGCGACCTTCTTGCCCTGGTTCCTCAGGGATTCTGAAAACCGCTGCATTTCCTTCGCTTTTTCGATGACAATCATGGCATCTGCCCCCAAAATGCAAAAAGCCTCACCGCACAGGACGGGAGGCCGTTAAAAGCAGAACACTTCTCGAACTTTAGCCTCCGTCCCAGTCCCGCAAAAGGGGATCCAAGCGGTTCGGCCCCTAATAACAGAAGGCCTATGGGCTGTCAAGGGTTTTGTGTCTTGCCGAGAAAATTGCTAAGGGCGGCAAACTCGTGGACGGACAGCGTCTCGGCACGTCGGGCCCCGTCGATGCCGAGGGCGGACAGGGCGGCGCTGATCTGGTCCCCCGTGACGGGAAGTTGTGAGGTCTTGAGATTGTTCAGGAGGGTCTTTCGTCGCTTCGAGAAGGAGGTTCGCACGAGGCGCTGGAAAAAAGCGACGTCGTCGACCCTGCAGAGGGGCTCTTTCCGGACGTCCAGCCGTATGACCCGGGACTCCACGTCGGGCCGGGGGTGGAAACAGCCTGCGGGGACCTTCATCTCCAGTGACGCCTCCGTGTAGAGGGCAACATAGACGGACAGGGGTCCGTAGTCCTTCGTGCCGGGGGGGGCCGCAAGCCTTTCGGCCACCTCTCGCTGGAGCATCAGCACGACCCGGTCGAGACAGTCGCGGTATCCGAGCAGCCTCAGCACGATCTGGCTCGAAATGTTGTACGGGACATTCCCGATGACCTGGATCCTATCCCTCTGGCCTCCCGGCCCCGCGCCCGGGCACACCGACGAAAAGTCGAACTGGAGCACGTCGGTCTGCACGATCTCGACATTCGTGAAATCTCCGAGCTCTTTTTGGAGGACCTCCACGAGGAAGCGATCCACCTCCACTGCAACGACGCGGCGTGCCATGCGGGCGATCATGGCCGTGAGGACCCCGATGCCTGAACCGATCTCCACGACGGTGTCCGTTTCCCGCACCCCGGCGATCCGGACAATCTTCTCCAGGATGTTCGGATCGCAGAGGAAGCACTGACCGAGCCGCTTGCGCGGCCGGATCCCGTATTTACGGAGAAGGCTCAGCGGGCTCGGCATTGCGGTTTCTCAACTTTACGACGACATGACGGGTGATGAAGTAGGTTGGAACGGTAAAGAGAACGGCCAGGATCACGCCCCCTACCATCAGCGGGTAAAGGATGTGCCAGCCGATCTCCAGGATCGAGCGGACATCGTAGTCCGCCAGGACGAAAGGATTTGCGCCCAGGCCCAACACGAGGACGCCGAGTTCGTATGCGGCCAGGTAGAGAAAGGGGATCGTGAGGGGGTTCGAGATGATCGTGGCTCCCA
>CAVPJD010000025.1:0-66087 GCA_963705165.1 uncultured delta proteobacterium | reverse complement strand
CATCTTGCGGCAGAAAGCGGCGGATCAGTGACCAGTGACCGGTAAAAGAGTTGTTCGAGTTGCGAACGCAGGCCTTTCTCTTCACCCTATACCCTTGACCCTATACCCTGGACCCTGTCTTTACTATGGTTCAACTCACCCAACGCGGCCCCATCACTTTCCTCGAATCGGAAGAACTTTCGCGATTTCCCTCCATCTTGCACGGGTTTTGCACGCGTATCGGGGGTGTGAGCGGTAGCCCCTATGCCACCCTCAACGTCAGCCCCCGGGAGGGAGACCCCCCGGAGCAAGTCCGTATGAACTGGCAGAGGCTTGCCGCTGCCTTCGGAATACCCTGCGAGCAGTTCTTTGTCGTCAACCAGGTTCACGGTGAAAATTTTCTGATCATCGAGGATGCGGATTCCTGCCATTCCCTGGAAAGCAGGCAGTACGACGCAATTGTAACGGACAGGCCCGGTGTGGCCATCGGGATCAAAACGGCTGATTGCGCGCCGGTGCTCCTTTTCGACAAAAGAAGGCAGGCGATCGCCGCCATCCACGCCGGGTGGCGGGGCACGGCCCTGACCATCGCGGCAAAGGCGGTCCGGGTGATGGGGGAGCGGTTCTGCACCCGGCCCGAAGACCTGCTGGCCGTTATTGGTCCCTCAATCGGGCCCTGCTGCTACGAGGTCGACGAGCCCGTCTTCGAGGCCATGGCCCGCTACGGATCAGAGGACAGGGTCCTCAAGCCCGGGCAGAGAAAAGGGCGCTGGATGTTCGATCTGCCGCTGGCAAACCGGATGCAGCTCGAACGGGAAGGCGTGCCCCCTGGGCAGATATCCGTCGCCGGGCTTTGCACCTGTTGCCGAAAGGACCTCTTCTTTTCTCACCGCCGGGACGGGGCAAAGACGGGGCGGCACCTGAATTTCATCCTGCTTTTGCGGGGGAAATAGCTCTTGACAAGGGGGGAAGGGTTGGTGTAAATACCGGCCATCTCAAAAAGGATTTGAATGACCTTCCCTTGAGTAACCCAACTGTTCGACGTACTACCCGTTGAATTAATCCCGAGATACGATTAGAAACACACCCACATCCATGCGCGCTGCTTCAATGAGAAAGGGACGTCCCTGCGTCTGCCGTTTTTCGGCGACCACGGGGTGAACCCGGCGCGCACAAGCATTAAGGAAGAACATCATGAATATTGTCGAGATCAAGCGAAAGCCGATCAGCGAGCTGGCGATACTGGCCAAGGAGCTCAACGTGCCCGGCGCAAGCGGCATGCGCCGCCAGGACCTCATCTTCTCTATCTTACAAACCCAGGCCGAGAAGAACGGGGCCATCCACGGCGAAGGGGTGCTGGAGACCCTGCCCGACGGATTCGGTTTCCTGCGTGCCGTCGATTACAACTATCTGCCCGGGCCCGATGACATCTACGTCTCCCCCTCGCAGATCCGGCGCTTCAGCCTGAGAACCGGGGATACCGTTTCGGGAGAGGTGAGGCCGCCCAAGGAAGGGGAAAAGTACTTTGCCCTGCTGAAGGTGGACACCGTCAATCTCGAAGGGCCCGACCAGATCAAGGACAAGATCCTCTTCGACAACCTCACCCCGCTGTACCCCAACGAGAAATTGAAACTCGAGAGCGACCCGGAGAACTTCTCCACGCGGATCATGGACCTCTTCGTCCCCATCGGGAAGGGTCAGCGCGCACTGGTCGTCTCCCCGCCGCGGGCCGGAAAGACGGTCCTGCTCAAGGACATCGCCAACAGCATCGCAGCCAACCACCCGGAAGTGACCCTCATGGTGCTGCTCATCGACGAGCGCCCCGAGGAAGTGACGGACATGGAGCGAAGCGTCAAGGGCGAGGTCATCTCTTCGACCTTTGACGAACCGGCGACCCGCCACGTCCAGGTGGCCGAAATGGTCATCGAGAAGGCCAAGCGCCTCGTGGAGCACCGCAAGGACGTAGTCATCCTGCTGGACAGCATCACGAGACTCGCCCGCGCCTACAACACCGTCGTTCCGCCGAGCGGCAAGGTCCTCTCGGGCGGCGTGGACTCCAACGCCCTGCACAAGCCCAAGCGCTTCTTCGGCGCCGCCCGCAACATCGAGTTCGGCGGCAGCCTCACCATCATCGCCACGGCCCTGATCGACACGGGGAGCCGCATGGACGAAGTCATCTTCGAAGAATTCAAGGGCACGGGCAACATGGAAATCATCCTGGACCGCCGGATCGCCGACCGGAGAGTCTTCCCGGCCTTCGACCTGATCCGCTCCGGCACGCGCAAGGAAGAGCTCCTCACCCCGAAGGAGCACCTGAACCGCGTCTGGATCCTGCGCCGGCTCCTGCAGGAGATGAATCCCGTCGATGCCATCGAGTTCATCATCGACAAGATGCGCAAAACCCAGACGAACAAGGACTTTTTTGACTTGATGAGCCAATAGCCCCGGAGGGGCCAGGGTAAAGGGTTAAGGGTCCAGGGTACAGGGGCAGAAGGAGCGAAGAATTCTTCCAAAGCCCGAATCCGGAATCCTGAATCCGGAAGACCTCATTTTTTTGCTTGAATTTGTTGAAAAATTGACTATACTTCCATGCTTCACACGCCGGTCCGGTCGGAAATCGGGCCCATGGCAAGGAGGATAAAGGGTTTTATGAAAGAAGGCATCCACCCCAACTACGCAGAGACGACCATCACCTGTGCCTGCGGCACCGTCATCCAGACACGCTCGACGCGGAAGGACATCAAGACCGAAATCTGCTCCAAGTGTCACCCCTTCATGACGGGCAAGCAAAAGATCATCGACACGGCCGGGCGCGTCGATCGATTCAAGAAGAGATACGCCGCCCAGGAAGCCTCAAAGGAAGCCGCCAAGGAAGAGAAGGCCAAGAAATAACAGGACGCCCCGTTGCCGATCGCAGCGGGGCGATTCCTTCTCATCATCCCGAAACGAACCGCCATGACATCGATGCTTCGCCCGATGGTTTCCCCTCACCTGAGGTGCCATTTCCTCTAGCGCACTGAAACGGTGTCTTTCCGCGCCCTGGCCGCCCCGAAAGCGGCACCCCCTTCATCAGCCATAACGAAAAAACGGAAACGAGTGACATGTTTCAGCGTATCAAAGACATTGAAAAGCGATACGAGGAGCTGGAGAGGCTCTTGAGCGATCCCGCCGTGATCGCCAACCGCTCCGAGTACCAGAAGCTGGCCAAGGAGCACTCTGATCTCACGTCGCTTATCGAGGCCTTCAGGGACTACGAAATAACGGGCCGTCAGCTCGACGAGGCCCAGCAGATGCTGCGCGACGGCGACGAGGAGCTCCGGGAGATGGCCAAGGAGGAGATCCCCCAGCTCAAGGCGAGGGTCGAGGAGCTCGAGCGGCGTATCACCGTCCTGCTGCTGCCGAAAGATCCAAACGACGACAAAAACGTGATCCTGGAGATCCGGGCAGGAACCGGTGGAGACGAGGCGGGACTTTTTGCCGCCGATCTTTTCCGCATGTACGCGCGCTTTGCCGAGATGTCGGGCTGGAGGGTGGATGTCCTGAGTTCCAGCGCGGCATCGGGTATGGGCGGCTTCAAGGAAGTCATTGCCATGATCGAGGGCCGGGGCGCCTACAGCCGCCTCAAGTACGAAAGCGGCGTGCACCGGGTCCAGCGCGTGCCCGTCACCGAGGCCCAGGGCCGGATCCACACCTCGGCCGTCACGGTGGCCGTGCTTCCCGAGGCCGAAGATGTGGAGGTCCATATCGACCCCAACGAGATCCGGGTGGATGTCTTCCGCTCGGGCGGCCACGGCGGCCAGAGCGTGAACACGACGGACTCGGCCGTGCGGCTGACCCACATCCCCACGGGCCTCGTCGTGAGCTGCCAGGACGAGAAGTCCCAGCTCAAGAACAAGAACAAGGGCATGAAGGTCCTGCGGGCGAGGCTCCTGGACAAGATGCAGGCCGAAAGCGACGCCCAGATGTCCGAGGCCCGCCGCAAGCAGGTGGGATCAGGCGACCGCAGCGAGCGCATCCGGACCTACAACTTTCCCCAGGGCCGCATGACGGACCACCGCATCGGGCTCACCCTCTACAATTTCCAGTCCATCCTGGACGGGGATATCCAGCCGATCATCGACGCGCTCACGAATTATTACCAGACGGAGGCGTTGAAAAATACGGCGCCTGAAAAAGAGTTCCTTCTCACTTGGCGAGTCCAGTCGCCTGTCTCTACCTTTCGAGGGGAGAGAGGTTGTGGGTGAGGATCTTCCGTAGAGTATTCTTGATAGCGTGCTCGACAATCATCTAACCGCAGGTCGCCACGGGCTTCGCCCTCGCGATGACATTAGTTTTCCTGGGCAGACGGTATCTTCCATCGATAACCCCGTGTACAACCGGTGTCAGGTGCTCGAAAGGATCAGGGAATGTCAGGGGAAGACAAACGCTCCATCGCCCGGATTCTCTCCCGCCTCACCGAGGTATTCGAAAGGGCGGGCATCGAAACCCCGCGGCTCGATGCCGAGGTCCTGCTCGGTTTCTGCCTTGGCAAGGAACGCGCCGATCTGTACCGGGACCTCTCGCTCGAGCTTGACGACGAGCAGATCAACCGGGTCCTCGTGCTGACCGGGAGGCGCAAGCGCCGTGAGCCCATGGCCTACATCCGGGGCTGGCGCGAGTTCTGGTCCCTCGATTTCACCGTAACCCCTGCCGTGCTCGTTCCGAGACCCGAGACAGAGTGCCTTGTCGAGGAAGTGCTGAGGCTCCGTGACTTGTTCCGCGGCTCGAGCCCCCGGATCCTGGACATCGGGGCGGGCTCGGGCGCCGTCTGCATTGCCGTGGCGTCGGAATGGCCCGACTGCGATATAGCGGCAACGGAACTTTCGGCAGCCGCCCTCGAGGTGGCCCGCGAAAATGCCAAGAGACTCCTCGGCCCGGACACAAGAATCACCTTTCTGCAGGGCGATCTCTACGAGGGTGTCGAGGGGGCTTCGACATGGTCTGCTCCAACCCGCCCTACATCAGCGAGGCCGAGTACGCGACACTGGCCCGCGAGGTGACGCTCTACGAGCCGCGTCAGGCCCTTGTGGCGGGGCCCGAGGGGACCGAGTTCCACCGCCGCATCGCTGAAGGGGCGCGGGAGAGGCTCAAGCCCGGCGGGTGGCTCCTCATGGAGATGGGGGCGGAGCAGCGTTTGGCCCTCACAATGATTCTGGAAGAGACAAAGATCTTCGATGACATCCGTTTCCGGGCCGACTACGCCGGCCTCGATCGGGTGGTGATTGCGCGGCGGAAAAATTTATTATAATAATGTTGAAGAACGAGGCAAAGATTTTGCCGGCTCAAAAGCGCTTTTCGACGTTTTAACACTCACTTCGCCGCGGCCGTATTAACAAAATAGTCATCGCGAGCCGAACCTTGCGAGGCGTGGCGATCCACGTTTGAGATTCTTTATATTGATGAGATTATACGGATGTCATGCCGGACCTGATCCGGCATCCAGTCTTTCTGGATTCCCGCTCCCCGCCTTCGCGAGGACAAGCTTCGCGGGAATGACCACACTGAGGCATTCTGTCGCTGAAATAATTTTCAACTTTTCAGGAGATAATTCTCTTGGATAAATTCATCATCGAAGGCGGGAAAAGGCTTGAAGGGCGGGTAAGGATCAGCGGCTCGAAGAATGCCGCGCTTCCTGTCCTGGTGTCTTCCCTTCTTGCTGACGGCTGGAGCACCTACCACAACATCCCCGACCTGGCAGATATCCGGACGATCAAAAAGCTCCTGGCCAACCACGGGGCGCAGATGGAGGGGCAGGGCGAGACCCTGCGCATCAACGGCGGCAACATCGCAAACTGCGAGGCCCCTTACGATCTCGTGAGGACCATGCGGGCCTCCGTCCTCGTCCTGGGGCCGCTCGTGGCCCGGATGGGTCAGGCAAGGGTGTCACTTCCCGGCGGTTGCGCCATCGGGGCCCGTCCCGTCAACCTCCACCTCAAGGCCCTCGAGGCCATGGGGGCCGAAATCGAGCTGAAGGAAGGCTACGTGGAAGCGAAGGCCAAACGGCTGAAGGGGGCCACGATCCACTTCGACATCTCCACCGTCGGGGGCACGGAGAACATCATGATGGCGGCGGCCCTGGCGAAGGGCACCACGCGGCTGGAGAATGCCGCCAAGGAGCCCGAGGTCGTCAACCTCGCCGATACGCTCATGGCCATGGGCGCAAAGATCAAGGGTGCCGGGACCGACGTCATCACCATCGAGGGCGTCGACAGCCTCATGCCCTGCGAGGTCAACGTCATTCCCGACCGGATCGAGGCGGGGACCTTCATGATCGCAGCGGCGATCACGGGCGGCGATGTTATCCTCGAGGGCTGCGATCCGGAGCACCTGGAAGCCCTTGTCATGAAGCTCAAGGAGGCGGGTATTGCCATCAGCCCCGTCGAGGGCGGCCTTCGCGTCCAGGGCGCCCCGGAGATCAAAAGTGTAGACGTGAAGACCCTTCCGTACCCGGGCTTCCCGACGGATCTGCAGGCCCAGATCATGGCCCTCATGGCCGTTTCCCGGGGCGCGAGTGTCATCACGGAGACCATCTTCGAGAACCGCTTCATGCACGTGGCGGAGCTTCGGCGCCTGGGCGCCAGCATCGCCGTCGACGGCCACAACGCCGTCGTCAAGGGTGTGAAGAGACTCAAGGGCGCCCCCGTCATGGCGACGGACCTGCGGGCCTCGGCCTCGCTCGTCGTGGCCGGCCTCGTGGCGGAAGGCAAGACGACCCTCGCCCGTGTCTACCACATCGACCGGGGCTACCAGGCCATCGAGAAAAAGCTCACGGCGCTGGGGGCAAGCATAAAGAGAGTAAAGGCTTAGGGCGCAGGGCAAAAGGCAAAGGGCCGGAAGATGAAAATCATAAGGACAGCGGACAAGGGGTTCGAAAAGGAATTCAAGAGGATCGTCAACCGTGGGAAGTCCTTCGACCCGGCCTTCGAGAAGAAGGTTTCAGCCATTCTCCAGGACGTGGAGAAAAGAGGCGACAGGGCCCTTTTCGGCTACACGAAGCGCTTCGATGGCGTGACGCTGACGGCAAAGACCGTCGAGGTTTCGCCCCTCGAGATCCGGGAGGCCCTGTGCAGTGTCACGAAGAAGGAACGGGCTGTTCTGACCCTTGCGGCCAGGCGCATAGACCGATACCACAAGCGTCAGCGCCTTGCCTCCTGGTCCTACCGGGAAGGGGGCGTCGAACTGGGGCAGAAGATCGTTCCCCTTTCCCGGGTGGGGGTCTACGCCCCGGGGGGGCTTGCGTCCTATCCCTCGACGGTTCTCATGGCGGCCATTCCCGCGAGGATCGCCGGGGTCCGGGAGATCATCATGACAAGCCCCGTGGGTAGAGGAGGCCTCAATCCCATCATCGTCGCAGCGGCGCAGATCGCCGGCGTCGACCGGATCTTCAAGGTGGGCGGCGCCCAGGCCGTGGCGGCCATGGCCTATGGGACGCAGTCCGTCCCGGCCGTCGACAAGATCGTGGGGCCGGGCAACGCCTGGGTGGCCACGGCCAAGAAGCTCGTCTTCGGACGCACGGGGATCGACATGATCGCGGGCCCCAGCGAGATCCTCATCATCGCGGACAGGACAGCCGATCCCGCTGTTGCAGCGGCCGATCTGCTCTCCCAGGCCGAGCACGACGAGCTGGCAAGCTCCGTTTTGCTCACGCCCGACGAGGACCTCGCGAAACGGGTGTCGGCCGAGATCAAGGCACAGCTCAAGCTTCTCTCGAGGGAGTCCATCGCCGTGAAGGCGATAAGAGATTACGGGCTCGTTGTCGTGACGCAGGACCTGGCGGAGGCCGTCGAGGTGGCAAACCGCTTTGCGCCGGAGCACCTGGAGCTTCTCGTGAAGGACCCGAAGAAGCTCCTCGCCGGGATCCGAAACGCCGGAGCCGTCTTCCTCGGGCACTACACCCCCGAGGCCCTGGGCGACTACCTGGCGGGCCCCAACCACATCCTTCCCACGGGGGGCACGGCACGATTTTCCTCGCCGCTGGGGGTCTACGATTTCGTGAAGCGCATCAGCGTGCTTTCCTTCGACGGGGAATCGCTCGCGAAATACGGGAAAGCTGCGGCGGAGTTTGCCGCGATGGAAGGGCTCGACGCCCACGGAAAGTCCATCCTGGCGAGGCTAAGGGCAAAAAAATCTTGACAAATTTTGCCTGGAGTTATTAAACTCTGCTTCCTTCAAGTTCTTTGATGTCGTCTTCAAGGTCCCGGCGACAGCCGGGGAGACGAAACGACAGACGACGAAATAGACGAGACAGATGAGAAGAGCGGGCGTAATTCAGTGGCAGAATGTCAGCTTCC
Source organism: uncultured delta proteobacterium (assembly GCA_963705165.1). Taxonomy (GTDB): domain Bacteria; phylum Desulfobacterota; class Syntrophia; order Syntrophales; family UBA2192; genus UBA2192. The sequence goes on along the minus strand of CAVPJD010000025.1, from coordinate 57,778 downwards.
CAAGCTGAAAGTCGTGGGTTCGAATCCCATCGCCCGCTCCATTTTTATCCGGATCAAACAAAGGGACCCCGCAGCTTGCAGGGCCCCTTTTTTATTGCCGCAGCATGGTCCGCACGGCATCGCCCGCCGCCTGATGAAAATAGATTCTGAGTGTCCCGAATGCGAGGAACGCAGCCGCCAATATTCCCTGCAATCATGCATTTCAAATGCATAATTGCAAGGAAGAGGGCCGGACATGTCCGCACCATACACATCCCATGGTCACTGGAGACGGTCTTGAAAAAAGCCGGCAGCGAACTCGACAAATGGCTTCGGTGGGCAAACCAATACGCGGATCGTATAGACCCATTAAAAGGATGCCAGTCTTCAGTATGTGACTCGTCGGGTTGACTGAAGATGCCGGGCTTGGTTTTCTTCTGCACCCAATCCGGTTCCAGTTCTTTGATCGGAATCACGTGCGGGTTTCGTCAGGACAATCCCTTATGACGCCGCACATTGAGGGCTTTCCATTCGAGAAGCGGCTGGTCCTGTATGCGCTTCTGGAGGGATGCATCGGCAGTCAGGATAGTCGAGTCGATCACCCCCCGGTCCAAAAGCATATCCAGGAATGCCCGTTCGGAGTCCGTGAAGGGCAGCACCGCGGATAGACCCTCCCGGCACTCTCTTACGAGGCGCCCCCCGTATTCTACCGATTTCGCATGGACCTCTGTCGCGTTGATGCGCAACGTGGGGATCAACTGCCTGGCCAGCTCCGCGCCGTCGATATCAACATCTTCGGCAGAGACCGTCCTCCAATCTTTCCTGTTCATGGCGCCGTAGACGACAAATCCGATTCGTAGCAAATGAGGATCGAGGTTGTCCATCCGGAGGATCCGATGACTGTCGAATACGTCCCTTGCCTGTCGGCGCCCCAGTAGAGCAGCAAGTTTTCCGGCTGCCAGTTCATGGCGATCCAACACCGAAATCCCTTTGGCCTGCCACGCCCCGACGGGATGAGAGTCGGAAGTTGTTACCGGCCACAACGGGACGCGGAACATGAAGTTGAGATCCACTTCGAGGTTCCCGGTTCGGCCGGGTGCGCTCTCATATCGCAGCGACCACTTGCCTCCGGCGTGTTCCTCTGGCATCCGCCTGACCTTGAAGCCCTCCCGCGCAAAGACCGCCTGAACGGCCTGCTCCAACTTGGGACGCTCGGCGAGCATGGTTTCACGATCTGCGGCTCCCACGTAGTTCAGATCGATGTCAACAGAGAGCCGCGGGACATCGAAGACGAAAAGGTTCAAAGCCGTCCCTCCCTTGAGGACCAGCTTTCCTTTGAGAAAGGGGTGGCTTTGAATGGCATCGAGCAATCGAAGCAAGTGGGCGACCTTTTCGAGCACGTCCAGTCTGAATCCGGTCGCCTCCGCTTCGGCTGTCAGCTTTTCAAGGGAGATTTTCATAATACTTCCCCCCACGCCCGCTCGAGCACTTCCCTGGGAACCACCAGGTTCCATTCCGACACAAGACGGCCGGATATTCGCTTGGCGCGGTCCAGATAATGAGGTTGCCGAGGCCGCAGATCGTGAAGCGCCTTGAGATGACGGTCCTCCACCATCAAAGGTTCCCGGTGCTGTTCGAGAAAGAATCCCACCTTTGCCCCGGTGGTCGAATTTTCAAGCAGGAGCGCGTACTCCACGACCTTGTCGAGATCGAAGAATTCGACGGATTCCAGCGACCGCCAGATTTCCTCCCAGCTTCCCGAAAGGTCCGGGCGATTCAGGACGTCCACCAAGGTCCGCTCCAGACTGGTGACCCGTAGCTCCATGCCGGCGCGCTCGGCGGTCAAAACACCGAAACTCTCTTTTCCCGCGCGGTGAAGCACCTGTGGAAACTTTGCTCCCCGGAAAACATGAGTGCGGAACATCAGGCGTCCCAGCGGGCGGGAAGCCGTGTATATGAAGCGTTCCTGAACCGAATAAGCCCGCCCGTGAAACTCGAGCGCCGTATGGTGCGACAGGAACGCATCCGTGGTCAGTTTTGCGGCTATGAGGAAGGGGTCGACCGGATAGGAACCGGGGCTGGCTCCTGCCGGTATGACTGCATACAATCCGCGCCGCACCCGAACAACCCGCCCGGTCCTTCTGGTAGTAGGCCAGGAGCGCCTCCTGCCCCCTTTTGCCGACCTCACCGAGGGCCGCCAAATGCGCGGCCAACTCCTCGCCGGTGAAAACAGGGTGTTTGCGGAAAAACTCATCATGCTTCATCGAAGACATCCCTTGACACTAGCGCTCATTACACATAGTATTGTTATGTATATTGTGATTTTATGTCAAGTATAATGCTTGCTTGACGAAATAACACATAACCCGTCTATATTTATGTGTTTCGCGCGTGTGCGTCAAGTACCGAACAACCCACCCCCAGGCGGAACCCCAATAGAATCTACGCTTAGCCTCATCGTCGATCTCCAGTTCACGGCGACCATACCGTTGCCTTAACATTTTTCCTGCGGATGGATGCGCGTGGCAGGATTCGTTAACGACTGTGCCCAGATGTCGTCGGATATGGGTGGATGCCCTCGTAGTGACGACATGCGGAAGCCCATGTCTTCGGTGGTGTCTGCATTCCGCTCCGGATGAGCGTCCAGGGAGAATCCGGCCTGATCCCGGCGGATTCGCGGCAATTGTTCCGTTGACACGTGCGAATGTGCATCCTATACTCCGCACGTCAAAAAGCGGTGTCTTTTCAGCATTCATCCGGCTTCGATGAAGGGGGTTCCCGGGAGTGCGGGGCGAGAAACAGAGTTCAGATCCGAGAGCACGAGGATGAAAAAAACCGGACTGGAAGGGTTTGACTGGAGCAGGGGCCGATGGGTGAACGCAGCGGTTCCCCGGGCCCAGGCCGAAATCGTAATCGCCTCCGACTGGGCGCCCATCCGGGCCTTCGACGAGATCGTTGCGCATTCTCCCGAGGCGGTCTACGGCGACGTGTTGCCGCTCCTGCGCCAGAATGATCTTCGCATCGTCAATCTGGAATGCGCGCTTTCCGGAGACGCATCCCCGGTATGGAAGAGCGGCTCGGTCTTTAAAGGACGTCCTGAGCATATCAACGGGTTGACCTCGGTGCCTTTCGAGGTCGTCATACTGGCAAACAATCATGTCTTCGATTACGGACCGGAGGCCTTCCGCCAGACCCTGAATCTGCTGAGCGAGAACTCCATCCGTTCCGTCGGGGCGGGCATGTCTGCCGAGGAGGCCCGCCGGCCCCTGATCCTCGATCTCAAGGGGGTCCGCATCGGCATCATCAATTTCAGCGAAGGCGAGGATTTGACTGCCGCCGTCTCCGGGCCCGGGGTATTCGGATGGGACGTCGACGCCGTCGTGGACAGCGTCCGTGCGATCAGGCCGGAGGTTGACGTCATCCTCGTGATCTTTCACGGAGGGGTCGAATACATCCCCTTTCCGCCGCCCTACCTGGCAGAGGCCTTCCGGCGCATCGCCGATGCCGGGGCCGATCTGATCGTCGGACATCACGCCCACGTTCCGCAGGGCGTCGAGATCTGCAACGGAGTGCCGATCTGCTACAGCCTGGGGAACTTCGTCTTCTACCAGGAGACCGACCTCTACTACCGCAAGCTGGGATATCTCGTGAAGGCCGGGGTCTCGCGGGCGGGCCTTGCGCACATCGAACTCATTCCTTATGAAATCGGCTCCGAATGTCTCCGTCTGCTCCATGGGGATGAATCGGCGCTGTTCTTCGAGTCCCTGAAGAAGGTCTCCCTGCCGCTGGCTCAACCGGAGGGCATTGCCGATGCCTGGCACGGATTTCTGCGGTATTACGGGCTCAAGGGTTTTCGCGACGAGATCGCGATGATCCTGGCAAAGATGGATCAGGAGCCGGCCAAGGGCGCCGCCATGCTGCGCAATCGCATCGCGACCATGCAGCACCGGGAGCACTGGATCGATGCCATGACCCGGATCATGGACGGGACCATCGATGCCTCGCCGCAATGGGCCCTCGACCTGGCCGCCGAATGGCTGACGCGAAAGCGGCCAGCGGGGGGAGTGCGGTGAGATGAACGCAGCGGGCTCCAAGGACACGCTGTCGATTGTCATCGCCGACTCGGGCATGGGCGGCCTCTCCATTTGCGCAGACATCGTCAGCGGCCTGCAGGAACGCCGGACGTGCCGGTCCGTGGCGGTGACCTACTTCAACGCCTGGCCGGAGCAGGACCGCGGCTACAATCTTCTGTCCGGCATGGCCGAGCGGATCCGCGTCTTCGACCGGGCGCTTGCCGCCATGCTTCGCTTTCAGCCCGATCTGATCCTGATCGCCTGCAATACCCTGTCGGCGCTCTATGCCCACACGCCGTTCAGCAAGCAGGCCCCCGTGCCGGTGGTCGGCATCATCGATTCCGGCGTCGACCTGATACACGCGTATTTAAGCACCCGGGCGGACAGCCTCGTCATCATTCTCGGCACACCCACCACCATCGAAGCTGATACCCATCGAACGCGCCTTGTCGGGCGGGGCATTGCCGCGGAACGCATCATCTGCCAGCCCTGCGATCGACTGGCGGGCGAAATCGAGAAGGCACCGGAAGGTGCAACCGTCCGGACGATGATCGAGAGCTGCATCCGCCAGGCAGCCGAGCGTGTTCCGGACAGGTGTCGGCCCGTTGCGGCGGCTCTGTGTTGTACGCATTACGGGTACAGTCAGCGCATCTTCGAGGCCGCTCTGCAGTCCGTCTTCGAGGGCCCGATCACGATTCTCGATCCCAACAAGGCGATGAGTGCCGCGCTGCTTACCGAGTGCCCCCAGGGGTATCAGGGCGTCCGGATCGACCTGGAGGTTGTCTCGCGCATCGTCTGGAGCGATGAAAAGATCGAGGCGATCGCCCGGCTTCTGGAAGCTAAATCACCCCTTACGGCCAGCGCATTGAGACAGTACCGGCACGATCCGGATTTGTTCACTTTTTGACGGCAAGGAGAGACGGGATGAGGAAGGTGTTGATCGTAACGGGCCCCGGCGGCGATGCCCAGGGGTGGGGCGACATGAAGGTGACCGAGACGATGTGCGAGACCCTCAATGGCGGGGATCTGGCGGCCGAGATTGCCTATTGCGTGACCACGGAAGACTTCATGAAGGCACTCTCGAGCCGCAGCTACGATATCGTCTGGAGCGCCCTGTACTATTTTTCATACCGCGAGGACATCATCGGTCTCGGCAACGACATTGAATGGGTCGCCGATATTCTCGACGAGAAGGGCATCCCGTACATCGGCCCAAACGCCCTGACGATGAAGCAGCTGATTCAGAAATACGAGACGCACCGGATCATGCATGAAAACGGGGTGCTGGTGCCGGCCTTCACCCTTGTGGCCGCAGGCGATGCGCTGCCGGAAGTGGCGTACCCGGCCTTCGTCAAGCCCAACTGCGAATCGCGCTCCGTCGGCATCAGCGACGACAGCGTGGTCCACAACCGGGAGGAGATGGCGCAGCGCGTCCGGTACGTGCACGAAAAGCTCGAGCAGGCCGCACTCATCGAGGAGTTTCTTCCCGGAGAGGAATACACGGTCCTGATGCTGGGCAACGGGAGGCTGCAGGAAATCCTGCCCGGGCTTGTCACCGTCGACAAGAACCATTTCGGCAGGCATCAGATCCTGCGCAGCGATCTCCGTGGAGTGGGGCTGACCAAGATCAGCATCCCGACGGACAGGGCGGAGGAGGCCAAGGAGCTGACCAGGAAGGCAACCGATGCCCTGAAGTGCTGGGACCACGTCCGGGTCGACATGCGCGTGGACGCGCAAGGACGCTTGCGGGTCATGGAGGTCAACGGGATTCCGGGCCTCAAGCCCGTGAAGAGCTGGAGCCCCCAGATCTATTCGCTCTATCACCCTGCCGCGGGCGGACCCATGGAGGAATACCGGAACATGCTCCACCTGATCGTGCATTCCGCACTCGAGCGGTACGGGATCCACGAACGCACATAGTGTTGCTCAGGTGGTCATTGCTCAGGCCGTGTAATGATGGTCTTGTAAAAGGACATTTGTCATTCCGGGCTTGACCCGGAATCCAGCACTAATATGGATTCCCGCCTTCGCGGGAATGACATCGTGTCAAGGGTGACCATTCTTCATGTCCGACAGGCGCGTTATTTGTTGCTTCCCGTAATAAGAGTTCAGCAAACCCGACAATCCTTATGAGCATTCCATGCGATCCCGAAATCATTGAAAAGCTCCGGAGCGCGAAGCGGCTCCAGGGGAGAAGTGCGACCGGCGGGTTCGCCTTCGATCTGGATCTGTCGACGCCGGCGCTCGTTGTGGCCATCCATGCCGGGCACAGCGTCCGCGAGGAACTGCTTCCCCTGATGCAGATCCCGGAAAAAGAGCGCCTTTTCGAAGAGGACCCGGCGACCGACCGGATGATCCGGGGGAATGCAAACGCAATCTGGGGGCTGGACTCGAGGGCCGAGTACGATCTGAATCGCCCGGCCGAGGAGGCCCTGCCGCTGAAACCGGGGCAGTTCTGGGGCGTGCAGGTCTACCGCACCGCCCTACCGGAAGACATGAAACGTCGATCGCTGGCGAAGCACGAGGCGTTTTACCGATTTGCCGGCAGCTGTATTTGTTTTCTGCTGGAGCGTTTCGGTTTCTGCGTCGTCTACGACATCCACTCGTACAATATTTCGCGCCAGGTCGAAAAGGGAATCGCGAATCCTCCCCTGTTCAATCTCGGAACGGCGCTGCTCGATCGGTCGCACTGGGGCAGCCTCATCGATGCATGGCTGCATCAGCTGGGCAGGATCGAGATCCCGGGGATCGCCACCACCGTGGAGGAAAACAGGGTTTTCTCGGGCGCAGGGGAGCTCTGCCGCCGCCTGACAGGGTGGGATTCACGTATCCTGGTTCTTCCCACGGAGATCGCCAAAGTCTACATGGACGAGCACAACGGCATCCTGCATGAGCCGCTGATCGACGCCCTGGGCCAGGGGCTGCGCAGGGCCATCGCCGCGCACACCCAGCCGGCGGACCGGTAAAGGATCTCTTTCCCGCCGAGCCTGTATTGCTCCTTGTCCCTGTTTTTAATCACTACGGGTGCAACTCCCCGAAGCTTGCTTCGAATTTGTCATTTCCTCGAATGAGGGAATCCAAGATGGATGCCCGTTTTCACGGGCATGACATTCTTGTTTGATACCCCGTCGCTCGCTGCGGGGTAGTTCATTGAGCATCCCCGGGTCCTATTCCATTGTCAAAAGCGAGAAGGCCTGATCCTGCATCAGGCCTCTCGTTTGTGCAAGATCATCTGCAGGTTGCCAATTCTCTTCGTCTGCTGTAAACTTCCAGCATTCCACGCCGTCTCCGCAATCGTTCGGGCCCGGGTAACCATCGCTCCGGGTTGATTGCAACGGGGCGGCGCGCTTTCGGGAGCAAACCGATGATCAAACATAAAATCGCAGTCATTCCCGGCGACGGGATCGGAAAAGAGGTCATGCCGGAGGGCATCCGGGTGCTGGAGGCCGCAGGGGCCAAATTCGACATCGGGTTTCAGTGGGATGAGTTGCCCTGGAGCTGTGAGTACTATGCAAAGACCGGTCGCATGATGCCCGAAGACGGACTCGATCAGATCCGCAACCACGACGCCGTCTACCTGGGCGCCGTGGGATTTCCGGGGGTGCCGGATCACATCTCCGTATGGGGGCTGCTGCTCCCGATCCGACGCGGCTTCCAGCAGTACGCCAACGTCCGTCCGGTGCGGCTGATGCCCGGGATCCAGTCGCCCCTGCGCGGCCGTGAGGCGGGCGACATCGACTTCGTCGTCGTGCGCGAAAACACCGAAGGGGAGTATTCCGCCATCGGCGGGCGGAGCTTCGAAGGCACCGATCGCGAGGTGGTGGTGCAGGAGAGCCTCTTTACCCGCCGCGGGGTGGACCGCATCCTGCGCTATGCCTTCGAGGTTGCACGCAGCAGGCCCAAGAAGCACCTGACCTGGGCGACCAAATCGAACGGGATCTACATTTCGATGCCTTACTGGGACGAGCGGGCCCGGGCGATGGCCGCGCAGTACCCCGATGTGCGGGCGGATTACTACCACATTGACATCCTCACGGCCCAGTTCGTCCAGAACCCCGACTGGTTTGACGTGGTGGTGGGCACGAATCTCTTCGGTGATATCCTCTCGGATCTCGGGCCGGCCTGTACCGGTACGATCGCCATAGCGCCCTCGGCCAACCTCAACCCGGAGCGCGAGTACCCGTCGCTCTTCGAGCCCGTCCACGGATCGGCGCCCGACATCTACGGGCGCAACATCGCCAACCCCATCGGCCAGATCTGGTCCGGCGCACTGATGCTGGAGCACCTGGGACACAAGGCCGCGGCCGACGCGATCGTGCGCGCCATCGAAGCGGTGCTCACCGAGGGACCGCGCACGCGGGACATCGGCGGCCGGGCCAGCACGCAGGAGCTTGGCAAGGCGATTGCCGGGGCCCTGTGACCGGGATTCGGCCTCGTTTTTTGCTTGCAAGAGCGCTTTTTCTGTGCTAGAAAAGTACCTGAAATTCGAATGGTTTCTATTCGAGTGGGCCTGTTTGCCCACTTTTTTATTTTAAAGACGGGCTTAAGGCGCAGGGCTAAAGGCTTAAGGAAGAGAAAGCCGCAACACCCTTGCCATAAGCCATAAGCCATTAGCCCTATGCCAGAACAGTCCACATACCGGGAGGAGAATCATCGGACTGATCGAACCGGTGATCGAGTCCGAAGGCCTGGAGCTCGTGGAACTCGAGTGCCTCAGGATGCAGACCCGGTGGCTCATTCGGATCTTCATCGACCGCGAGGGCGGTGCGTCCCTCGCGGACTGCACGGCCATCAGCCACCAGGTGGGCGATCTGCTCAACGTGCACGATCTGCCCCCGGGTCCCTATACCCTGGAAGTGTCGTCCCCGGGGCTCGACCGGCCCCTCACCCGGGACAAGGATTTCGAGAAGTACCGCGGCGGCAGGATCCGGGTCCGGACGCGGGAGCCCATCGACGGGTCGAGGAATTTCCTGGGCACCTTCGTCGACTATTTGATGGAGGACGGCCGCAGGATCGTCACCGTCGACGTGGACGGCAGGATTGTCCGCATCGACCGGGACAACATCCAGAAGGCGAATCTGGAATATGAACTGCAGGCAATAGGCAACAGGCAACAGGCTTCAGGCAAAGGGAAAAAGAAACCTTCCGGTTGAATTCCTAAAGCCTAGTGCCTATCAGATCTAGGAGGTTAAGCATGTTTCCGGAGTTGAAACGTCTCATCGAGCAGATGGGCAAGGACAAGGGAATCGAGAAGGAAGTCATCATCGAGGCCCTGGAGTCGGCCATCCTCACCGCGGCGAGAAAAAAGCTGGGGGCGAAGGTGGAGCTCGAGTCCAAGTACAGCGAAGAGGCGGGCGAACTGGAAGTCTTCCAGTTCAAGACGGTTGTCGAAAAGGTGGTCGACCCCGAAACACAGATCTCCCTGGAACAGGCCAGGCGCGAGCTCGACGAGGAGGCCGAGCCGGGCGACAGCCTGGGCATGAGGGTCGATGCGGCAAGCTTCGGGCGCATTGCCGTCCAGACGGCCAAGCAGATCATCATCCAGAAAGTGAAGGATGCCGAGCGCGACAAGATCTACGACGAGTACAAGGACAAGAAAAGCCAGATCGCAAGCGGCTTCGTCCAGCGCTTCGAGGGCGGCAGCATCGTCGTGAACCTGGGCCGCGCCGAGGCCGTCATCCCTCCCTCCGAGCAGGTCCACCGCGAGACCTACAAGCGGGGCGATCGGATTCGGGCCTATATCGTGGACGTCAAGAAGATCTCCAAGGGCCCCCAGATCGTCTTGTCCCGCACGCATCCGGGGTTTTTGCGGGCCCTCTTCGAGATTGAGGTGCCGGAGATCTCCGAGGGATTCATCGAAATCGTCAACGTGGCCCGCGAGCCGGGCAACCGCTCCAAGATCTCCGTCCGCACCCTCGACAAGGACATCGACCCTGTCGGGGCCTGCGTCGGGATGCGGGGCTCGCGCGTGCAGAGCGTCGTCCAGGAATTGAAGGGCGAGAAGATCGATATCGTTCCCTTCTCCGAAGACTCCGTGAAATACATCTGTTCGGCCCTTTCGCCGGCCAAGGTGAGCAAGGTCTTCATGTACGAGGACGAGAGGTCCATGGAGGTCATCGTGCCCGATGACCAGCTCTCTCTGGCCATCGGCAGGAGCGGGCAGAACGTGCGGCTCGCCGTGCGGCTCACGGGCTGGAAGATCGACGTGAAGAACGAGTCCATGCTCCAGAAGCAGTCCGAGGAAGGGCCCAAGGCCCTCATGAAGATTCCGGACCTCGACGAGGCCTCGGCGGAGCTTCTGTTCAAAGAGGGCTACAAAAGTGTGTCCGCCCTGTCGTCGGCCGACCCCGAGGCCCTGAAGGCCATCGAGGGGTTGGACGCCGAGAAGGCGCAGGGGATCATCGAGAGGGCCGCGCAGGTCATGGAAATGGAAAAGGAAGCGGGCGACAACGCGCCTGAGCCTTAAGGATAAGCGCAGGCCCTGGCTGGACCAAAACATTCGGGGGTTTCAAGAATGTCCAAGATGAGAGTATACGAACTGGCCAAGGAGTTCGGGATCGAGAACAAGGAGTTCATCGCGAAGCTGAAAAACCTTGGCATTGCCGTCAAATCCCACTCCAGCACTCTTGAGGACAGCGAGGTCGAGCGGGTCCGCCGCGAGTTATCCGCCAAGGGCGAAAAGGAGGTCGTCGAGAAGCGCGTCAAATCGACGGTCATTCGCAGAAGGGCCGTCCGTCTGCCCGAGGAGGCCGCCGAGGCCGAGGAAGCCGCCGAGCCCGAGGAAGCCGCCGCCCCCGAAGCCGCGCCGAAGTCGAGAAAGTCGAAAAGGAAGAGAAAGTAGAAAAGGAAGTAAAAGTCGAGAAAGTCGAGAAACCGGAGAAGCCGCTCGAGCCGAGGGCGGAAGAACCGCCGGCTGCTGCGGCGCCTCCCGCTTCCGAAAAGGCGCCCGTGAAACCCGAGCCGGCGCCGAAGAAGGAGCCCGATCTTTCCCGCCAGGCCCAGATCATTCGCCGGCCCGAACCCGTCGAGAAGAAGGAAGGGCCAAGGCCCCCTGCCGCCACAATCCCGCAGACGCAGATCCGGAAACCGGCCGCGGGGCAGCCCGCGCAGCCCCGTGGCCAGGCGGCCCCGCCTGCCGGTGCCGACGCCAATCGAGGGGAGCCGCACCCACGGCCGACAGGAAAGGCAAGCGCGGCGTCGAGGTGGTCATGGACGGGGTGGCCACCAAGAAGAGAACGATGATCAAGCGGGTCATCGACAAGAAAGACAAGAGAGGGCCGGCTCCGGGAGATCGAGGAGGAGGAGGCCGCACGCTGGAGGGGCGACAAGAAGGCCGCCGTCGTCAAGATGAAGAAGACGGAGATCACGGTCCCCAAGGCGAGCAAGCGGCGGATCCGGATCTCGGAGGCCATCCGGGTGGGCGAGCTGGCCAAGCAGATGGGCGTGCGCGCAAGCGACGTCATCAACAAGCTTCTCGGCCTGGGCACGATGGCCACCATCAACCAGTCCATCGATATCGATGCCGCAAGCCTCATCGCCGCCGAGTTCGGCTACCAGGTGGAGGCCGTGACGGCCGAGTACGACGAGATGCTGCAGCGCACCGAGGCGGAGCCCCGCAACCTGAAGCCCAGGGCGCCCGTTGTCACCGTCATGGGCCACGTCGACCACGGCAAGACGTCGCTGCTGGATGCCATCCGCCAGACCAACGTCATCGACGGCGAGGCCGGCGGCATCACGCAGGCCATCGGCGCCTACCACGTCCACGTCAAGGACCGCGACATCGTCTTCCTGGACACGCCGGGACACGAGGCCTTTACGGCCATGCGCGCCCGCGGCGCCAAGGTGACGGACATCGTCATCCTCGTCGTGGCCGCCGACGACGGCGTCATGGAACAGACCGTGGAGGCCATCAACCACTCGCGCTCGGCCGGCGTGCCCATCATCGTGGCCGTCAACAAGATCGACAAGCCCAACGCCACCCCCGACCGGATCAAGCAGGAACTGGCCCAGCACAACCTCACGTCGGAGGACTGGGGCGGCGATTCGCTCTTTGCCGACATCTCGGCGAAGAAGAAGATCGGCATCGAGAACCTGCTGGAGCTCATCCTCCTGCAGGCCGACGTCCTCGAGCTGAAGGCCGACCCGGACCGTCCGGCCCGCGGCATCATCATCGAGGCCAAGCTCGACAAGGGACGGGGCCCCGTGGCAACCGTCCTCATCCAGGAAGGGACCCTGCGCGAGGGAGATGCCTTCTCCGCGAAGACGGAGTACGGCCGCGTGCGCGCCATGATCAACGACCAGGGGCAGCGCGTCAAGGAGGCCGGCCCCTCCATGCCCGTGGAGGTCATCGGCTTCTCCAGCGTTCCCCAGGCGGGCTCCGAGTTCATCGGCGTCGAGGACGAGAAAAAGGCCAAGAACATCAGCGAGTACTGGGTCCGCAAGGAGCGCGAGAAGGAGCTGGCGGCCTCCTCCAAGATCACCCTGGAGCAGCTCTACCAGCGGATCAAGGAAGGCGCCAAGGATCTCAACGTGATCCTCAAGGCCGACGTCCAGGGATCCCTCGAGGCCCTGAGCGAGGCCCTCAACAAGCTCTCCACCGACGAGATCAAGCTGAAGCTCATCCACAGCTCCACGGGCGCCGTCACCGAGACGGACGTCATGCTGGCCTCGGCCTCCGACGCCATCATCCTGGGCTTCAAGGTGAGGCCCGATGCCCGCGTCGTCGAGATCGCCGAGAAGGAAGGCGTCGAGATCAAGCTCTACGACGTCATCTACAACGCCATCAACGACATCCACGATGCCATGGAAGGCCTGCTGGAACCCGAGTTCAAGGAAGTCGTCCAGGGGCGCGCCGAGGTGCGGGAAACCTTCCGCATCATCAAGGTCGGCACCGTGGCGGGCTGCCACGTGACGGACGGAAAGATCCCCCGCAGCGCCAAGGTCAAGCTGGTGCGCGACGGGGTGGTCCTCTACGACGGCAAGATCGCATCGCTCAAGCGCTTCAAGGACGACGCGAAGGAAGTGGCCGCCGGCATGGACTGCGGCCTCGGCATCGAGGGCTACAACGACATCCGGGTGGGCGATGTGATTGAGGCGTACATCATGGAGCAGATCGAGAGAAAGCTCTAACAGACGTCTATCCAGTCGTCCCGTCTATCCAGTCTATTCGGTCGAAGAAAAGAACCGGAGGGACGGGATAGACCGGATGGACCGGACAGACGGGATAGACCATGGTTGTAGGTGTCGGGATCATCGAGGTGTACATCCACGAGAGCCGCTCCCTGAAGGAGAAGCGGGGTGTGATGAAGAGCCTGATCCGGCGCACGCAGAACGAGTTCAATGTCTCGATTGCCGAGGTCGACGGGCACGACAACTTGAAACAGGGCATCATCGGGTTTGCCGTCGTGGGAAACGACCGGAGTTTCGTGGACTCGAAGATGGAAATGATCCTGAATTTCGTCGACAATCTCCACTTGGCCGAGGTCGTCAACGTCCGCAGGGAGATCACGAACTACTCCGACCTGGCGGGCCGTTACGACGGGGGGGCGCTGCCCGATGGATTTCAAGAGAGCTGACCGGGTTGCGGATCTGATCAAGCAGGAGATTTCCAACATCCTGCGGCGGGAGGTCGGCGACCCGAGGATTGCCAATATCACCGTGACGGACGTCAAGCTCACCGACGACCTTCGCTCCGCCCGCATCTACTTCGTCGAGCTCGGCAAGGACAGCCTGAGCGCCGATGTCGAGAAGGGGCTCTCGAAGGCCAAGGGGTTTCTCAAGCGGGAGCTGGGCAAGAGGCTGCAGCTTCGCTACATCCCGGAGCTTGCCTTCTTCTACGACCCCTCCTTCGAATACGGGTCGCGGATCGAGAAGCTGCTGAAAGAAGTACGAAAAGACGAAAAAGACGAAACGGATGATCCAACAGATCGCTGAAATCATCAAGAAGGGCCGCACCTTCCTCGTGACCTCCCACATGAGGCTCGACGGCGATGCCGTGGGCTCGGAGCTCGCCCTCTACGAGGCGCTCCGGGGCCTGGGGAAGGAAGTCGTGGTTTACAACCAGGACCGGACGCCGCAGATGTATTCGTTTCTGCCCGACGCGGGGGTCATCGTGAACCGGCTGGGCCCGCTGGATGGCTTTGACGCCGTCTTTGTCCTCGACTGCAGCGAGATCGAGCGCGCGGGGGAAGAGGCCTCGCGGATCGCCGGGATCCGGCAGATCATCAACATCGATCATCATATCTCGAACGACCACTACGGGAACCTGACGCTCACCGACCCCGAGGCAAGCTCCACCGGCGAGATGATCTTCCGCCTCGTCGACGGGATGGGCCTCGAGATCACAAAGGATATGGCCGTCAACCTCTACACGGCGATCCTGACCGACACGGGGGCCTTCCGGTATTCGAACACGGGGCCGCAAACCTTTGCCGTCGCCGGCCGGCTGCTGGAGAAAGGGGCCGATCCCGCATGGATCGCCCAGATGGTCTACGAGACCTTTCCGGCCGCGAAGATCCGTCTGCTGTCCCGGGCGCTCTCGACCCTGGAGTTCGACTGGCAGGGCCGGATTGCGGCCGCTCACCGTGTCGAAGAGGATGCTCGACGAAGCGGGCGCCCAGTGGGAGCACACGGAAGGGTTTGTCGAGTACCCGCGCTCCATCGAGGGCGTGCAGGTGGCCGTCTTCTTCAGCGAGATCACCGAAGGCCTCTACAAGGTGAGCCTTCGCTCCAAGGGGCGGTTCAACGTCGAACAGGTGGCCGGCAAGTTCGGGGGCGGCGGTCACATCAATGCCGCGGCCTGCCGGATCCAGGGAGACGGCGACACGGTGAAGAGAAAGCTCTTTGATGCAATCAAAAACGGTGGCCGATGAAGGGCGTCGTCATCGTCGACAAGCCCGCGGGAATCACATCCCATGATGCCGTCGACAGGGTGAGGAAACTCCTCGGCGAGCGCAAAGCAGGCCACACGGGAACCCTGGACCCCATGGCGACGGGTGTGCTTGCCGTCTGTGTCGGCGAGGCAACGAAGATCGCCTCCTTCCTCACGGGCGACGACAAGGTCTACGAGGCCACGATGCGCCTCGGTGTCCGGACGGACACCCTGGACATGACCGGGCAGGTGCTCGCGGAGCAGCAACCCCGGGCAACCGATGCGGATGTGAAGGCGGTGCTCGCGGCCTTTGCCGGGACGATCACCCAGGTCCCGCCGCAGTATTCGGCCGTCAAGGTCCGGGGCAAGGCGCTTTACAAGTGGGCCCGCAAGGGCATCCGCGTGGAGGCCCCGGCGCGCGAGGTGGAGATCCGGGAGATCCTCCTGCAGGGCATCGAGCTGCCCGGGGTGAGGTTCACCGTGACCTGCTCCAAGGGAACCTACATCCGGACACTCTGCGCCGACATGGGCGATCGCCTCGGCTGCGGGGCCGCCCTCGAGCAATTGCGCAGGACGCGAAGCGGCATCTTCCGGGAAGAGGACGCCGTCCGCCTCGACGGGGACAGCGACGACGGGATCCGGGCCAAGCTCGAGCAGGGCCTGATCCCCATGAACCGGGCCCTTCCGGGCCTGCGGGACATCGTGATCCCGCCGCTTTTGGAGCAGAAGCTGGTGAAGGGCCATCAGCCCGATGTCGAGGGCCTTGCAGCCCTGCAAATTCCTTCTCTTGCGGCGGCAGATGTGGTAAAGTTCATCTCCGGGGAAGGGCGCCTCGTGGCGCTGGCCAGGATGCTCGTTTCGGCGGGGGAGATCCCGTCGCTTCCGCCCGGCGCGCAGGCCGCCCGCATCCTGAGAGTTTTTAACGAGTAACGGAATAACATGGAAATAGATCAAGAGTTTTTCAAAGGGAGGAGTAACAGACGTGCTTGACGCAGAAAAAAGGAAAGAAATCATTGCCGGCTTCAAAACCCACGAGGGCGACACGGGCTCTCCCGAAGTGCAGATCGCACTGCTGAGCGCCCGGATCCAGTACCTGACCGAGCATTTCAAGACTCACAAGAAGGATCATCACTCCCGCCGGGGACTTCTGAAACTCGTCGGTCAGCGCCGACGCCTTTTGGAGTACCTCAAGAACAAGGAAGTGAGCCGTTACCGCAAGATCATCGAGCGGCTCGGTCTGAGGAAGTAGAGGCTAGGGCAACGATCGCACCCGTCGAGCCATTCGAACTCCCGGGTTCAGGCTCCTGGAATGGTGGTTTCGTCCGCAACTTCGGAAAAGGGTTCTTTCAGGACAGGGGAGCCGTTTGCCTTTCGGTCGCTGCCGGGACACGTTCTGAACCCTATCGTCATCAGTAAGGAGAAAGAAGAAAGTATGAGTCAGATATTCAAGAAAGCGTTCGCAGGAAGCGATCTCAGCATCAAGGTACATTACATTGCCGGGCAGGCTGACGGGGCCGTCCTCGTGACCTACGGGGAGACCGTCGTGCTTGTCACCATCGTTTCGGCCCGGAGCCAGAGGGAAGGTCTCGACTTCCTTCCCCTCACCGTGGATTACCAGGAAATGACCTTTGCCGCCGGGAAGATCCCCGGCGGGTTCTTCAAGCGCGAGGGGCGGCCCAACGAGCGGGAGATCCTCATCTGCCGGATCATTGACCGCTCCATCCGGCCGCTTTTCCCCAAGGGCTACAACTTCGAGACGCAGCTCATCGCCTCGGTGCTCTCCGTGGACGGGGAGCACGACCCCGATGTGGTGGCCCTCCTGGGCGCCTCGGCGGCCCTCCAGATCTCCAACATCCCCTTCAACGGGCCGATTGCCGGCGTGCGGATCGGGCGCATCGACGGCAAGCTCGTCGCCAACCCCACCTCGATGCAGGACAGCGATCTGGACATGTTCATCGTGGGGCGCAAGGTGGTCCCGGGGACGGGCGGCAAGCCCTATGACGTCAACCTCGTCATGCTCGAGGGCGGCGCAAAGGAATTGGGCGAGGAGGAGATCGTCCAGGGGATCAATCTTGCCCTGGAGTCCATGCGGCCCGTCATGGAGCTGCAGGACGAGATGCAGAAGGCCATCGGGAAGGCCAAGCGGGCATTCACGCCGCCCGTCATCGACGAGGCGCTTTATCAGAAGATTTCCGGTCTGGTGACGGAAGGGTTCAAAGAGGCCTACGGGATCTCGGAGAAGCTCGACCGTTACGGCAAGCTGAGGGACGTCCGGGAGAAGGCCATCGAGACCCTCTGCAAGGAAGATGCGTCGCTCAAACCCATCGTCGAACACGTCGTCGAGAAGATCGACCGCGGCATCCTCAGGGAAATGATCCTGTCGCAGAAGCGACGCGTCGGCGGGCGCGCCTACGACGAGATCCGTCAGATCAACTGCGAAGTGGGACTGCTGCCCCGAACGCACGGCTCGGCCCTCTTCACGCGGGGCGAGACCCAGGCCCTGGTGACGATCACCCTGGGGACCTCCAGGGACGAGCAGAGAATGGATTACATCACGGGCGAGGAGAGGCGATCGTTCATGCTGCACTACAACTTTCCGCCTTTCAGCGTGGGTGAGGTCAAGCGCATGGGAAGCCCGGGGCGCCGGGAGGTCGGCCACGGGGCCCTGGCCAGAAGGGCGCTCCTTCCCGTCATCCCGAGCCAGGAGGAGTTCCCCTACACGATCCGCACCGTGTCGGACATCGTCGCCTCGAACGGCTCCTCCTCCATGGCCAGCGTCTGCGGCGGGGCCCTCTCGCTGATGGATGCGGGCGTGCCCTTGAAGGACGTCGTGGCGGGCATCGCCATGGGGCTGCTCAAGGAAGGCGACAACGTGGCCGTTCTCTCCGACATCCTCGGTGACGAGGATCACGCCGGCGACATGGACTTCAAGGTCTGCGGCACCAAGAAGGGCATCACGGCCCTGCAGATGGACATCAAGATCGACGGCATCAACGAGCAGATCCTCCGCAAGGCGCTCCAGCAGGCCAAAGACGGCAGGTTCCACATCATCGACAAGATGAAGGAGACGCTTGCCGAGCCCCGCAAGGAGCTCTCCCAGTACGCCCCCCGGATCATCACCATGAAGATCCGGCCCGACCGGATCCGCGACCTCATCGGCACGGGCGGCAAGAACATCCGCCAGATCGTCGCCGAAACGGGAGTAAACATCGACGTGGAAGATGACGGTACGGTGCTCATCGCCTCCACCGACCTCGAGGCCGCCGACCGGGCCATCGCCATGGTGAAGTGGCTCACCGAGGAGGCCGAGATCGGGAGGATTTACATGGGCACGGTGAAGAAGGTCGTCGATTTCGGCGCCTTCGTGGAGATCCTGCCCGGCACCGAGGGGCTCGTCCACATCTCGCAGCTCGACACGAAGCGTGTCGCCAAGGTGACCGACGTGGTCAATGAGGGCGACAAGATCCCCGTGAAGGTCATCGAGATCGACTCGAACGGGAAGATCCGCCTGAGCAGGAAGGATGCCCTGGGTGCAGACGTACCGAAAAACAGTCCTTTCTAACGGGATCAAGGTCATCACGGAAGAGATCCGTCACGTCCGCTCCGTCTCGATCGGCGCCTGGATTCCCTGCGGCTCGCGCCACGAGGACGAGCGGATCAACGGGACGGCCCACTTCATCGAGCACATGCTTTTCAAGGGGACGGCCGGGCGGTCGGCCTTTGACATCGCCTCCGACATCGATTCCGTCGGGGGCGTGATGAACGCCTTCACCGGCAAGGAGCTGACGGCGTTCTACGTCAAGGTGCCCGACTACCACCTTCCGCTGGCCATCGACCTGCTGGCCGACATCTTCATCAACTCGCTGTTCAACCTCGATGACATCGACAAGGAGAAATCCGTCGTCCTCCAGGAGATCAGCATGGTGGAGGACACGCCCGACGAGTACATCCACGACATCTTCGAGAAGCATTTCTGGGAGGGGCACTCCCTGGGCATGCCCGTCCTCGGGACGAGGGACTCCGTCGACGCATTCGAGCGCGCAAAGGTTCTGCAGTTCTTCGAGGAGCGCTACCGGGGGGACAACCTGGTCATTGCCGCCGTGGGGAACATGGAACACGAGCGCCTCGTCGATCTCGTCGCGAAGCTCTTCGGGACGCTCCCGGCCATTCACGTGAAATCCGAAGAAAAGAAACCGCAAACCACGGCCCGCCTTACCTGCATCGAGAAAGAACTCGAGCAGCTCCACCTCGTCGTGGGCACGCCGGCCCCGGCGACCCTGGACAACAACCGATTTGCCGGCATCCTCATGAATTCCGTCTTCGGCGGTTCCATGAGCTCGCGGCTCTTCCAGGAGATCCGCGAGAAAAGGGGGCTTGCCTATGCCGTGCGCTCCTACATCGTTTCCTACCGCGACACGGGGATGCTCAACATCTACGTGGGGACCTCCAAGGACAAGACGCAGGAGGTCATCGATATCATCCTGGCCGAGATGAGGCGCATGAAAACGGAGCTCTTCACGGACAAGGAGCTCCAATCGGCGAAAGAGCTGATCAAGGGGAACCTGCTCCTCAGCATGGAGAGCACCGACAACCGCATGCAGAAACTGGCGACCAACGAGATCTATTTCGGCCGCAATATTCTTCCCGAGGAGATCGTCGCGAAGATCGAGGCCGTGACCGGCGAGGACATCCTGGCCCTCTCGGAGCAGATGTTCACCCGCCCCAACCTTTCCATGGTCTTCCTCGGGGAGATGACGGAATCGGAAATGCCCACGGGGGATGTCGAACTCTAAGGCAACAGGCAACAGGCAACAGGCCGCAGACGGCAGAAATTCCGTTTTTCATTTTTTTAGCCTGTAGCCTGTGGACTGCAGCCTTTGGCCTGTCGCATCAGCGACTGACGAAACCAACGAAATAAACGAAAAGAACGAAACAGACGAGTTTGATGGAATCGGTACGTGTGGCCATTGAGCGGTTGGGCGGGTCGGAGGATCTTCCCCTTCCACGCTACATGACGGAGCATGCGGCGGGGATGGACATCGTTGCCGCCGTAGAGGCTCAAATCGTCATCGCCCCGGGTGAGCGGGCCCTCGTCCCCACGGGAATCGCCATCGCCCTGCCGGAGGGCTACGAGGCCCAGATCCGGCCTCAGGAGCGGCCTGGCCCTGAAAAACGGGGTGACGCTCGTGAACACGCCGGGCACGATCGACGCCGATTACCGCGGTGAAATCCGGATCATCCTGATCAATCATGGTACCGAGCCTTTCGTGGTGCGGCGGGGCGACCGGATCGCCCAGATGGTCGTGGCGCCCTTCTCCCGGGTCATCTGGGACTTCAGGCAGGGCTTGTCGGACACGGCCCGCGGAAGCGGCGGTTTCGGCCACACGGGCCAATAAGGCCGCCTCGCGACCTTGTATTTCCCGCATTTCTGTTGGACAACTGGTTTTAAAATAGTCTAATAAAGCGGGAAATACGTGAAGTTAGGAAGTTAAGAAGATAGGAAGTTTGGAAACGGTACATGAATGGCATTCCGGCTCTTACAGGCGGAACAGACTGATAGACGGGATAGACCGGAAAGACTAAGACGGAACAGACCGAATAGACGGAACAGACTCTTGAAAAGTTTTAAAGTCAAAAAGACGATCGCCGAGATCAACGAGAAGATCCGGCAGGGCAAGGCCGTCGTCGTGACGGCCGAGGAGATGATCGACATCGTCGAGCGCCACGGCGATATCGAGGCCGCACGGCGGGTCGACGTGGTGACCACGGGAACCTTCGGACCCATGTGCTCCTCGGGGGCCTTCCTGAACTTCGGCCACACCTCCCCCCGCATCAAGGCCCACAAGGTCTGGCTCAATGACGTTGCGGCCTACGGCGGGATTGCGGCGGTCGATTGCTACATCGGGGTCACCGAAGTAGCCGAAGGCGACCCCCTCAACAGCGTCTTCCCGGGCGAGTTCAACTACGGCGGCGGCCACGTCATCGAGGACCTCGTCGCCGGCAACGTGATCCGCCTGCGCCTGGAGGGCTACGGCACGGACTGCTACCCCTCGCGCAAGCAGGAGAAGAACATCCTGCTGCACGACCTGCGGGATGCCATGCTCTTCAACCCGCGCAACTGCTACCAGAACTACAACTGCGCCGTGAACATGTCCGACAAGACGATCTACACCTATATGGGGGTCCTGCGCCCGCGGATGGCCAATGCCAATTACTCCACGTCGGGCCAGCTCAGCCCGCTCTTCAACGACCCCTACTACCGGACGATCGGCATCGGGACCCGCATTTTTCTCGGCGGGGCCCAGGGCTACGTGGCCTGGCACGGCACGCAGCACCACCCGAATACGCCCCGGGGGCCCGGCGGGGTCCCGACGGGCGGGGCAGGGACGCTTGCCGTCATCGGCGATTTGAAGGAGATGTCCCCGGAGTGGCTGGTGGGAGCCAGCTTCCTGGGATACGGCGTCTCCCTCTATGTCGGCATCGGGATCCCCATCCCGATCCTCGACGAGCAGATGGCCCGCTTCACCGCCGTGAAGGACGAAGACATCCAGACCCAGATTTATGACTACAGCATGGACTATCCCGGCGGCGGCGAGATGAAGAGCCTCGGAGAGGTGACGTACAAGGAGCTTCGGAGCGGCCGGATCGTCCTCAACGGCAAGGAAGTGGCCACGGCCTCCATGTCGAGCTACTACCGGGCGAGGCAGATCGCCGAGACGCTCAAGAGCTGGATCGAAAAAGGGGAGTTCCTGCTGGGCGAGCCCCAGATGCTCCTTCCCTCGGTGAGCCCTGAGCCGCCGGAGGGTCGCCGAAAACGATAGGACTCGGTTGCGGGGGGATAGCGGATGAAGGTGGGGAAAGTTCTTCTGCTCTTCCTGATCCTGATGGGGTCGGTCATCCTCTTCGGCAACAGGGGAGTCCTGGACAACTACCGCCTGAACCAGAAGCTCCTCGACATTCAGAACAGCAACGGGGAGCTCGTCGTGAAGAACGACGCCCTCAAGAAGGAGATCCTCCTGCTCCGCAACGACATGCGCTACATCGAAAAGGTGGCCCGTGACGAGTTGGGGATGGTCAGACGAAACGACAGGGTCTACCGGCACGTCGACTGATCCTTTCAATTCAGAGGTTGAGAGGGTAAGAGGGTAAGAAGGTTGGATCAGCCGGCAGTCAATCGCTGGCCCCCTGCCTGTCCGACCTTCTCACCCTCTCAGCTTCTTTCCCTCCTCTTCTTCGACCTTCTTACCTTCTTACCCTCTTAACCTCTTAACTTCCTCCCCTCCTCCCGGGGTGTCAAAAACCTTTACACTCCCCCGAAAACGCTCTCATGCAGCGCGTTCTCGCGATCTCCTGCCAATTCAAAAACCGCCTGCCGTATTCTTTTATTTAAGTCAAGCCCGATCAGTGCCGATTATAGAAATTAGGGTTTTTCCCCTGCCGGATCGCCCCGCGGGAGAACCTCCCCGGGGGATGCCCGGGTGAAAAGGCCTCAAAATCGGGGCCTTCCGGGGTTACAGCCGGCTCAACCGGGCCGCACCCGGTCCCAGAGCCTGCCCGTGGCATAGTGCTTGCTTAACGTATTGCCCGTAGTGGTGCGAAGTGAACCAGTCCTAACCAACTCCGTCCGTTCCGGTTTTCAGGCCGGGCGAGACCGCAAAACACAGAGGACCCCATGCTCAAACTGAACGGCCTGTTTGCAAGCAAGAAACAGATTGCGGGACTCGACATCGGATCCAGTTCCATCAAGATTGCCGAGATCGCCGAGGGGCCCGAAGGGTACGTACTCCAGAACTACGCCAGCGTTCCCCTCGCAAAGGGCATTATCACCGACGGCCTCATCGTCAATCCCAACGCCCTGGTCGAGCGCATCAAGGAACTCCTCAAGATCTCCCGCTGCAAGGCCCGGGCGGTCGTCACTTCCCTGTCCGGATACTCCGTCATTGCCAAGAAGATCAGCTTCCCCTCCATGGATGAGGAATCGCTGAGGGAGCTGATCAGCGACGAGATCGAGAAATACCTTCCCTTCGGCGACATGAAGGACGTCAACTTCGACTTCCAGATCCTGGGCCCCAGCGAGATGAGCACCGGCCAGATGGAGGTCTTCCTCGTTGCCGCCAAGAAGGATGTCGTCCAGAGCTACATCGACACCTTCCGGAAGGCGGGGCTCGAAGTGGCCATCATGGATGTGGACTCCTTCGCCCTGGAGACGATGTACGAGGAAAACTACGACTACGGGCACGAGGATGTCTGCATCCTCGTGAGCATCGGGGCCAGCATGACCAACATCAACGTCGTCAAAGGGGGCGCCTCCATCTTCATCCGCGACTTCCCCTTGGGGGGATACTCGATCACGGAAAACCTCCAGGACAAGACGGGGGTTTCCTTCGAGGAGGCCGAGCGCGCGAAGCTGGAGAAGGCGCTTTCCGGCGACGAGCAGAGCAAGGAGGAACTCCTCAATTATGCCGACCCCCTGCTGCTGGAGATCGAGCGTTCCGTCGACTACTTCCGCTCGACCTATCCCGGAAAGTTCATCAAGCAGATCCTGCTGTGCGGCGGGACGGCCAGGATGCCCGGCATCGGTGAGGCCCTTCTCCAGCGTCTCAACGTGGAAGTCGAGATCGCCAACCCCTTCCGGAAGGTGGCCTTCGACAAGAAATCGTTCTCTGCCGAAGACCTGAAAGAAATCGGGCCGCAGGCCTCTGTCGGTGTCGGGCTCGCCATGAGGAGGATCGGGGACAAATGATCAAGGTCAACCTGCTTCCCTATCGGGAAAAGAAAAAGGAAGTCCAGTCGAAGAACCAGGTCGTCATCCTCGGTTCCCTGGGAGTCGCCTTCGCGGTCCTGCTGCTCGGGTTCCACATCTTCACCGTGATGAAGCTCAACGACCTCGAGAATGACGTCCAGAGCGCGCAGCAGAGGCTCGAGCAGCTCAAGTCGAGCATTGGCGACATCAACCAGTACAAGAAAGCGAAAGAGATCCTGGAAAAACGGCTCAACGTCATCAGCTACCTCGAGAAGAACCGGTTCGCCAAGGTCTCCTTTCTGGATGAGCTGACCTCCATGGTCCCGGCCAGCCAGGTCTGGATCAAATCGATGAAAGAATCCGAAACGGACGTGAAGATCGACGGCTTCGCGAAGGACAACATCGCCATCGCGAAATTCATGAGGAACCTGGAAAAATCCAAGCAACTCATCTCCGTCGACCTGGTCTCTTCGAAACAAACGGAAATCGCGGGCAACAAGCTGAAGCAGTTCACCCTGTCCTGCGGTCTCAAGAAGGGGATCTGAGCATGGCACTGAGCGTTGACGATATCAAAAGAATGCCCGTGCGGCAGAAGGTCCTGGCGCTGGTCGTGCTCTTCATCCTGCTGGGATTCTCCTACTACTCGATCTACTACCAGGATGCCATGCAACGGGAGGAGAAACTCCAGCAGGACCTCTCGGCCGTCCAGATGGAGCTCGCCCAGAAGCAGAAGCTGATGGAGGAGAAGCTCCGGTTCGAGAAGGAGATCGCCCAGCTGCAGGAGCAGCTGAAGGTGGCCATGGCGAAGCTGCCCGAGCAGAAGGAGATCCCGGGGCTGCTGATCTCCATGTCGGAGGCCGAGGGACTGGGCGGGGTCGAGTTCCAGCTCTTTGAGCCCCTGGCTCCCGTGGAGAAGGAGTTCTACGCCGAGCTGCCCGTGAAGATCTCGCTCACCGGGGTCTACCACGACACGGCCATCTTCTTCGAGAAAGTGGCGAAGCTGCCCCGCATCGTCAACGTGTCGGATATCTCCATGGAAAGGCGGGAAGGCACCAAGGACACAAACGGCCTCAAGGGCCCCGTCCTGGCAACGAGTTTCCTGATCAAGACCTACATGTTTGTCGAAAAGCCCGTTGAAGGGAGCAAGAAGGCTGATGGAACGGACAAGAAAGCGGCTCAAAAGAAATAAGCTCCTGGCGAGAAGCCTGGCCCTCGTCTTGCTGCTTGCGGGTTTCGTGACGGCTGCCCCGGCGGCCACACCCCCTGCGGCAAAGCCCGCGGAGGTGAAACCGGCGGTCCAGCAGGAAGCCCGGCAAGAGGCGCCACCCCTTGAAATGCCGGACTATCGGTACGACCCGAAGGGGAAAATCGACCCCTTCAAGCCCTTCGTGAGGCTCGAGCTGCCCACCCCCTCGAAAAAGGGGCCGGAGATAAAGAAACTCACGGGCCATCTCACGCCGCTGCAGCGGGTTGCCCTGGACAAGGTCCGGGTGACGGGCATCGCCGGGTCATCGTCGAAGCGCGTGGCCATGGTCGAAGACGGCGGCGGCGGGGGAAAAGGGTATCTCGTTTATGTGGGGACTCTCATCGGGGAGAACGGCGGCAAGGTGATCCAGATCCTTCCCGACCGGGTCATCGTGGAAGAGAAACTCGGAGAGAGCAAGGGCAAGGAAAAAATGCATCGCGTGGCGCTGAAGCTCCATAAAGAAGAAGGCGAGGGAAGACCATGAAGAAGCTGAGCATGTGGGCACTGACGATTTCATTCTGTGGGTTGCTGGTTGCCGGCTGCGCAACGATGAACGCCGGGCCCGCGTCATCCGACCCGGCGACGGCACCGGCCGATGCGGCCGCGGCCGCAAAAAGTCCTGCGTTGGCCAACGTCGGCTACGTCGAGAAGATCGCCTTCGACAAGACGGCGGACAAGGAGAGGGTGATCGTCTCCGCCTCCAAGCTCATGGGATACACCGCTTCCAGGGATTCGGCCCGGACGCTCGTGATCACCCTGGACAAGATGTATGTGCCCGATGATCTGAAGACGAAGAGCCCCGACGGCAGCTTCAAGGTCATCGAGGGCGTCTACTCGAGCCAGACGAAATCGGGTGAGCGTCCCGTGACAGCCGTCAAGATCGTCCTGAAGGACGCCGTGCCCCACCTGGTGCGCGAGGAGGGCAACCAGCTCATCGTCGATGTGGACATTGCCAACATGCCCCAGAGCCCCAGCATGGCGAAGGACGTGGATCGGATCCGGGCGACGCAGCCGGAGCCGAAACCCAGGGAGATCAAGGTCGAGAAGAAGGAAGGCAAGGAGTACAAGGGCCAGAAGATCACGGCCGATTTCCAGGATGCCAACATCCGGAGCGTCTTCCGCCTCATCGCCGAGGTGAGCGGCCTCAATATCGTGGCCGGCGAGGACGTGAAGGGGCTCGTCACGATGAAGCTCACAGAGGTTCCCTGGGACCAGGCGCTCGAGACGATTATGGACGTCCAGCAGCTGGGGACGAAGGTGCAGGGCAACGTGATCGTCGTCATGCCCGCGGACAAGCTCAAGAAGGCCGAGGAACAGCGTCTCAAGGAGGACGTCTCCCGCGGCAAGTTGAAGCAGATCTCCATCGAGGCCCAGATCGTCGAGGCCGTTGATACCTTTCTCAGGAGGCTTGGTGTCCAGTGGGGCGGCGGGCTCCTGACCAACGCCGGCAACACAACGATCGGCGGATTGGCCGGCTCGGCAGGGTACGCCTCGGGCCTGACGCAAGGCTCGACGGGCGCCACGACGGTCCCGCAGGCTTTCCCGAACGGCGTCGGCTTTACCGGCAGCAACCAGGCGGTGAACTTCCCCTTTTCCTGGGCGGGGACGCCGGGTCTGGGCATCCTGATCGGCGGGGCCAACTTCGTTCTCAGCGCCCAGATCAATGCGCTGGAGAGCTCGGCCGAGGGTAAGATCATCTCCTCCCCGAAGGTCACGACGCTCGACAACGTCAAGGCGGTGATCAAGCAGGGCGAGGAAGTCCCCTACGTGACCGAATCCACCTCGGGCGGCGTCGTCACCCGGACCGTCATGTTCAAGGAAGCGGTGCTCAAGCTCGACGTGAAGCCGACCATCACCCCCGAGGGAAAGATCTCCATGGAGATCAAGGCCACCAACGACTATCCCGACTATACACGGTCGATCCAGGGCAACCCGCCCATCATCAAAAACGAGGTCGACTCCACCGTCGTGGTCCATGACGGCGACACGATCGTCATCGGCGGCATTTACAAGTCCAATGACCTCAAGGGGACCAGCGGCGTGCCCGGCGTCTACAAGGTTCCCGTGCTCGGCTGGCTCTTCAAAGCGGAGGAAGAACAGAGGACCAAGCGTGAAATCCTCATCTTCATCACGCCGAGAGTTGTGCCGGACAGCAGGGGCAACTGATCCCGGGAGAAATGCAAAAGGCTAACGGGTAAAGGCGAAAGGCAAGATCAGAGACCCCGCCGCGACGACGCGGCGGGGTCTTTTCAATCTTGACACACAAAGAGGGCTGTGTTAGTCCCCCGACTGAACGCGAAGATCGGAAGAGCGGAAGCGAGGAAGATCGGACAAGAACGTATCGGAAAGAGACCGGGAAAGCTGGCTAATGGAAAAGGGCGACACAAGGGGCGGCTACGAGATGGTGAGTCTCAGCGAGGTTGTGGACCGCAAGGAGTTCATCGCCCGGGCCGAGGCCTGCCTCGAACAGGACCCGGCCCTCGCCGTCGATCTGGCGCTCGAGCGTCTGCGGATCTACCCCGATGACACGGAAGCCAAGATCATTCTCGGCATCGGCTGGTATCGGAAAGGGGAAAGGGAGCCTGCCCTCGATGTGCTGAGGGGACTCTCCGAAGACGTGATCCGCTGGTCGCCGGTCTTCGGCATTCTTTCCGAACTCTGCCGGGACCAAGGGCTCGATGAGGAGGCCGAACGGGCCTCCCGCATCTACATGTCCATGAATCCCGAATCCCCGGAGGCCATTGCGAACCTGGAGGACAGGCTGCGGAGGGAGAGCCGGACTTACCCGGAGACGGGGGCGGAAAAGCCCGACGAGGATGTCGGATTGCCCCGGGCCGCCGATTTCAAAACCCTGACGCTGGCCGATCTCTATGCGCGGCAGGGATACCGGGAACTGGCCGAGGCTCTCCTCAAGGAAATCCTCGCCACGGATCCCCAGAACCAGGATGCCCTGGAGAGACTCCGGAAACTCCGGCCGCAGGCCCGGGAGGATGAGAAACCAACCGTTCCCGGCGAGGGGGCTCCGGACGAAGAACGCAAGGATCTCTTTTTCGGGGAGCCGGTGGCGCCGCCCTTCCATAGCCTGTTTGGCCGCACGATCGGGACGGAGTTGCCCGAGCCCGACGAACCGGCAACAGATGCAGCCGCCGGAGGCCGGCAGGAACCCGCCCTCCCGGATCACCGCGAGCGGGTCATCGGAGAGCTGAACCGGTGGCTTGTCTCTCTCGACAGGATGCAAGGGAATGCCTGAACGGCCTGCCACCGCCCCGAGGATGTCCCGGCTGCGGGCGCTCCTGCGGCGCTCGGGCCTGGAGGCTTTTCTCATCCTCGATCTCAAGAACATCCGCTACCTGACAGGCTTTACCGGCAGTGACGGGGCTCTCGTCGTGGGGGCGGGCAAACCGGCTCTCCTCGTGGACGGCCGCTACGTGACCCAGGCCGCGGAGCAGGCCCCGGGGGTCCGGGTGGTCCTTTACCGCGACAAAGTCTCCGGGGTCGCCGAGGCCCTTTCCGCAGGGGGGGTTGAACAAGTCGGCTTCGAGCCTGCCGTCGCGACGGTGGAGCTGCTGAGCTCCCTGCGCCGGAAGTCGAAAAAGGTGCGCTGGAAGCCTCTTCAGAGGGAACTCGGCGCCATTCGTGCCGTCAAGGATGCCGAAGAAATCAAGCTGATCCGCAGGGCGATCCGCATCGCCGCAGGTGCCCTGAGGTCAACCCTGGAGCGCATCCGGCCCGGGGTGTGCGAGCGCGACATTGCCATCGAGCTCGAGTATGCCATGCGCAGCATGGGTGCTGAAGCCCCCTCCTTTGACACGATCATTGCGTCAGGAGCCAACAGCGCACTTCCCCATGCCCGGCCGGGAAGACGGAAGATCCGGCCGGGGGACTTCGTGGTCATCGATTACGGGGCCGTCTGGCGCGGGTACCACTCGGACGAGACCTGCACCTTTGTCGTCGGCGTGGCGGGAAGGCGGCATGAGAAAATATACGGCGTTGTCAAGGAAGCCCACGACAGGGCCCTGGAGGCGGTGAGGCCCGGCGTTGCCTGCCGCGACGTGGATGCCGCAGCCCGTGGCGTCATCGAGAAGGCCGGTTACGGTCCTCTCTTTTCCCATGGGACGGGGCACGGTGTGGGACTCGACGTCCACGAGGCCCCCAGGCTCTCGACCCTCTCCGATGCCGTTCTTGAGCAGGGGATGGTGATCACCATCGAACCGGGGATCTATCTGCCCGGCTTCGGCGGGGTCCGTATCGAGGACACGGTTCTCGTCGAGAAGGGGGGGGACGTGTGCTGACAGAGTTTCCGAAAGAGTTGCAGATTATCGGGTGAAACCTTCTTACCTTCTTCTTATGCTGTGAGGGAGTCATGTCCGTTTTCCAGGAGGATCTATTCTACAGCCGCGAGCACACCTGGGTGAGGGTGGATGGGAACATGGCCACCGTCGGGGTCTCCGACTATGCCCAGGAGAAACTCGGGGAGCTTTATTCCATCGAGCTGCCCGGGACGGATGCGGAAGTCGAGCAGGATGAACCCTTTGGCGTCATCGAGTCGTCCAAATCGGTTGCGGAGCTCATATCGCCGGTCAGCGGCGAGGTCATCAGTGTCAACGAGGACATCGAGGACGACATCGGCGTGATCAACAGCGATCCCTATGGGGCCGGCTGGCTGATCATGGTGGAGTTGCGCGATCTCGATGAGCTCAACAACCTCCTCGATGCAGAGGAATACAGGGAGTATGTCGGCGAGGAAGCCGGGATCGAGGAATGAAAACTTCCTGGCGCCTGCTGCCCTGCCGGGTATTGCGCGCCGCCGAGAACATGGCCGTCGACGAGGCCGTCTTCCGCTTGAACCGCCGTGAGGCCCTGCCCCCCACGCTGCGATTCTTCGGCTGGCAGCCCCCTGCCGTCTCGCTCGGTTACTTCCAGAAAACCTCCCGGGAGATCGATGTCGAAACCTGCCGGCGCGAGGGGATCGACATCGTGCGCCGGCCCACGGGGGGCAAGGCCGTCCTGCACGAACACGAGCTGACCTACTCGCTCGTGGCGGCCATGGATCACCCCCTGTTCGCCGGTGATATCCTCGAGACCTACCGGGTTATCAGTGCCTGTATCGTGGAAGCCCTCAAGCGGCTTGGCCTCACGCCGGAGATGGTGTCCGAGGGACGCTCGGCCGCGGGAACGCCCCTGGAGGCATACTGTTTTGCCGCCCCGTCAAAATACGAGCTTCTCGTGGGGGGGCGCAAGATCTGCGGCAGCGCCCAGGTGAGGGCAGGCGGCGCCTTCCTCCAGCACGGGTCGCTTTTGATCGACGTCGATCCCGCCCGTGCTGCGGCGGTCATGCGGGTCCCCGCAGCCGGGATCTCGAGTTCCACGACGACCCTCCGGGAGCAGCTCGGCAGGGTCATCGGGGCCGACGAGCTCGCCCGGGTCCTCCGGGGGGCCTTCGAGGACACGCTCGGCATCACCCTGGCCGAGGAGGGCCTGACGGCTGCGGAAGAGGCCTTGAAAGAACAGCTGCTGGCCGGGAAGTACGGCACGGACCGGTGGAATCTGGAGGGGAAAAGCACCCCCGGCGGGGAAGGGGAGCCGTCGTGATGACTGAAATCGTCATCTAACGCAAAGTTTTGATTGACAATAATATTGTTTTCCAATAATATTCAACAGTTTCGCGGGGAAAATCGGATTCATCGATCATTTCATGTGCTCGCACGTCCTATGAAATCGCCTTTGATTCCGCTGCGGTTATGTTTGCTTTTCCCTGATCCGGACATACGAATTTAATAGGAAGGGAGCGATCATATTTGGAAGTCAAGGTTTTCGACAACGATGTCGACAAGGCATTGAAGGTTCTGAAGAACAAGCTGTCGAAGAACGGCCTGTTCAAGGAACTGAAGCTGCGTCGTGCCTACGAAAAGCCTTCCGTCAAGCGCAAGAGAAAAGCGCTCGAGGCGAGACGGCGGCTTGCCAAGATCCAGAGACGGCGTCACACGTAATCGGCCGGATGGACGAATTTTCACAGACAACCTTCACCGGGGACGGGGGCAGGAATCTCACCGAAGGGTTTCTGCCCCGATCCCTGTACTGTGTCTGATGGAAGAAAAACAATATCTCGTCGATGCCCTTTCCGTTAACGAATCCTGGCGAATGTTCCGCATCATGGCGGAGTTCGTCGAAGCCATAGAAGAACTCTCCGATCTCGGGCGAGCCGTTACCATCTTCGGGTCCGCCCGGACCACCCCCGCCAACAAATACTATCAGAAGGCAGAGCACCTGTCGCGGCTGCTGGCCCAGCAGGGATTCGCCGTCATCACGGGCGGTGGCCCCGGCATCATGGAGGCAGCCAACAAGGGCGCCGCCGAAGCGGGCGGCACGTCGGTCGGCATGAACATCCGCCTGCCCTTTGAGCAGACCCCCAACGAGTTTGCCAACGTCAAGCTCTACCACAAGTACTTTTTCATCCGGAAGGTCATGTTCGTCAAGTTCGCCATGGCTTATGTCATCATGCCCGGGGGGTTCGGGACCCTGGATGAACTCTTTGAAGCGCTCACCCTGATCCAGACCAAACGGATCAAGAGTTTCCCCGTCATTCTGATGGGAAGCGAGTACTGGCAGGGGCTTCTCGACTGGCTGAAGGCTACCATGCTCGCCCAGGGGATGATCACCCGGGAGGACATGGATTTGATCCGCGTCATGGACGAGCCCGAAGAGGTGGTGAATTACATCCGTAAATTCGTCATCACGTAGCGGCTTGGCAGCCGCGGGTACAGGGTATAGGGTCCAGGGTCCAGGGCAAAAGACGCAAGACGCGATTTCCTTTCCTGAAGATTTTTCCCGCTTACGTTTCCCGAATATCAGCTCTCCCGTTTTTCCCCTAATTGATGTATATCAGTCACGGTCTGCCGGTTGATTCGTGGCCGGCGGAGGATTTTTCTCGTCAACGGAAACAGAGGAATGAGCCAGAAAGAACCGAGCGCAGAAAAGAGTCTCGAGAGCGTCCTGAAGGACATCTCGAAGGGCCGAAGAGCGCCCTGTTACCTCCTGTACGGGGATGAGGACTTCCTTGTGGAAGAGGCCCTGGGGAAGCTTGTCGACGCCCTGATCCCGGCACAGGACAGGGACCTGAACCTCTTTGTCATGGACAACGAGTCGGGAGGAGTCGATCCCGTCTGCGAGGCCCTTCTGACGCCGCCTCTCATCCCGGGCTCCAAGGTTGTGCTCCTGCCCAAGACCCGCCTTTTCTATTCGAAGACATCCCTGCCCGAGCTGGTCAGAAAAATCGCCGACAGCGCCGAGTCGGACCTCCCGGCGGCGGCCCGGGCCTTCATGATCTTTCTGGATCTGGCGGGCTGGTCTATCGATGAGCTCCGCGACGACGGGTGGAGAAGGATCACCGACGAGCAGTGGCACGACGCCGCAGGGGGCGAGGGGGGCGAGGGTCGGGAGAAGTGGTTCCCCCGGGTGCTGGAGTACTGTGCAGGGCAGGGGATGATGGCCGGACGGCACCGTACCGGCGGAACGGAAGTCCTGGAGGAGCTCCTCGCATCGGGGCTTCCCGAGGGGCACTGCCTGGTCATGACGGCCGATTCCGTCGATCGGAGAAAGAAGCTCTTCAAGGTGCTCACCGAGCAGGGCGTCGTTCTGTCCTTCATCCGAACCCGGGGCGAGGCAAGGCAGCGCAGCCTCATGATGGAAAATCTCCGCGAGAAGCTCTCCCGGAGAGGCAAGACGCTCAGCCCCGAAGCCTGGGTCGTCCTGGGGAGAAAAACGGGATTTCGCCTGCGGGATTCCGCCGAAGCCCTCGATCAGCTGATCACCTACACGGGGGACCGGACGGCGATCGAACCTGCCGACGTGGAGACGGTCATCGGCCGTACCCGTGACGACACCGTTTTCGACCTCACGGAAGCGCTCGTGGGAAAAGACCTCCGCAAGGCCCTGGCGAGCCTCGGCGATCTGCTGTACCAGGGCGTCCATCACCTCGTCATTCTCGCCATGATCACCCGGGAGGTCCGTTTCCTCTTCCACGGAAAGCTGTTTCTCGATGCGGGCCGGATCGCCGGCTTTCGCGCCGACATGGACTTCGGCCCGTTCCAGCGGGCCGTCTACCCTGCGGTGAAGGGGCTCGAGGTCGAGCTGGGGAAAGGGAAATCCCTCGCAAGCCAACACCCCTATGTGGTCTTCAATGCGCTTCGTAACTCGACGCGCTTTTCCTACGGGGAATTGATGGGGCACCTGGAACGGGTGCTCGCCGTCGATACCGCCATGAAATCGACGGGGCAGGACCCGCGGCTTTTGTTGGAGAGATTGCTCATAGAACTCTGCGGGCAGGCGGGGACGAAAGGAGAGGTAACAGGTAACAGGTAACAGGTAACAGAAGAAGCCGACAGCCGACAGTCAACAGTCATCAAAGAATCGTAAATGTTTGCTGTGGGCTGTCGGCTGTGGACTGTAGACTGCTTTTGGCTACAGCTTGTCCATGCCCCTTTGTTTGAGCCTCTCTCGCTTGGATGTCCGGTGGGAGGGGCCTTTTTTCTTTGTCCCGCGGCAGGAGGGGTTGTCGTCGTCATTGTCCTTGTCGGCAGCGGCAGGGCCCTGTGCGGGGGCGCTCCGGCTTTGACGGATCCGGGCCTCGAATTCCCCGGAAGGGACTGCCGTGACCCCCGCGCGGATGGCTGCGTCCATGACGGGACGGTCCGATGTGACGACGAGCGTCTCATAGGCGTGCTGGCGGGCAAGCCGCTTGATGACCTCATCGGCTTTCTCCCCCCGCCGTGAATAGATGATGTCGATGCCCGCTTCCCGGTCGCGCTCCTCCTGGGGAGAGCCGCCGAGCCACCCGTCGAATACGACGGTGATACGGTGTCCCCTGTCCCTCCGGTAGCCGGCCAGCAGGTGAACCAGGGCCTTGCGCCCGGCTTCCAGCCCCTGGCGTTCATGCAGGCGCAGCACATCGGACTGCCTGATGAGGTTGTAACCGTCGATGATGATGTGCATATAAAAACCGGCTTAGGGCTAAGGGCTAAAGGCAAAGGGCAGGATATTTCTTTCTTACCTTTAGCCTTACGCCCGTTGTCAACTGTATCGGCTGAGGGCAAAGGGCTAATGGCGTAAAGTGGAAAACGGATCTTTTCTTTCTTCCGTTTCCTTAAGCCATATGCCGTATGCCATATTTATAATACCCCACTTGAGCGGTGGCTACAAGGCGATTGAAATGTAGAGTTTACCCGTTCCGGCGGCGATAAAATAGTTGTGGACATTCCTAACCGAAGTCCTATAATCGCCCCTACGCTTTGGCGGCCGAGGCCGCAGGTTCGAGGCCCGAAGGATGCGGACCGGGGGCGAAGCATGAACTCCTCGGGCCGTTCCCTGCGGGATCGGGGAAACAGGATTCATTGGCCGGTGCTTTGATATTTTGACGGCACCCTGGAATCATGGGTCAGAACGACACAAACAACAAGACCCGCCTCGAGAAACTCCACGAGCTCATCCGGGGAAAGCGGAAAGTCCTGATTGTCACGCACAATCACCCCGATCCCGATGCGCTTGCCGCGGCTTTCGCCCTCAAATACCTATTCCAGACGAAGTGGAAAGTCGGAAGCATCATTGCATCCAGCGGTGTCGTGGGGCGGGCCGAAAACAGGGCCATGATCCGCCACCTGAAGATCGACCTCCGCGCCCTTTCCGAGATCAACATCAACAATTACAGCGTCATCGCCCTAGTAGACACGCAACCGGGCGCCGGGAACAACTCCCTTCCGAGATCCATCATCCCCGACATCGTCATCGATCACCACTTGCCTTTCCGGGCAAAGACCCGCCTCGCCCAGTTTTACGACGTCCGCACCGATTATGGGAGCACCTCGACGATTCTCGCCGAGTATTTGAGGGATGCCGGGATTGTGGAGGTAGACCGCAAGGTGGCCACGGCACTTCTCTACGGGGTCCGGTCCGACACGCGCGACCTGGGACGCGGGGTGAGCCCGAAGGACATCGATGCCTGCATGTACTTCTACAACAGGGTGCTCTTCCGGCTGCTATCGCAGATCGAGTACCCGGAGGTCCCGCGGGACTACCTGAGCATGCTTCAGAAAGCTATCAGCAGCGCACGGCTCTACAAGGACGTGGTCACACTGGATCTGGGCCACGTGGAGCACCTGGAGATCATCGCCGAGATGGCCGATCTCATCGTCCGCACGGAGGGCGTCAAGTGGGTCCTGTCGCTGGGCGAATTTGTCGGGGATGTCTATTTCTCGCTGCGGACGAAGAAGAGGCGGGGGTCGGCGGACCGGATCGCCCAGAAGATGGTAGCGGACTTGGGGGCGGGAGGCGGACATGAGATGATGGCCGGCGGGAAGGCCCCCTCGAGCGAGAATCCTCGCCACTCCCACCAGGAGCTGACGGACATCCTTGTGTCGAGGTTTCTGAAGGCGCTCAAGCGAAAGGATATGAAGGCGCAGAACCTGCTGTCGTTCAGCCAGGAAGCGGCCGGCCCGCGCAAGCCGGAAGCGGTCGAGACGCCCGTTGATGAGAAGAAGGTGGGAGGGTAAGAACGTGAGAAGGTAAGAACGAATGGAAGAAGAACATCCATTCTCTTTTCTCACCCTCTTACCTTCTTACCCTCTCACGTTCGTAGACGCATCTCTAGAACTTAGCCAGAATCCCCTTCATCTTTCCGATGGTCTCAACATACGACGGGCTGCCGAAGATGGCGGCCCCGGCCACAAAGATGTCCGCCCCGGCCTCGGCGAGGGTGCCGATGTTCTCGGCCGTGACGCCCCCGTCGACTTCGATGGCCATCTTGAGGCCGCGTGTTCGTGCGAGTTCCCTGGCCTTGCGGATCTTGGGGAGCATGCCGGAGATGAACTTCTGTCCGCCGAAGCCCGGGTTCACCGTCATGATCAGCAGCAGGTCGATATCGGGCAGGATCTCCTCGATGCAGGCAAGTGGTGTCGAGGGGTTCAGAGACACCCCGGCCTTGACCCCTTTTCCCTTGATGTATTGTACCGTCCGGTGCAGGTGGATGACCGCCTCGGCGTGGACCGTGATGATGTTGCTTCCCGCATCGACAAAGGCATCGATGTAGCGATCCGGGTCTTCGATCATGAGATGCACGTCGAAGGGCAGGCCTGTCGTTTTTCTCAGGGACGAGACGACACCGGGGCCGATCGTGATGTTCGGCACGTAGTGGCCGTCCATGACGTCCACGTGGATCAGGTCCGCGCCGGCCTTCTCCACCGCCTTGATTTCCTCCCCCAGCCGGCTGAAATCGGCTGAGAGGATGGAGGGTGCGATCTGCTTTTTCATCCGTTTCCCTTTTTCCTTTCGCCTTTCCTTAACTAGGAAAGGGATTGTCACCCTCACCCCGACCCTCTCCCCTCAAGGGAGAGGGAGACGATATGGAAAGGGCCTTTGCAGGCCCATCTGTTAATAGCGCAGGACGACAGGCGGGTAAACCCGCCCCGTGTCGGCCTCGCGCAGTCGGAGCCTCAGTTCCTGGGGCTTTTTTGCCTCCCCCGGGTAGAAAATGAACCCGTAGGCTATCTCCTGGGGCGCGACGGCTCTTTGCTCCAGGGATCGCTTCCGGAGATCTTCCCGGATCTGCCTCTGGACATCGGTGTCCGACATCCCTTGAGAACCCCCGAGGACGGCGCCTGTCGCGGCACCGGCCGCCGCGCCTTTCATGGCCGCGTCGCCCACGCCGGAGCCGCCGACTATTCCGATGGCCGCGCCGATGATGCCGCCTGCGACGGCGCCCAGAGCACCGTACTTGGCCGCATTCGGCGCCACTTCGCCCAGTTCGGTCTTCCTGGCGATTCGATCGTAGGCCATTTTCGCATCCATGACCGGCCACGCGTTGTTATCGACGTCGATGAGAAACGTCTGCTCGGATACGATCTCGAGAGGGTGGCTTCCCTTGTTGTCGAAGATTACCTGGACGGGAAGAATCTCCGGCCGGATGTCAAAACCAAAAGCCGCCTCTGCCTCTTTCTGGTCATCCCAGGACTTGGAGGCGACGATCGCGCCACCCACCGTCGTTGAATTGGGATATGCCTGGGGCATTTTGAAGGGAACGACCTGCTGCTGATAGCGTGCGCAGGAGGCAAGGAGCACGACGACAAGCAGGACGGTCATCGTCGACACGATCGCTTTTCTGTAAGTCATGAAATGCGCTCTCCGTTCTCATCGATGGTTATTCTTCCGTGATTTCAGGCTCTTTGGGGAGCGAACCCAACCTACAATATTACCGGGGCGATGTCAATTACAACAGATGGCTTAAGGCGAACCAAACGGCTTAGGGCAGAAGGCTCATGGCAAAAGGCAAAATCCATTCTTACCCTGAGCCATATGCCCTAAGCCTTATGCCGTAGTGCAAACCCATGACCCTGTGCGTCCGTTGACTCGCCAGGCTTGAAAAATTGATAATGCAAACTTGACAGTGTATTGAAACCGCATTATCGTCGGGCGGTGCTTCACGTACTTTACAACATCACCGCTCTCTTGGGCTTCCTGCTCCTGGCGCCGTATTACGCATTCAAGATCCTTGTGGCGGGAAAGTACCGTCAGAGCATCTGGCAGAAGCTGGGGGACATACCCGACGAAACGATTTCCGCTCTCAAGGGCCATCCGCGGATCTGGGTCCATGCCGTCTCCGTGGGCGAGGTCACGGCGGCGGCCCCCATCGTTGCCGCCCTGTGGGGGAAGCTCCCCCAGGCCAGTATCGTCCTTTCCACCGGCACGGAGACGGGCCAGGCCATGGCGCGCAAGTTGATCCCCCAGGCCACGGCATTCATGTATTTTCCCCTCGACCTCTTTCCGGTCGTGAAAAAAGTGATCGACCGGATCGCCCCCGATATCGTCGTCCTGACGGAAACGGAGCTCTGGCCCAACTTTCTCCGGCACTGCATGAAGCGCCGCATCCCCGCCGTCATGGTGAACGGCCGGATTTCACCCCGGTCGTTCCGTCGTTACTCACGGACGGCGTTCTTCTGGAAAAAAGTCCTGGCGTCAGTCCTCGAAATCGGGGTGATCTCCGCGGTGGACAGGGAACGCATCCTGGCCATTGGCGCTCCCGCGGCGAACGTGAAGGTCATGGGGAACGCCAAGTACGACAGCCTCGCCTCGAGGGTGAGCGGCGAGGTCTGGTCCCGGAAAGCCGCCCAGATGAAGATGACGCCGGACACCCGGGTGTTCGTGGCGGGCAGCACGCACGAAGGGGAGGAGGCCATTGTCCTCGAGGTGTACCGGGCGCTGCTGCAGGAGTGGCCCGATTTGCGGCTCATCATCGTGCCCCGTCACCCCGAGAGGGGAAAGGCCGTGCGCGACCTGGTGGCGGCCCAGGGGCTTACCGGTGTCCTAATGAGCGAGATCCTTGAGGGGGGGCCGCCCGACCGGGGCGTCGTCGTCGTCGATGTGATCGGCGAGTTGTTCGGTCTGTACAGCCTGGCCACCGTCGTCTATTGCGGGGGAAGCCTTGTGGCAAAGGGAGGGCAGAATATCCTGGAACCGGCCGCCTGGGGGAAGGTCGTCTTTTACGGGCCATCCATGGAGGACTTCCTCGACGAGAAGGCCCTCCTGGAAGAGGCCGGCGCGGGCATCCCGGTCCGAAACGCCGAGGAACTCCTTGCGGGCATGAAAGCGATGCTCTGCGATCCCGCAGAGCTCAGGCGCCGAGGAATGGAAGGCCAGAAGCGCGTCCTGGCGAGCCGCGGCGCCGCAGAGCGCTATGCGGGGATGATCGTCCGGGCACTGGGCATCAGGCAAAAGGCATCAGGCAAAAGGCAAGACGGCCCCGAAAGGTGAACTGTCGGCCTTCTGCCGGGTATCGTTCATCCCGAACAGGCCTGATGCTTGCATAAACAACGGGTACGCGATGCCTGTCCTGAACTCGACGGGTTCGGCGCAGGAGGCCTCCCGGCATCGGAAAGCAGAGTGCTTTTCCTTTCCTGACGCCTGATGCCTGATGCCTATTTTGTTATTGACAATCCGAATCCTTTCCGATATTTAAGTTCTACTTTGTGAGGGTTACCCCGAGAATGACGACGATCGGTGCAAGAAGTGAGCTTTTGAACCTGAACGGGTTGTTGCGACTCGCTCTGCTCCTGCTTCTACTGGCATACCGATCGCCCGTCGTTTTTAGAATTTAGGGACTCGAAGACGAAATTCTAAAGGCCATGGGCAAAAAGCTCATGGCCTTTTTTTGTGCCTTCTGGCAACAGGCGTAACGGGAGGAGCGATGAAAGAAGTCATCTGGTTCGGTCGTGGCGGTCAGGGCGCCGTGGTTGCAGCCCAGATCCTGGCGGAGTCGGCATACCTGGAGGGCTTCAAGGGCGTCACCTCGGCGCCGACCTTCGGCCCTGAGAGGCGCGGGGCGCCCGTCACGGCATCGACGCGGATTTCGAAGGACCCCATCCGGATGTTTTCCCAGGTCGAGATGGCCGATATCGCCATTGTCCTGGACGACACGCTCCTCGGCGTCGTCGACGTGAAGGGGCGGGTCCGAAAGGGCGGGACGATCATCATCAATACCGCCTGCAAGCCGGAAGACGCGGGCATCAGCGGCGATTTCGATGTGGCCACCGTTGATGCCACCGGCGTTGCCCTCAAGCTTCGTCTCACGAAGGAAGGCGCCCCCGTGATCAACACACCGCTGCTGGGCGCCTTCGCGAAGGCCACAGGGATCGTCTCCCTGGAGAACATCGAGAAGGCCCTTCGCAGCAAGCTCCCCGCGGCGGTGGCATCGCAGAACTTCGAGACGGTGCGCGCGGCCTACGAGGGAACGATCATAAATAGAAAGGCGTAAGGCTTGGGGCTTAAGGCAAAAGGCGAGTAAGGAATGGCATAGGGCATAAGGCTTATGGCTTATGGTGAAGAACAGAATAGAACGAGGGTCATCTCCTTCCTTTTACCTTAAGCCCTTAGCCTTAAGCCTTATGCCGTGAAGTCAGAATCGACCACGAAGAGGTAGAGGGACCCATCATGAAGAAAAAAGACGAGAACATCTCGGCCATGTGCAAGCCCGCCGTCGGCGAGGCGGGAAGGACCGGCGACTGGCGAGACCTTCGGCCCATTATCGACAACAGCAAGTGCACGCCCTTCGTCAAGAAGAAGGCCGCCTGCTACCTGTGCTGGCTCTACTGTCCCGAGGGGATTGTCAAGGCGGGGATTCCCGTCGAGATCGACCTCGATTACTGCAAGGGCTGCGGGATCTGTGCCGAGGAGTGCCCGTCGAGGGCCATCAGCATGGTGAGGGAGGACAAGTGCAATGACTGACGCGCGCATCATCACCGGAAACCAGGCTGCGGCGCTGGCGGCAAGGCTCTGCGACGTCCAGGTCATCGCCGCCTACCCGATCACCCCCCAGTCGCAGCTTGCCGAGATGCTCTCCCTGTACGTGGAAAGCGGTCAGCTGCGCGCCGAGTACGTGCGGGTCGAAAGCGAGCACTCGGCCATGACGGTCTGCATTTCGGCCTCTACCGTGGGCGCCCGGGTCTTCACGGCCACCAGCGCAAACGGGCTTCTCTACATGCACGAGCAGCTGCACTGGGCGGCGGGATCGAGGCTCCCCATCGTCATGTGCTGCGTCAACCGCGGCGTGGGGGCCCCCTGGTCCATCTTCAACGACCAGCAGGACTCGCTCGCCCAGCGCGACACGGGCTGGATCCAGATCTATTGCCGCGACAACCAGGAAATCCTCGACACGGTGATCCAGGCCTACAAGATCGCCGAGACGGTCTATGCGCCCGTCATGGTCTGCTACGACGGCTTCGTGCTCTCCCACACGATGATGCCCGTTGTTTCCCCAACTCCTGCGGCGGTGAGGAAATTTCTCCCGCCCTACAAACCCCACACGATCCTCGATTCGGAAAACCCGATGACCATCAACTCGGTGCTGCTTCCCAACAGGCGTCCCAACAGCGAAGGGGTGCTCTGCGACGGCTATATGGAGATGCGCTGCAAGCTGCAGAGTGCCCTCGACAGGACCCCGGAGACGATCCGCGAGGTGAGCCGCCAGTATGCGGAGGCCTTCGGGCGCGACCACGGC
The DNA here is from genome assembly GCA_963705165.1 of uncultured delta proteobacterium. Classification (GTDB taxonomy): domain Bacteria; phylum Desulfobacterota; class Syntrophia; order Syntrophales; family UBA2192; genus UBA2192. The sequence continues at coordinate 16,828 of CAVPJD010000025.1, read as the reverse complement.
GGGATGCTCTGGAAGTACCGGACGGAGGATGCCGATGTCATCCTCACGAGCATGGGGTCGCTGGCCGCCGAGGCGACGGTGGCCGCCGACGCCCTGCGCGAGGAGGGGATCAAGGCGGGTGTGGTAGGGATCCGCGTATTCCGGCCCTTCCCGAAACAGGACGTCATCGAGGCCTACCGCAATGCCAAGGCCATCATCCTCTTCGAAAAGAGCATCAGCTACGGCTACGAAGGGGGGCTGTGCTCGGATCTCAAGGCCGCCTTCTACGGAAGCGGCATCCATGCGGCCATCCACGATCACGTGGCGGGCCTCGGCGGCCGTGACGTGAAGGCAAGGGAGCTTGTCGAGGCCGTCAAGGCGTCGCTTGCCCGGATCCAGGCCGGCGAACGGGAGCTGGTAACCACTTGGCTGAACTGCCAGACGGAGTAGAGCTATGCCGCAGAATCTTTTCAAGATCCACGAGAAAGAATACATCCTTCCCGGCACGCGGGCCTGCCAGGGCTGCGGGCTCTCCATCGCCTACCGCTTCGCCCTGAAGGCGCTGAGGGAAAACACGATCGTGACGCTGCCCGCCTGCTGCCTGTGCGTCCTTCACGGGCTCTACCCCCTGACGCCGGTCATGGTGCCCAGCGTGAACTGCACCTTCGCGAGCACGGCCGCCTCGGCCTCGGGGCTCGTGGCGGGGCTTGCCGCCCTGAACCGGACGGACACGACCGTCGTGGCCTTCGCCGGCGACGGGGGCACCTTCGACATGGGCATCCAGGCCCTCTCGGGCGCTGCCGAGCGCGGGACGGACTTCATCTACGTGGCCTACGACAACGAGGGCTACATGAACACGGGCACCCAGCGATCGAGCGCAACCCCCATGGGGGCCCTCACGACGACGACCCCCGTCCTCACGAAGCAGCAGCACAAGAAGGACTTCCTCAAGATCATGGAGGCCCATCAGATCGCCTACATCGCCACGACGACGCCGGCCTACCCGCTCGATCTCTACGACAAGTTCGTGCGGGCCAAGCGGATCAAGGGCACGCGGTTCATCCACATCCACACGCCCTGCCCCCCGGGGTGGCAGTACCCCACGAAGGACACGGTCCGCATCGGCCGGCTTGCCGTCGACACGGGCCTGTGCGTGCTCTTCGAGATGGAGAACGGAAAGTTCCGCTTCACCGGCCGCAGCAAGACGCTCGCCGAGAAGGGCAACAAGCTCCCCGTGGTGCACTACGTGGAGAAGCAGGGACGGTTCAAGAAAATGAGCATCGAGCAGCTCAGCCAGCTCCAGGACTGGGTGGACGATCGCTGGGAGGAGTACAAGCGGAAGGCGGCGGAATCGAAATAGGTAACAGGGTATAGGGTATAGGGTATAGGGAAGAAAGGTCAGGAATCTATCTTTCGCCGATACCCGAGACCCGAACCTGTACCCCTCGTGCTGACGGAGACAGACCGAATAGACGGAACAGACGGAATAGACCAGATCAGGAGGGAAAAAGATGGATCTCGGATTGAAAGGGAAGGTGGCACTGGTGGCCGGCGGGAGCCAGGGGCTCGGGCTCGCCGTGGCGATGGACTTTGCCCGGGAAGGGGCAAAGGTTGCCATCTGCGCCCTCGACGACCCCCATCTGCCCGAGGCGGCCGAGGCGATCAAGAAAGCAACGGGCGGCGAGGTCTATGCCATACCGGCCGACGTGACGGACATGGAGCAGGCGAAAAACTTCGTCCGGAAATCGGCGGCCCGTTTCGGGACGGTGGACATCCTGGTGAACAACGCCGGCGGCCCGCCCTCGATGAGCTTTCTCGAGATCGACGACGAGCTCTGGCACCGCGGGTTCCGCCTCAACCTGCTCTCCACAATCGTGATGACGCGCGAGGCCGTCCCGATCATGAAGGAGAAGCGCTGGGGACGGATTATCAACATGACCTCGATTGCCGTCAAACAGCCCATCGACGGGCTGATCCTTTCCAATACGGTTCGCTCGGGTGTGATCGGTTTTGCCAAGTCGCTCTCCAACGAGCTGGCCTCCTTCAACGTCACCGTCAACAGTGTCTGCCCGGGCTACACGATGACGGACCGCGTCCGCAACCTGGCGATCGTGCTGGCCCAGAAGCAGAACACGACTCCCGAGGCGATCATCGGCAGGTGGGAGGCGGAGATCCCCATGAAGCGGATCGGCACGCCCGAGGAGTTTGCCAGCCTCGTCGTCTACCTCGCCTCGGAGCGGGCAGGCTACATCACCGGCGCGGCCATCCAGATCGACGGGGGATGGTATAAGGGAATCATGTAAAGACAGGGTTCAGGGTACCGGGTCCAGGGTCCAGGCAGGAAAAAGAAAACAATAGTGAAAGGGCATCGGCAGTGAACGTTACCACCGATGCCCTTTTTGTCTTTTACCGTCTTTTCTTCCCTGTACCCTGAACCCTGGCCCCTGTGCCCGACTTGCTGTTCCTATCTTCCACTCTTCCCAACTTCTTTTTCTGTGCCAGAGCGTAGTTCAGGTTTTCACGGGCAGATTGATTGCCCGGCTCCAACCGGACGGCCTCCCTGAAATGATGAATCGCCTCATCGATCCTGTTGGTCCCCGTCAGGAGCAGGGCCCCGCCCAGGTTGCTGTGCGCCTTGGCATAATCCGGCGCCAGCCTGAGTGCCTCCTGCAACCGAGGAATGGCTTCGTCGAACTTTCCCTGCCGAATAAGAGTGAATCCGGCATTGTTGTATAGCTTTTCATTCATTGGCTGTCCCTCGATGGCCAGGAGCGTATATCGCAGGGCCTCGTCGAGCCTGTTCTGGAATGTGAGGGCCTCTCCCAATCCGGCATAGGACACGGAATTGTCTCGATCGTCCTGAATGGCGCGGTGATAGTGTTGCACCGCTATGTCGACTTGACCTCTCGCCAGGTAGATCTTCCCCAGCCATTCATGGGCCAGAGGCAGATTGGCGTTTACGTTCAATGCCTTTTTCAGGTTTTCGATGGCCTCGTCATTCCTTCCTGTATGATGACAGACAATCCCCAGGTTCAGGTAAGCCTGGTCGTAGCGCGGGTGGATCGCCAATGCCGCTTTGAGATGGGACGAGGCTTCCTCATAGTTTCTTTTGTGCGCATATTCTACGGCAAGACTGTAATGGGCAACGTGGTTCGAGCGGTTTACGTCCAATGCATGGCGGAACACGGAGACCGTGTCTCTCCAGTAGCCGAGTTGAATGTACGTCGTGAACATCAGCGCGCCGATCAACAGGGCCGAAGTCGCCCCAAGGGCCGCCTTTGGTATGCGCAAGGCCTGGGAAAAATCAAAAGAGCCCCAGGCAAGGGCGACGAACGGGCCGATGAGCGAGACATACGTATAGCGGTCGGCCATTGAGGCATCGCCGACCTTGATGATTCCGATGACCGGCAAGAGGGTGATCAGATACCAGAGCCAGCCCACCAGGATATAAGGGCGTTTACCGGCCCATCTCACCGCTGCGAAGGTCAAGGCCAGCAGCAAGGATGCGCATGCCGCAACCACAACGGGAGACACGACCTCGAGGGGATAGAAAATCGACAGGCCCGAGGGCCAGAGCATCTTCCATAAATAGGCGACATAGGCCGTAATCGCCGTCGCGAGCCTGTCGGGCAGCGGAAAAAGGTCCATGGGCGCGACGGCCCCTCCTTTCTGCTGCGCGTAGAACGTGATCAGACTCGATGCGGCGGAGAGTGCGAAAAGGGGTAGTTTCTCATAGACCAGGGGAAGAACAACTCTCCATTTGCCGGCGTCCTTCGGGGCGGTGGGCTTTTTCTGCTCGCGGAAACGCTTTTTTTGCTTCTTGCCCTGCTTCTCCGGTGTTGCCGATGACGTCAAAGGCGCTGCCGGTGATGCCTGCTGCCATCTCAGCCGCCCCAGGGGCCAGTAATCCATCAGGAGCAACACCAGCGGAAGGGTGACCAGCATGGGTTTGGCGAGCAGGCCAAGGGCAAAGAAGAGGAGCACAGGCCAGTACCTTGGCAGCCCCGGGTTCTTCGCGTACCGCGCATAAGCCCACAGGGTGAGAAGCCAGAAAAGGGTGCTCAGCACGTCCTTGCGCTCCGAAACCCAGGCGACGGACTCGACGTGCAGCGGATGCAGGGCGAAAAGGGCGGCCACGAGGGCGCTTCGCCAGAGGGCCCCGGTCATCTGCCTGAGAACCAGGAAGAGCAGGGCTGTGTTCAGGATGTGGAAAAAAACGTTCACGAGGTGATGCAGCCCCGGCTTCAGGCCGAACAACTCGACATCCAGCATATGGGAGAGCCACGTGAGAGGGTGCCAGTTGGCCCCGGTTAATGTCGTGAAGGCCCAGAGGAATCCTTTCCAGGTAAGGCCGCCCTGGACGACGGGATTCGTCGTAACGTAGCCCGGATCATCGTAATTAATGAAATCGTGGTTCAGGACTTGCCCGTAAACGCGCAGCCGTCAGGATCACCAGGGCGATCAGGACCACATAGTCATAACGGCACATTTTCATCTCATTCTTCATACGCTTCGCCTTCCTGGTTATTCAGCTCCTGCCGGTCAGGTCCTGATATCTAGAAGCTGACTGCCGATTTCGTCAAGGATTATTTGCTGAAGCGCAAAGGTGTGCACACCGGAGCGGGCTATCGGGCACAGGGTATCGGGGAATACAAGCAAAGAGGGCATCGGGGACGGGGTGTCTCCGGTGCCCTCTTTGCTTCTCAACCTCTTCTTGTCATCGCGAACGAAGTGAAGCGATCTCGATGTTTCACCTGTGGGTGCTCGCAATGACCTTGCTGCCAATGCTCATTGTCTGATCGACGTCTTTCATCGTGCCGTAGCGGAGGGTTCCGCTTCCGGTGAGGGATCCTCCGCCGTCGATGCCGGATTCGACGCGGCGCGGTTGTGGATCAGCCACTCCAGCTTGTCCAGGAGGGAGCTGAAACGTCGGCGGGTTCAGGGCCGAGACGGCGATGGCGTCGAACCGGCGGCACAGGGCGGCGAGAAGCTCCTTGTCGGCGATGCGGTCCTCCTTGTTGAAGACGCGGATGGTCGGCTTTGCGGCGATGCCCAGCTCCCCGAGGATCTTCTCCACCGCGACGATGTGTTCATCGAAATCCGGGTTGCTCACGTCGATGAGGTGCAGCAGCACGTCGGCCTCGCGAAGCTCCTCGAGGGTGGCGCGGAAGGCGGCAAAGAGCTCCTTCGGCAGGTTGCGGATGAAACCCACCGTGTCGGTGATGACGGCCTCCGTGTCCCGCGGGAAGCGCAGCCGCGAGCTCTTCGGGTCCAGCGTGGCGAAAAGCCTGTCTTCGACAAGGACGCTGCTGTTCGTGAGGGCATTGAGCAGCGTCGATTTTCCCGCATTGGTGTAGCCCACGATGGAGACGACGGGCAGCCCCGCCCTCTCGCGGCTCGACCGGCGCGTGTTGCGGCCCTTCTGGATGTTCTTCATGCCCTCCTCGAGCCGGTGGATCTTGTCCCTCACCCGCCTGCGGTTGATCTCGAGCTTCGTCTCGCCGGGCCCGGTGCCGCCGATCCCGCCGGTGAGCCGCGACATGGCCGTGTTCTTCTCGATGAGCCGGGGCAGCAGGTACTTGAGCTGCGCGAGCTCCACCTGGATCTTGCCGTCGCGGCTGTGGGCGCGCTGGGCGAAGATGTCCAGGATCACCTGGGTGCGGTCGATGACCTTCAGTTCCGTGAAGTCCGTGATCGAGCGGACCTGGGCCGGCGTGAGTTCGTGGTCGAAAATGAGCAGGTTCGCGCCGATCTGCAGGGCGCGGATCACCACGTCCGAGAGCTTCCCCTTTCCCATGAGAGATTTCGGGTCGATCTCCTGGCGGTGCTGGGTGATGGCGTCGAAGACCTCGACGCCGCACGATTCGGCGAGTTCCTTGAGCTCGCCCATCGTGTTCTGGCGGTTTCGGGGATCCGTCTCGACGCGGATGAGGATGGCCCGCTCCCGCGAGCTGACCCTGCGGGTGCGCTGCCTGCGTGTGATCTGGTCCTCCAGGTCCTGGATGAACCCTGAGAAATCGAGATCCATCCGGGCGGGGTGAAGGGGGTCGAGCTGGAGCCAGTAGCGGCCGTCGGGGTTCTCCGGGATCAGGTGGGCCGAGTGGGCCTTGCCGGGCTGCCCGTTTTCCTCCGCCGTCACGGCGCAGATGAAGTCGAGCCGCAGAAGGGCCAGGTCCGTCAGGTCATCCCGGGTGAGCGCCTCCCCGTTGAGGTGGGTGTGGACGAGTCGCAGCCCCTTGAGACGGCTTTCGCCGGAGCGGAACTCGTCGAGGCTCGGGATCATGATCTGGCGGTGATCCCCCACGACGACGAAGTGGATCTCTCCCTTGCGGCTGATGAGGACGCCGATCTGCCGGTTGGTCTCTCGGGAAATCTCGCAGAGGGTCCGGGCAAGCTCGAGGGTGAGAACCCGGTCAATCGGGATTTTGCGGCGGTATAGCTGCTGGATGCGCCGGATCTGGCCGGCCTTCAGGCCGGCGACGTTGCCATAAAGTCTGTTGATGCTTCGACCTCCGTTACGACACTGCGGCGCGCTCTGTCAACGCCCTGCAAAAGGGTACAGGGTCCAGGGTAAAGGGTTCAGGGAATGAAAGGGATTTCTTCATAAAGTCCTATACCCGAAACCCGTGAGACCGAAGGTCTCACTTGAATTTGTGCGGGCTGATCTTGCGCTCCATCGTGTCCAGAAACTGCGACCACTGGTTGGTCTTGAACTGGGAGACGAGCTTTCTGGGCTTTTTTGCCTTGCATTTCGGGCAGGCCAGGTCATCGATCACTTCGTCGATCTTGTGGAAGACCTCGAAGACGTGGGCGCACTTTGCACATTCGTAATCGTATAAGGGCATGAAACGCCTCCGTCGTTATATCCGGGCATAAGGCACCAGGCATTAGGCACCAGGGATAAGGAATGAATTCTTGGTTCCTGTACCTGACGCCTATTGCCTCATGCCCAATGCCTGCTTTGCGTAAATATGTCTCACCCCTCGGCTCTTGTCAAGCCGTTTGATGGCCGAAAATCCTCCCTGACGAATGCCGCGGGATCGAGCTCTTCGGTCATTGCGAGCAACAGAGCCCGGCTCCGTCCGGGGTTATCGATGGAAGAAACAGCGTTGGTCCGTCATTGCGAGGAGGCCGTCAGGCCGACGCGGCAATCCCGTCTTGAGACTGCTTCGCTTTGCTCGCAGTGACAAACGATGGGTTGTTTCTTGGGAGCGACCGTAGCAAGGACCGGCAAATGAAAGACCCCCGGGGGCTTACCCCCGGGGGTCTTTGTTCTCAGGCAACTCTGAAAAGGAAGCTTAGAACGTGAAGTTCAGGGCGTTCATGATCAGGTAGTTGTCATCCAGGTTGGTGTTGGCGTTCGTGCCCTTGAAGTAATCGCCGGTCATGAAGTAGCCGAAGCCCACCGTGTAGCTCAGGTTGTTGTAGAGCTTGTAGGTTGCATAGAGGTCGATTTCAGAGCCGTAGGCGTCGTCGACGAATCCCGCCGGCTTCTCGTCAGCCTTCAGCCAGGCGTACTGCAGGACCACTTCGAGCTGGGGATTGACCTTCCAGCCGACGAAGGGCTTGAACATGATCAGGTTGGACTCGTTGGGACCGATCGCGCCGCCCATGGCGCCGTGATACTTGGTGAACCAGTAGTTGCCGAACATGAGGAGCGGATCCCAGGCCTGGCCGCCAGGCTGGCCGGCTTCCCACTTGTCCGTCGTGTTGGGATCGTCACCGGTGATGTAGGCAAACTCGAGACCGCCGTAGAAGGCGCCCATCGTGTATTTGCCCATCAGGTATAAGGAGTAGCCGTCGCGGTCGATGTCAGAGCGGGCCTCGGTGTCGATCGTGCCCCACACATAACGGAGCTCGCCTTCCATGTCGAAGGGACCGAACTTCCACTGCACGTAGGGGGCGATTTCATAGAACGTCGAGGTGTAGCTGCCCAGGGCAACGGTGCCGAAGGGCGAGGTGATCGCCGGTTGTTGGGGAGGCGTCCCGAGCGAAACCGGCCGTGTACGTGCCGTTCAGGTTGCCGGCAGCCGCATCGTAGTCATACTCGAAGCGCAGACCCGCCTGGCCCGTGGCCCAGCGGTAGATCGCGAAGATCTGGTAGACGTCATGGTCGTTGTCCGTGCCGGGCAGGCTCTGTGCCGCCCTGAGTCGCGGAGCCTTCACCCTGCTGATTGGGGTAGAGGCCGTTGGCGAAGGAGGTGTCCGTGCCGGCCCTCTTGTCCCAGTTCAGACCGAAGGTCCAGGGGCCCATCAGGTAGCGGTACTGGATGCCGGGGTCGGAATCGTAGTCGTCGCAGAATGCGCAGGTGCCCCACACGCGGGACTGCTTGTAGCCGACATCAAAAATGCCGTAGAGCGCGTTGAAGGTCACATAGGCGCGCTCCCAGCTGATGTTGTTCTCAGCGCGCACGTCGTAGAAAGCTTGGGTCTTCGTGGCGGGCGACTGGCCCCAGGCCCTTTCCAGGGCGTCGAAGCGGGTCGTCAGCTTGAGGCCTTCCTGCACCTGGATCTCGAACTGGATCCTCATGCGGTTGGCCACGTTGGCGCGGGAGTCGCCGCCATTGCGCAGGCTCATGTTGTCGTTATAGGAGCCGTACATGTACAACTGGCCGCTCGCCTTGATGTTGGGCTGAGCGGAGGCCGTCATGGCAAAGCTCATGATCAGGCCGACAGCGAGGAAACCGATTAAAAGCTTCTTCATTTTTTCTTCTCCTCCTCATAATTTTTTAAGGATTTTGGGACATCCCCGGGAATTTCCCGGTGGAGATCCTATGGATCTTGCGGCTTCAAGCCGCCGGTTTCGGGATGGATTCGCTCACCCTCCCCGACGCCGCAACAGCGTTTGCCCGTCACCCCCTTTCATGGGGCATAGTGCCCCCCCTGTTTTTTGCAAAAAGAACTAGCATCGCCATAAACCCATGTCAAGCATTTTCTGCCGCCCCTGCCGCGGGCTTCATGCCCGGGGCGCCTTGCGCGGCCTTCATGACACACACATGACGCACAATCTTCCCGCTCCGAAGCGGAACGGATGCTTCCCCATTGAGCAATTCCCATACCACCGTTGTTTTATGGGCCCATAATGATTGTAACTATATGATATATTGTGATTATTTAATGTTTTATCCCTCCCGGGCCTGTAAGCTGAACCCCCTGAAGATCGCTGAAGCTGTGTTGAAAAATACACACACGTCCCGGACCGAGGTTTTTTTGCAACGCTTTAGCCTGTAAAATCCGGTAAAATAACCCACTTTTTACTTGACAAAAAAAGACCTCTAATCTTATACTCCGGCGGCTTTTCAGAGAGGGGTACAAGGGAGTGACTTCATGCGCCTTTTCCATTCGGGAGGGCGCACTCGCCAACCCGGAGGCGCTTCTGCCGGATTCCCTTCCTGTCCCGTGCGGACGGGGGGCTTCTTCCGGGCGCTACCCGGCCAGAAGACCCGGCCCGCGGGCAGGGTGTTTCGATACCGGGAAGGTTCTCCCTGGAATAATAAGACTGAAAAAAGTTCAAATGGAGGTGGAGTGCAGATGGCAGATGTACAGCTGAAAGATGTATACCCGGTGCCGGAGAAACTGAAGAAGTCGGCCTGGGTCGCCGGGAGAGCGGCTTACGACAAGCTCTGGAAGCGCTCGATCGAAGATCCCAACGGGTTCTGGGCGGAAGTGGCCGGCGAGTATGTCGAGTGGTTCAAGAAGTGGGACAAGGTCATGGACTACAACTTCGACATGAAGAAAGGCCCCATCTACGTCAAGTTCTTCGAGGGCGGCAAACTCAACGTATCCTACAACTGCGTGGACCGGCACCTGAAGACCCGCGGCGACAAGGTTGCCATCCAGTTCGAGGGCAACGAGCCCGGCGATGACAGGGCGATCACCTACAAGCAGCTCCACGTGGAAGTCTGCAAGTTCGCCAACGTCCTCAAATCCCTCGGCGTGAAGAAGGGCGACAGGGTTTGCTTTTACCTGCCCATGATCCCCGAGCTTGCAATCGGCCTTCTGGCCTGCACCCGCATCGGCGCCGTCCACAGCGTCGTTTTCGGCGGCTTCAGCTCCGACGCCCTGCGAGACAGGCTCCAGGACAGCACCACGAAAGTGCTCGTGACCTGCGACGGCACCTTCCGCGGCGCCAAGGCCATCCCCCAGAAGACCAACGCCGACGACGCCGTCAAAGACTGCCCCTCCGTCGAGAAGGTCGTCATCGTGAAGCGCGTGGGCGACAAGGTCAAGACCGTGATGGGCCCCAAGGACATCTGGTATGAAGAGGCCATGGCCAAGGCCAGCGCCGACTGCGCCCCCGAGTGGATGGACGCCGAGGATCCCCTCTTTCTGCTCTACACCTCCGGCTCCACCGGCAAGCCCAAGGGCGTCATGCACACGACAGGAGGCTATCTCGTCTTCGCCGCCTACACCCACAAGATCGTCTTCGACTACCATGAAGAGGACGTCTACTGGTGCACCGCCGACATCGGCTGGGTCACGGGACACAGTTACATCGTCTACGGGCCGCTGTGCAACGGCGCCACGTCGATCATGTTCGAGGGCGTGCCCAACTACCCCGACATGAGCCGTTTCTGGAAGGTCGTCGAGAAGTACAAGGTCAACATCTTCTACACGGCCCCCACGGCCATCCGCGCCATCGCGAAGGAAGGCAACGAGTGGGTGAAGAAGGCCGACCTCTCCTCGCTGCGCATCCTCGGCACCGTCGGCGAGCCCATCAACCCCGAAGCCTGGAACTGGTACTACAATATCATCGGCCGCGGCGAGTGCCCCATCGTGGACACCTGGTGGCAGACCGAGACGGGCGGCATCCTGATCACCCCGCTTCCCGGCGCCGTCGACATCAAGCCCGGCATGGCGACGCTGCCCTTCATGGGCGTGTGGCCCGTGCTGCTCAACGACGAGGGCAAGGAGATCCCCGAGACGGAAGCCAGCGGCGCCCTGTGCATCAAGATACCCTGGCCCGGAATCATGCGGGGCGTCTACGGCGACCCCAAGCGCTTCCAGGAGACCTACTTCGAGCAGTTCCCCGGCTACTACGTGACCGGTGACGGCTCGCGGCGCGACAAGGACGGCTATTACCAGATCACGGGCCGTATAGACGACGTCATCAATGTTTCCGGTCATCGCATGGGAACGGCCGAGGTCGAGAGCGCGCTCGTGGCACACCCGAAGGTGGCCGAGGCCGCCGTCGTCGGCTACCCCCACGAGATCAAGGGGCAGTCGATCTATGCCTACGTCACCGTGAAGACGGGCGTGCAGAAGTCCGACGAGCTCAAGAAGGAGCTCGTGGCCCACGTGCGCACGCTCATCGGCCCCATCGCGACACCCGAGAAGATCCAGTGGGCCGACGGTCTTCCCAAGACCCGCAGCGGAAAGATCATGCGCCGCATCCTCAAGAAGGTGGCCGCCAACGAGATCGGAGAGCTGGGCGACACGACGACCCTGGCCGATCCGTCCGTTGTGGACGACATCGTGAAGAACAGGCTGTAAGAAGCAGGCATAAGGCTTAAGGCAAAAGGCTCAAGGCGCAGAGGGAGAGAGGGATTCGGTTATTCTGCGCCGGAGGTCCGCAGCCCGGGGCCAAAAGTATATCAACATATGTGGGTTCGTGGACCGTCGGGCTGCCGGAGGGCAGCCCGGCGGTTTGCGTCCGAAGAAAGGAGGCAGCTGTGAACATTATTGCATGTGTGAAGCAGGTTCCGGACACGGAAACCCTGATCAAGGTTAAACCCGACGGATCAGGAATCGTAGAGGACGGGATCAAGTGGGTCATGAACCCCTATGACGAGTACGGCGTGGAAGAGGCGCTGAAGCTGAAGGAAAAGCTGGGCGGCGATGTGACCATCGTCTCCGTCGGTCCCGCCAGGACCATGGAAACGATCCGCACGGCGCTGGCCATGGGGGCCGACAAGGGCGTCCACGTCGACGACCCGTCCCTCAACGGCGCCGATGCCTACACGACGGCCTCGGCACTGGCCGCCGTCATCAAGACGCTCCCCCACGACATCATCTTTTGCGGCCAGCGGGCCATTGACGGCGATGCCGGCCAGGTCGGCTCCGTTCTGGCCGATCTGCTGGGGATCCCCTCGGTCACGTTCGTGACGAAGCTCGAGATCGCCGGCACGGCCGTGAAGGCCCAGAATGCCATCGAGGGCGCCACGGTGACGATCGAGACGAGCCTGCCCTGTGTCATCACGGCGCAGAAGGGGCTCAACGAGCCGCGCTACGCGTCGCTGCCCGGCATCATGAAGGCCAAGAAGAAGCCCGTCGACGTGAAGAACGCGGCGGCCATCGGCATTACCGCCGCCGCCAAGGCAAAGGTTGCCAAGACCGTACCGCCTCCGGCAAGAGCTCCCGGAAAGATCCTCCAGGGCGATGATCCGGCACTGAAGGCACAGGAGCTTGTGAAGCTGCTGCGGGAAGAGGCGAAAGTGATCTAAGGATAAGGAGGAGGTTACGAATCATGGCAAAAGGTGTATGGATTGTTGCAGAAGCGAGAGACGGAGCTTACCGCAAGGTGAGCTTTGAGATAGCCAGCGCGGCCCGCAAACTGGCCGACCAGCTGGGTGACGAGGTTTGCGCCGTCCTGTGCGGCTCCGGCATCGAAGGCAAGGCCGCCGAGCTGGGCAAGTACGGTGTTGACAAGGTTTACGTGGCCGACAACGCAGCCCTCGAGCCCTACACGACGGACGCTCACGCGGCTGCGGTGGCCAAGATCGTGAAGGAGAAGGATCCCGCAATCCTGCTGCTCGGCGCATCGGTCCAGGGCAAGGACCTCGCGGCGAGGCTCGTGGGGAAACTGGCCACCGGGCTGGCCACGGACTGCACCGACCTCAAGATCGAGGGCGGCAAGCTGATCGCCGTGCGGCCCATGTACGCAGGCAAGTGCTTCGGCGAAGTGGCATTTGAGGCTGCTCCCGCCATGGCGTCGCTGCGCCCCAACGTGTTCGCCATCGTGGAGAACGCGAAGGCCGGCGCCGTCGAGAAGTTCGACCCGGCACTCGATGCGGGCCAGCTCAAGACGAAGGTTGCCGAGATTGCCAAGGACACAAGCGGCAAGATCGAGCTCACCGAGGCCAACATCATCGTTTCCGGCGGCCGCGGCATGAAAGGCCCCGAGAACTTCCCCATGATCGAAGAGCTGGCGAAGGTTCTGGGCGCAGCCGTCGGCGCGTCGCGCGCGGCTGTGGACGCGGGCTGGCGCCCCGCCACGGACCAGGTCGGCCAGACGGGCAAAACCGTGTCGCCGAACCTCTACATTGCCTGCGGTATTTCCGGCGCCATTCAGCATCTGGCGGGCATGAGCTCCTCGAAGTTCATCGTCGCCATCAACAAGGACCCCGAGGCCCCCATCTTCCAGAGGGCGGACTACGGGATCATCGACGACCTCTTCAAGGTCGTGCCGGAAGTGACGGCAGCGGCGAAGAAGATTCTCGCATAAGGTTGAAAAGCGGGGCCGGCCTCCCTCGGGGGCCGGCCCCGCTCCATCATTTGGACAGGAAATTTTCCTGCCCGGCCACCCCGGGCGCCTCCGTTTGCGCGGATTCTCTTCTTGCGCAAGATAAAGCCATCTCCGCAGGATGCACCCCAACGGAAGCGCCCCGCAAACGTTCGTCCCCCTTCGCACGGAGAGAGCGAAAAGGGCGGCAACAGGTCAGCAGCCGGCAGGCACGGAAAAAGGAATCGTTGGATGAAAGCCGCAACCGGGGTCACAGCACACGGCAGCGGGATGAGATGAGAGGAGAGAGGGAGAGGCAGAGAACCGGCACGGGGCAGAGGCCCTGGACGCGCACGACGGTGCGCAAGCCTGTCCGGCTCCTTCCTGACCGGGAAGCCCCTTTTGATCAGGGGGCTTTGCAACCAGAACAGTGGAATGGAGGACGTGGCATATGCAAAACGTGGCATTTGGACCCGGCAACGAGGGGAGGGAGGTATTCTGGAATACCGTCAATTATCAGATCCCCCTCGATGTCTTCGCGCTGATCGCCCTGGCCATCATGGGCTGGGGTCTTTATAAGCGCTCCGAACTCTGGCGGGCCATGGGGAAGGCCGAGCTCCGCGATGACAACAGAGGCGAGCGCTTCAAGAATCTTTTCAGAAACGGCATCCTGCAGCTTTCCGTCTGGCGGGACTTCTATCCCGGCCTGATTCACGGTCTCATCTTCTTTGCATTTTTCGTCCTGATCTGGGGCGCTGCCATCGACGCCACCTCGTTCTACACGGGCATGCACCTGCCCGGCAAAGGGTATCTGGCCTTTTCCTTCATCATGGATCTATTCGGCCTCTTTGCCATCGTGGGCTGCATCCTGGCGATCGACCGGCGCTACATCAAGAAACCCGACCGCCTGGGCTACAAGGGCACGCCGGACAACCGGCCCGAGGACGCCATCGTGCTGGGGCTCATCCTCGCCATCATGGTGACGGGCTACATCGTCGAGGGCCTGCGCATCATCGCCACCGGCAACTCCGACTTCGAGAAGTGGTCCTTCATCGGCTACATGGTGGGCCAGTTCTTCGTCGGGATGAGCATGGACACCCTGAAGACCTCCCACAAGCTCATGTGGTGGGGCCATGCCTTCCTGGCCTTCGGCTTCATCGCCTACATCCCCTTCTCGAGGCTGCTGCACATCGTGACCTCGCCGGCCAACCAGTTCATGGCCACCCTGAAGCCCACGGGCCAACTCGAGCCCATCCGCGACTTCGAGAACGCCGAGAGCTTCGGCGTGGGCAAGCTCGAGGAGTTCACCTGGAAGCAGATCTTCGACAGTGATGCCTGCACGCGCTGCGGCCGCTGCCAGAACGGCTGCCCGGCCTATCTCACAGGCAAGGAGCTCTCGCCCAAGAAGCTCGTCCAGGACATCAAGGACCACTGGCTGACGCGCGCGCCGCTCTACGCCACCGCCGCCAAGGCCGCCAAGACGGCGGGACCCGACGCCGCGGCCCCCGAGATCCCCGAGAGCGAGAAGAACCTCATCAACGACGCCGTGGGTGTGAACTCCGTCTGGGACTGCACGAACTGCATGCACTGCATGGAGCACTGCCCCGTCCTGATCGAGCACGTGCCCAAGATCGTCGACATGCGGCGCTACAAGGTCCTCACGGAGGCCGACTTCGCCCCCGAGCTCCAGCTGACCTACCGCAACATGGAAAACAACTCCAACCCCTGGGGCATCGGCGCCCACATGCGCGGCGACTGGGCCAAGGAGCTGGGAGTCAAGACCATGGCCGAGTACCCCGAGGCGGAGTACCTCTGGTACGTGGGCTGCGCGGGCGGCTTGGAAGACCGCGGCAAGAAGGTCTCGGCGGCCTTCGCGAAGATCCTGCAGGCCGCGGGTGTCAGCTTCGCCATCCTCGGCACCGAGGAGAGCTGCTGCGGCGACTCGGCCATGCGCGGCGGCAACGAGTACCTCTACCAGGCGCTCGCCCAGGCCAACATCGAGGTGATGAACGGCTACGGGGTCAAGAAGGTCATCACCACCTGCCCCCACGGCTACAACACGATCAAGAAGGACTACCCCCAGCTGGGCGGCACCTACGAGGTCTATCACCACACGGAGATCATCGCCGATCTCATCGCCAAGGGAAAGATCAAGCCGACGAAGGCCACCGAAGGGCTCTTCACCTACCACGACTCGTGCTTCCTGGGCCGCTACAACAATGTCTACGAGCAGCCGAGAAAGATCCTGCAGTCCGTGCCCGGTCTCAAGCTCGTGGAGATGGAGAAGCACCACGACCACGGCTTCTGCTGCGGCGCAGGCGGCGGCCGCATGTGGATGGAAGAGCACATCGGCGAGCGGATCAACAACTATCGCACCGATATGGCCCTCAAGGTGAACGCCACGGCCATCGCCACGGCGTGCCCCTTCTGCAACACCATGGTCATGGACGGCCTCAAGGCCCGCAACGCCGAGGACAAGGTCGTCGCCAAGGACGTCGCCGAGATCGTCTGGGAGGCCATGGAGACCCGGGAAGCGCCCGTGGAAGAGCCGAAGGCCCAGGCCTGACCGGCGCGTATGCCTGACCGGAGCGGCTTGACCGCCGGTCAGTGAAATTGCTGGAATGACGTCCCTGCCTGCATCCGCGGGCAGGGACTTTTTTTTATAAATTCCATTGACATAGGGCGTCAGATATGTCAAAAAATCCGCAAAGAGGAGAGCGCCTTCCGGGGCGTTGATGTCATTATTAGTTCTTTGATTATAGGAGGGGGTATTATGTCTAGGAGGAGGCTTGTCTATTCGTTTTTAACCGTCGTTTCCGTTCTTTTCCTTTCCACATCCGCGTTCGCCTCGGGCTTCGCCCTGTATGAGGGGAGCGCCCGCGGCAACGTCCTCGGGGCGGGGCTCGTGGCCTCGGCCGACGACCCGTCCGCCGTCTTCTACAACCCGGCAGGCATCACCCAGCTCAAGGGCAAGCAGATGATGGTCGGCCTCACGGCGATCACGCCCATGATCACGGTTGAAACGCCGGGCGGTGTGGAGAGTGATTTCAAACGCAACTGGTTCTTCCCGCCCCACGCCTACTACACCCAGCAGATCAACGACAAGTGGTGGGGAGGCCTCGGCCTGTTCTCCCGCTTCGGCCTCGGCACGGAGTTCGACCCCCAGTGGCCCGGCCGCTTTAACAGCTTCTATGCCGAGATCCAGACCGTCGAGTTCAATCCCAATATCGCCTACAAGTTCAACGACCAACTCTCGTTCGCGTTCGGTCTGAACTTGACGTACCTGTCCCTCGATCTGAAGAAAAAGCTGTCCCCGGCCGTGGGCAGCCCTGAATTCGAACTCGACGGCGATACCACGGGCTGGGGCCTCAACGCCGCGATCCACTACAAGCCCACGGACTGGATGCA
>CAVPJD010000024.1:0-211118 GCA_963705165.1 uncultured delta proteobacterium | reverse complement strand
TGTGCTCCTTGCGGGAACGGAAGGGGATCCGGAAGCGGAGAAAATCCTCGTTGACGGCGGGGAGCCGGTGCTTTTCGAAATCCCGGCAGGCCTGCCCCACGCCATCGTGAACCGCTCCGAGAGAGAGATCTTCCTGGTCGTTTTCTACGAGGAGAAGGATCTGGCTACGCAGCCGACAAAAATCGTCTAGCACTCGCCGCGGCCGTGAACCGGACTGCCGAAAGAAGGAGGAATCCCATGCTGAAGAAGATGAAGAAGATCGTGAAGGACAAGGATGTCTGCGTGCTCGCAACCGTGATGGACAACGCTCCCCACTGCTCGCTCATGTCCTACGTGCCCGACCGGGACTGCCGCGAGATCTACATGATGACCCGGAAGGGGACGAAGAAGTACCGCAACCTCGCCGCCAACAAGACGGTGAGCCTCCTCATCGACACCCGCGAGGAGGACTGCGGGGCCGATCGCACCCGGATCAAGGCCCTTACGGTGAGCGGTGTCTTCAAGACCATCGGCGAAAAGGCCAAAAAGAAGCTCGTCCGGCAGAAGTTGCTGAAAAAACACCCTCAGCTCAAGCCGTTTGCCCAAGACCCCGACACGGAGGTCTTCGCCGTGAAGGTGAAGAGCTTCCAGCTTCTCGACGGGGTGAAGGACTCCTACTTCGAGAAGGTTAAATAGCGAAAGCGGGTCTGTTCAGTCTGTCCCGTCTATCCGGTCTATTCGGTCGAAAGAATCGGCTAAAAAAGACGGTCATCGCGAGCCGAAGCCGTGCGAGGCGTGGCGATCTTCGATTGAGTCATGGTTCGTCGTTCGTCAGGCTCACGATGATCGATCACCATGAGGAAAGATCATGTCATCCTGAGCTTGACGAAGGATGACAACCGATCACTTGCCCCTGATTTTGGCGAGGACCGCCTCGTATTCCTGCATGAGCTGCGGGGGCCGTGACGCGCCGAGCGCTTCCCGGAGCACCCCTTCGGCCCGCGACGGATCGATCGCCGCCAGGGTCTTCACGGCGAGGACTTCCTTCAGGGTCCTGGGAGGGAAGACGCGGGTGACGGTTTTTTTCTCCGGGTCGAAAAACTGGATGTAGCCCCGGCCGATGGTTTTCCCATAGACGTTGATGCTCACTGCGATCCCGTCGGTGGGATTGTCCATGGCGTGGAGCCCCTCGTTGAGGGGCAGGACGAAGGTCGCCTCGCCGGGGCCGAAAACACCGCGCGCCGTCTCACGGATATCTGCAAAACCTTCCTGCCTCCCGTCATCGAGCCGGGCGAATTTTTTTTCCCCCAGCCTGGCGAGGAGCGTTCCGATGATGCCCCAGGAGCCGTGGTCGTGTACGATGTCGGCGAGCTTCGCGTCCCAGATGTAGGCCAGCACGACGAAGGATTTGTCGGGGCTGCGGTAGAGCGTGAACTCGTTGGACCAGATGCCGGGCTTCTGGATTTCGGCGGGGCCAGGCTCGAGAATCATCTTTTTCAGATAATCGAAAAACCAGTCCTGCCGGGACGTGAGATCGGATACCAGCGCGCGTCCGTTTTCGATTTTGCGGAATACGGTCTTCTCTTCGGCAAGCATCTTCTGGATATTCCCGCAGAAGGCCTCGAACCGCTCCATGGCGCTACTCCTTGTCTTTCGCTTTTTCCCTGGGTTTGAGGGGGACCCCATACTTGCGGATGTGGGTCCACGATTTGTACTCGGGGGCATCGGGGTTGGCCGCCAGGGTTTCCCGTTCCTTCCCGTATTTCTTCCGGATCCCCTTGCTCTTGTAGAGCTGGCGATCTTTCCCGATCGGGCAGACCTTCGTGCAGATGCCGCAGGGGTACGAGCGCCGTTTCACCAGCTCCTCGTGCATCTCCAGGCAGGCTGTCTTGTCGTAGTCTCCGACGACACGGTCCTCCCGCGGCTTTAGGGCGTTCTTGGGGCAGCACTCGGCACAGAGCTCACATTTGATGCAGAGCTCCTTGGCCTGCATCGGGTCGGGCGGGATCTCGGCGGCAGTGAGAACGGAAACGAAACGGACACGGGGCCCGAACTCGGGCGTGAGGATGCACTGGTTCATCCCGATTGTGCCCAGGCCTGCGTACTTTGCCGCCGGGACGTGGCCGAAGGCGGCGAGGTTATTCTCCCTGAGGGCCCGCATGGTGGTGTAGGTGTCGCGGGTGAAGGGGAACGAGGCGTGCCCCATGCGGTTGAGGTAGCGCGTTAGCTCCACGGCCAGATCATCGAGCTGGCGGTTCGTCGTCGTGTAGAGTTCCTGGTGCAGGGCCGACGGGGTTGTCTCCACGACGGGCAGCGGCATGGACATGCCCATGACAATGACGGTGCGGGCCTGCGGGAAGAGCGCCCTGGGCCGAAAATCCGGCGGTACTTCGCCGTACTCGTCCCAGCGCTCCACGGGGGCAAACCCTACGAGCTCCGCGTTTCGCTCCCTGCAGAATCGGATGATGTCATCCTTGAGTTCCTGGCCTTTGAGGTAGGTAGTCATTTGTGTTCTCCGTAATGTTGAATCTTAACGCATTTTCCCCTCAAAGGAAAGTTGATGTCTCGAAGGTGAAGATTTGCTCAAGTTGGTACCCCTTCGGGTCGATAATTTAGACAGGACCGGAAATTTGCCGGTCTTTTTCATGTAACCAAAACGAGATATGGCACGGATATTGTTAGGAAATTAATTTTTTCCTTGATTTTTCTTTTCGGGCCGGGGTAAAAGAACAGCACTTTTGCGTCATTGGCGCATGCTTTCTAAGGAAAAAGTGAAGGAGGAGGGAATGCATTCCTTTAGAAAACATAGCGATCTTCTTTGCCAACCATTCAGCCGCAGATCCTTTCTCAAGATTGGCGTCTTCGGCGCCGCTCTCCTGGCGCTGCCCCACAAGGTCATTGCATCTCTTGAAGAAGCCCCCGCACCGGAGTTGATCACCCCGGGCTGGCGGGAAGGTGCCGGCCTTATTCTCGAGCCTTGCGAGGAGAGAAGGCTTCATCTGTACAGCACCAACACCGGCGAGTCGTTCAACCGGGTCTACTGGGCCGATGGGGAATACGTCCCCGAGGCGCTCGCGGAGGTCAACCACCTCCTGCGCGATTACCGGGCCAACCAGATCAAGGAAATCGACCCCAACCTGCTCGACCTGCTCTACAATCTCAACCAGAAGATCGAAAGCGACAACCCCTTCCACGTCATCTCGGGGTACCGCACGCCCAGGACCAATGCGGCCCTGCGCAAACGCAACCGCAAGGTTGCCCGCAACAGCCTGCACATGTCCGGGATGGCCGTCGACCTGAGGATGCCCGATTTGCATATCAAGTACCTCAACAATGCGGCGCAGGAGATGCGCTGCGGCGGTGTCGGGTACTATGCGAAGCGCGGATTCGTCCACCTCGATGTGGGGGATGTCCGTACCTGGCAGGACGGAAGGAAAAGAAAGACGAAGGCGAAGAAGGCCTAGAAAAACCGGCCGAAAGGCCATACCCTGATCTTCCTCTCCCTACGGAGACCTTTTCCTCTGTTCTCCTCCCCTGGTGGGAGGAGGAAGTGGAGGAGGGGGAATGATCCTGTTCCTTTTCCGGGAGAGGATTGAGGTGAGGGTGGATAAATTGTCTGCCTGCTAGGGCTTCGCAATCCTGGCAGGCTTTGTTTTTGGCAGCAGGGCCCTGTTCAGGCGCTCGTCCCTCCGGTAGATGTCTTCCAGGAAGTGGATCGTCCCGTCGCCGTTTCCCCATGCCGTGAAGTACAGGATGTGCACGGGTATGGGCGTTGGCAGGTTGGCCACAGTCGTATCTTTCGTCTTCAGAACCGCCTTAATTTTCTCCATCGGCCACTCCTTGCTTCCCCTCATGACGAACTCGGCCATCTCCATGGGCTTTTCGATCCGAATGCAGCCGTGGCTGAACTCGCGCCGCTCCTTGCGAAAGAGCTGGGGGTCGGAGGTGTCATGCAGGTAGACGCTGTGCTTGTTGGGGAACATGAACTTGATCCGGCCCAGAGGGTTGCGGGGGCCGGGTTCCTGACGCAGGCGATAAGGGAAATGGTTCTCCGAGAGAGCTGACCAGTCGATGGAGGCGGGATCCAGCGCTTCGCCGGTCTGCCCGGCCGCGAAGACCTTCATGTTCTCCCTGGCAAGAAAGCCCGGGTCCTTCTGGATCTTCTGGAGCGTCTCCTCCGTGGCGATGCTGTGAGGGACGTTCCAGTAAGGGTTCATCTCGATATAGGTCATCTTCCCGCTGAAGACGGGCGTTTTCTGGAAGGCCGTCCCCACGATGATCTTCATCGTCAGTACGGGGGACTCATTCTCGACGACCTCGAGGCCGTAGCCCGCGATGTTCACCATGATGTAAGGGTTCCCCAGGTTCTGGGGAAGCCAGCGCCATCGCTCCAGGTTGAGCTCGATCTGACGAATGCGCCTTTCCACGGGTACGTTAAGGGCCCGAAGCGTCCGGGTGCCCACGATTCCGTCGTCGAACAGACCGTGGCGCAGCTGGAACCGCTTCACCGCCTCCTCGACGGCCTCGTCGAAGAGATCGCTTGCACTGTCCGCCGCAGCAGGCATGTCGCCTGTGACCTTCAGCCGGCTGCGGAGCACGGGGACCCGATCGCTCTTCATGCCCGTCTCGAGCCTGCCGTCTCCCGGGATGACGGGCCAGCCGCCCCGTTCTGCAAGTCCCCGGTGCACGATCAGCGCCGTCTTGAGCCTGCCATAGCCCAGCTGGGCCGGCATGAGGCCCTTCAGGCTCTCTTCGACATTCCCCCCATCCAGTGCCGTCGAGAGATGGCGCGCCAGATTAAATCGGGAGGGATAGATCGTCCACTCGTCGGCATGGAGTGTCTCGGGGTTGACGCGTCCGTTGAGCAGGTGCGCCGCATAGACGAGGTAGGCATCGGAAAGGAGAAATTCGAGATCGATGATCTTTCCTGTTTCCGGCCGTTCATTTCGGGCCAGAACCTGCCGGATATCTGAGAGAGAGGACTCGATGCGCTCCAAGTGATAAGCCGTAGGCTGAAGGCCCTCGGCATCGGCCGCCTTGATCGCGCGGGCCAAGGCTTCCGCCACGGGCAGCGGGTAGCCGTCCCGCGTCCAGGCCGGTTCGTATTTTCGCATCTGGTAGAAACGGATCACCGAGGAAGGGTTGCAATAGGGGGCTCCGGGGCAGACAGCTTTCTGGGCGGCGCCTGACTTGACGGCTCTCTCGAGGCTTTTACGGACATCGTCGGGCGGGGCCTGGGCCAGGGCGCTGCTTGCGAAGCTTGCAAACAGTGCAACGAGCAGCAGGAGCCGGATCAGTTCTCGAGGATGTGCGGGAATCATCGTTTCTACAGGTCGAGGGGGATTACCATAAAAAAACCGCCAGTCGCCACTGGCGATCGCAGCGGTTCAAGGCATACGACGCTCGCGCAAACCTTATACCGTTAACAAAGGAAAAAGTCGACAGGTATTTTCTGATTTCACCGTTCCTTCTCGAGAACGGCCACTTTTTTCAGATAGGCGTCCATGTCGAACTTGCGCCTGAGGCCCGCGTCGTTCATGTAGCGGATCTTGCCGAAGACCTTCCGCTCGAACCAGGCCCGGTCGTGTTTGCCGAAGCACCACGCCACGCCGGCAAACCCGTTGGGGTCGCGGCCATCGAGTTCATACTTGTTGTTGAGCCGCAGGGCCGTCCGAAAGGCCTCCGCCGGGGTCCGGCTCCACTCGAGGAGCTTTTTCCCCCAGTACATTCGCATATAGTTGTGCATCTTGCCTGTGATCATCATCTCCCGCTGGGCGGCGTTCCAGTAAGGGTCGTGGGTCCCGGCGCGCTCCCACTGGTCTGCATCGTAGAGGTACTCCCGGCGGTCCTTTGCGTGCTCGGCGAGGGTCTTTCGCGCCCAGTTCGGCAGGCACTCGTAGTCGTCGTAGCGGTCGTTGTAAAAGACGAAGTTCATGCTGAGCTCGCGACGCACGATCAGTTCCTCCAGAAAGGACTCGCGCGCCCCGGCGGGGATCGCTTTTTCGGCGGCGATGCGAAGGGCAACGGCGAGCGGCGAGACCTGGCCGAAGTGCAGGTAGGGGCTCAAATGGGAGGAGTAGTCGAGCCCCGGGTCACTCCGAAGCTCGTCGTAGTGGCGGATCTTCTTTGCGATGAATTCCTCCAGCAGGGCGTTGGCCCGGGCCGTACCGCCCCGGAAGGCCCTCGCGGGCGAAACCGCGCGGTCGATTTTCATTTTCTTGAGCAAAGAGGTGAGGTCCCCTTCCGGGTCCGCGTCGAGGCGAAGGGAGAGAGAATCCTTCCTGACCGGTCTTTCCTTCAGGGGGATGAGGTATCCCTCAAGGATGCGCTGGAGCTTGGGCCTCAAGGTGCCCGCGGTGTATTCCTCCTTCGGTGAGGCCGTCTCAACGGGGACGACGGCATCTGACTCCACCTGCACGACGGCGCAGGGGGCGTTTTTTGCGACGTGGTTTCGCCACTGCCTCTGGATGCGCAGATAGCCCCGATCGGCGACGACAAGGGCCGCCTCCTCGGCCATCGCCGTTGCAGCCAGCTCGGGCGAGTGGTGAAAGAGCACGAAACGGATGCCCCGGCTGTTCAGCCCCTTGCGGACCTCCTCGAGTCCTTCCATCATAAAGGCGTAGTGGCGTAGGTTGGCCTCGGGGAACCGGTCGGTGAGGCCGAACACGACGACGACGGGAAGGTTGCGCTCGTTTGCCTCGCCGACGGCATATTCGAGGGCATGGTTGCAATCGACCCTCTGGGAGGCCTGCATCCAGTAAAGGATGTAGCGGCCGTCCTGGATGCTTCGCTTGTTGAGCGGCTGGATGCGCGACGGATGGATCATTGCCGGGATGCCTTACCCTTATCGCAGGTACGTCGTTTTATCACGGAAGTCCTTACGCTTCGTCGTGCCTGAAGAAACGGGCTTTCCGACGCACAGCAGGGCGACGGGATCCTTTTCCGCATCCAGGCTGAGGATCTGCCGGACCGTTCCGGCCTCGAAGAGGGTGAACCAGAGAGTTCCCAGCCCGAGTGCGTGTGCCGCGAGCATCATGTTCTGCAAGGCGGCCGAGCAGCCCTCCAGGTATCCCCGGCCGGTCCCTTCGTCGAGAAACAGATCGGCGCCGCTCTTTTTCGGGTCGCCCACCACCGCGATGATGACGGGGGTCTCTTTCACGAAATCGATGGGGAACTTCTCGAGCCACTTCCAGCCGCTTCGCTCGAAGAGCTTCTTCTTGCAGATCTCGCTTTCGGAGAAGATCCTCTCCTTGATGCCCCCGTTTGTGATGACGACGAACTCCCAGGGCTGCTGGTTGGCGGGTGAGGGGGCCCAGTTGCCTGCCTCGAGGATCTTCTCGATGTCCGTATCGCTGACCGTGTCGGGATGGAACTTCCGACAGCTTCTCCTGCCGCTGATCGCTGTGAAAACATCCATACTCTTCTCCTTTTTTAAGATGCGATGAATCCGTGCTTTTTCAGAAAGCCCATGACGGCCTCCCGGAATCCGTCGGGGTTGTCCAGGTGGGCGGGGTGGGTTGCCCTGGGGATTTCCACCAACTCGCCGGCCGGCATGGCTTTCGCCATCTGCTTCGCCGCCTGGTGGCCGAGAACTCGGCTTTCGGCTCCCCGGATGACCAGGGCCGGGCAGCGGATGGCGGAAAGATTCCCCACAAGGTCGTAGTGGTCAAACCGGGCAAGGATCTCCCGGTCATAGGTCCTGTACCACCGGCCATCCCGTCGGATGAGGGATTTTTCGGCCAGGTGCCGCAAGTGCTCCGGCCGGGCGTAGGGGGCGTTTTTCGTGAGCTCCGCGATGAAATCCTCCGGAGCGGCGTACGAGTCAGGGAGATTTTTGTAGAGCCCGAGGAGGTATTTGCGGTTCCAGTCCGGCGGGCAGGGCTCGATATCGACGTGGATAAGGGCCGATACCCTGCCGGGGTTGAGCGCGGCATAGAGGCTGGCGTGCAGGGCTCCCATGGAGTGCCCCAGCAGGATCATGCCTTCCAGGCCGAGAGAATCGATCAAGGCGGCCAGATCAAGCATATAATCCCCGCATCGGTAGGCAGGCGGCACGGCCCATCCGCTTTTTCCGTGCCCGCGCTGATCCGGGGCAATGACCCGGAACTGTGATGCCATTTGGGGTGTGAGCAGATCCCACGTGCGGGCGTTGTCGCCGGTGCCGTGAAGGAAGACCATGGGCCGTCCGTCCACCGGGCCCCGCTCGAGGAATCGGAGCTGCAGGCCGTTGAGCATGAGGGATTGGTCCCTCGGGACCTCATCGACGGGCATTGTTCACACCCCTTCAAGCAGAAGTTTCACAATCGGGATATCGGCCGCGGAAAAATCGTGGGAGGCAAGATCAGCCGGCAGTACCCAGCGGATCTCCTCGTGATCATGGAGTTGAAAATCCCCGGAGTGATGGATGACCCGGTAGGCCAGCAACTCGATCTCCCCGTGGGGGTAACGATGACAGCTGCGGCCGACAAAGCCGCCCACGACGACGTCAATGCCTAACTCTTCCTGCAGCTCCCTCCGGAGACAGGCCTCGGCGGTCTCGCCCTTTTCGATTTTCCCGCCGGGGAATTCCCATTTTCCCGCCAGGCGGTCCACGTGTTTGCGGCGGGCGATGAGAATCCTGCCGTCCTTTTCGAGGACGGCGGCAGTGACGGTAATCCTTCTGAGATCAGGGCCGGAGGATGTCATCCGTTTCAAACCCTAACAACTCGCCTCGACAGCGTCAAGGCGAAAACCCTTGAATCGGGGGACGATCTATGGAATAAAGGGCCGTCCTTTTGAAGAAACCCCTACAAAATATGTAGGAGCGGCACATGAGAAAGTGGATCTGGGGGCTTCTTTACCTCCTCAGCATTCTTCTGGGCAATGCCTTCGTCATCTGGTTCGGCATCGTGACCGTGGCCGGACTCACTTTCCCGGCGGGGGTGGTCTGGATAGGGCTTACCTTTTCCTTTCGGGATTTTGTGCAGCGTTACTGGGGCGACTGGGCGACCTGGGGCTGGATGATCGCAGCTTCCGTCATCACGCTTTTCTTCAATATGGACATAGCGTTAGCCTCGATGGCGGCTTTTTTCGTATCGGAGAGCCTCGATTGGCTCTTATTCAGGGCGCTCAAACGCCCCTTTGCCTCCAGGGTCATCTGGTCCAACCTCGTCTCCTGCCCCGTGGACTCTCTCGTCTTTGTCCTGCTTGCCTTCGGGCCTGTTTGGCCTGCCATCATCGGGCAGGCGATTATCAAGTATCTGTCGGGACTTATCGTTCTTCCTTTCTTGATTGTTCGGAAAAAACAATCCACCTCCCCCGCCCCCTAAGCGGACTTTTTGCGAAAATTCCAATAAATGTTCTCACGCATGCACCAGTTGTCACACTTGTTGCATAATGAATAAGGCGAATCCGATAACTTGAAACCCCATTTATCTCTCTCTGGGTGCCAGTTTCCCCTCCTTCACCTGGCACCCAATCTTTTTTTTTAGCCCCTTTTTATTTCCCCCGCCCTTTTGTCTTTACTAGCTCCGTATTTTGTCAGATATAAGTACCGTAGCGCACAATGTGCGCCGGGTAAAAGACGGCAACGGCGGTACTCGAGGGGCTTCTGGAGAACATAGAAAAAAGTCTGGTCCGTCGGCTGATGAAGGGTTCGCAAAAGCAGCCGTGGCTGATCGTGTTTATCATCGTCTTTCTCTTCATGAAAAAGAAAAAAGTCGAGCCGGAAAAGGACGAAAACTACAGGCGGTGCTCGAAGGATTGTGACGGAAATCCGTCACTTTTGACGGTCAAATTGCCGGAAATTTGACGATCCCCTGCCCATCACTACCCACATTCCCCTAACGCATCATGATGCACGACCTGTTCAGAAGCCGCGCCACGGCATCCTCCGTGACGGGTTTGCGGAACATTTCCTTGCCCTCCCGGCAGTTGTAGCCTTCATCGCGCCAGAAGACCCCGATGGGGATCCGTTCCCCCCAAGTCTGTGCCGTCCGTATGGCTTCGAGCCGGTCTCTCAGCGGTTCCTCCAGCCTGTAGATTCTTTCGCGGTACCACGGGTAGGTGTTCAACTTCTCGATCTGCCCAACCCGGTCGGCGCCGATGAAGACGCCGCCCTTCCCCAAAGATGGGCGGTGCCTCCGCTCCGTCTCGCCGCCGTCCATGGCGATGACCTTGTCCCAGGGCCTGCCGCTCAGGGCGTGCACGGGCCTATCAGCCACACGGACCATGTGGTAGTTGTTACCGCCCCGGATCCGCGACATGTAGTTCTTTGTGGCGAAGAAATGGTAGCCCAGCCTGGAGAGGAGCTCCGTGAGCTCAAGCTCGACGGAAAACATTCCCTGCCCG
This sequence comes from uncultured delta proteobacterium, assembly GCA_963705165.1. Lineage (GTDB taxonomy): Bacteria > Desulfobacterota > Syntrophia > Syntrophales > UBA2192 > UBA2192. The sequence goes on along the minus strand of CAVPJD010000024.1, from coordinate 200,810 downwards.
GCTTCCCCGCCGATCAGGACAGTGAATTCCATGATGCCTTCCCGCGGGCCTGCAGGGGCCTGCGAACGGTAATGGGTGCTGGGATTTTGCTGCCCCGGGAATGGGTCATTCTCCGGCGACGACAGGATCGCAGTCCTCAGGAAAGGCCCTCGCGCTCCATCTCGGCGATGAGGTCCAGGTAGGTCTTGGCAAGCAGGTCCTCGAGGATTTGGTTTTTCTTCCACGAAGGGAACCAGTCGATCTCGGATGCGCTGTCCGCCACGATTTGTTCCCTGCTCTGCCAGAACTTCTCCTGGATGCCCGAGGCCTTCTCCTGGCCGAACTTTTCCTTGTACTGCACCAGGGTGTGGATGAATTTTTCTCTCGTAGAGCCTTCCATGGAATGCCTGCCTGCAGGATGAAGTCGCAAAGGTGGAAAGCGGCACCGGGGCGAAGGCCTTTCCCAGACCCCCGCCCCGGCTCGTTTTTCAAATCACTTCAGCAATTTAGGCGGACCCCCGAGAGGGAAGCCGGCCTTTTCGAGAGCTTCGACGATCTTTTCGACGCTGGTTACCTCGTCATCGAAAGTCACAGTCGCCATGTGGGTGTACTCGTTGACTTCCACTTTTTTGGTTTTGACTACGTTTGTAAGGGTCCAACTGACCCTGTCGCGGGTGAAGGGTCACTCGCAGTTCGGCAACAGGAGTTGAACCACCCGTTCCGCGGCCATTGCGGACGAGGCGCCGATCAGGATGGCAAGCATCACGGTGATCAGTACCAGAAGACGCGTTTTTGATCTCATGGACGAACCTCCTTTTTGAAGTAAACTCATTCTAGTCACTCCGGAGGCCAAAATCCACACAATTTTCCCGGCCGCCGGCGATATGCGAGCCTCTCCCCATCCGGTCCGTCTGCAATCCTCTGCGCCGACAAAGAAATTCAGAAGGGTAGAAGTTGAGAGCGGAGGGAGTGCAGGACCCAGAATCGACTGCCCGCCGGCTAGGTAGAGGTCTTGGCCTTTCGCACCGCGGCTTCGAAGAAGGCCGAGCGCAGGGGCTCGATGGCCAGGAGGGCACGGGCCGGCGGAGTGTTTTCCAGAACCGCCGCCACCCTTCCGAAGGCGCGCCAGCCCCAGTGTTCATGGCCTTCGAAGACGAGGTGGGCGAGCTTTCCGCGCTCGATGGCCATGGCGATCATCTTGTCGAAGGTCGTCTCCGGCGTGAACACCCGCTTGGCCCGCGGTTTCATCCGGATCGCCCCGGTCTTGCATCCCGTGTAGCACACACCGCAGCCCAGGCAGAACTCCTCCTGGTGACGGGCCTTCTTCACAGGCTTTTTCCCGCCCTGGGCCGCAACGGGGACCATGTCGATCAGCTCGACAGGGCAGAGTTTTGCGCACTTGCCGCAGCCCTTGCATTTTGTCTCGTCGATCTCGACGGTCCAGTTCGACGTGACGATGGCGTTGCGCTGACCCATGACCCGGACGGCCTTCATCATTTCGCAGCAGCACCCGCAGCAATTGCAGATATAGGCCGCGTTCTTCTGCACGTTGTCCCCTGTCTGGGCAAGCCCCATCTCCTTGCACTGCTCGAGGATCTTGAGCGCCTCCGCCGTCGAAACGGGCCGGGCGAAACCGTTTTTCACGAGGATCTCCGCCCCCATGTTGAGGGCGATGCAGTTCTCCATGGGCCTGTCGCAGGCCTTCCCGAGGTGGGAGGCCTTGTGCCTGCAGGCGCAGAGGGATACGGATGCCGCCGAGGCCGACTCGATGAGCCGGGTTGCCCGCTCCCAGTCCAGGATCTCCGTGTGGTCCCCCTCCGGGAGGGCCTCCTCGCGCACGAGCGAGCGGCCGATCTGCGTCTCGGCCCCAAAGACGGACCGGGCGAAGCGGTCATCGCCGTGCATGTAGGCATCGAAGAGCCTTGCCAGTTCCTTCAGGGGGAGCTTGTCATCGGCACGCATGAAGGTGTACTCGAAGAATCCGATCACGACGGGCGCAAGGGTGACGTAGCGGCGATGGCCCCTCCCGATGTCCATGACAAGCCCCCGGTGGGCCATCTCGGTGATCCAGCCATCGAGGGCGGCAGGCTCCATGCCGAGCTTTTTCGCGAGCCGTCCCACGGTGACAAAGCGCGTCGGGATCTGCCGGGCGATGTTCGCATCCTCGGGCGAGAAGAGAATTTTCAGAATCTCCATGAAATGGGGCGAGTCGGGCGCACCCGTCACGTTGCGGTCGAGTCGCTGCTGGAGGAGGCGGTATTCCTTGTCGGGGTTAACGATGTGTCCCATGGTTCAACGACCTCGAAGATCGGAAGTGAGGAAGATCGGAAGATCAGAAATCAAAGCAGCACTCCATGTGCATCTTTACGGAATTCCACGCAAACAAAGGCGTGATCCAGAAGCTACCATAGACGGTTCACCCTTGAAAAGCGGAATCTCCTTTTTGATTTACCTGGAACTGCTGATCATGGTATTTTCAACCATATAAATCGCAGGGGTGCCGTATGAAGAGACGTGACTTTCTGAAGTGGACGGCAGTGTCCTCGGCGGGGCTGGCGCTCCCCGGAGGGCTCTCCACCCTCGGCCGTATGGCGGAAGCGGCCCAGGGGCCCGATCTTGTCGTGGCCAAGGGAGCCTCGACCCCGCAGACCGTGCGGGCGGCCCTGGACGCCATGGGGGGGATGAAGCGCTTCATCGCCAAGGGCGATGTCGTAATCCTGAAGCCCAACATCGGCTGGGACCGCACCCCCCAGTATGCCGCCACCACCAACCCCGACGTCGTAGGCGCCCTGGCAAAGCTCTGCTACGAGGCGGGCGCGAAGAAGGTCCGGATCTTCGACAACACCGTAAGCGATGCAAGGCGCTGCTACAAGCAGAGCGGGATTGCCGATGCGGCCGCCGCCGCAGGGGCCGAGATGGTCTACATGGACAGCCGCAAGTACCGGGATGTCAAGCTCAATGGCACGGTTTTAAAGTCCTGGCCTATCTACAGCGAGATCTTCGAGGCCGACAAGGTCATCAACGTCCCCATCGCCAAGACGCACAGCCTCTCCGTGCTCACCCTGGCCATGAAAAACTGGATGGGCGTCATGGGGGGCGTGCGGTTTCGCGTCCACCAGCGCCTCGACGAGAGCCTCGTGGACCTTTGCCGGGTGATCAAGCCGACGCTCACCGTGCTGGACGCCGTCCGGATCCTGACGGCAAACGGCCCCACGGGCGGCGATCTCGACGACGTGAAGCGTCTCGACACGGTGGTTGTGGGTACGGACCAGGTGGCCGTCGATTCCTTCGGGGCCACCCTGTTCGGGATGAAAGGGAGCGATCTCGGTTATGTGCAGCTTGCCGTCAAGGCGGGCCTCGGGGTCATGGACCTCTCGAAACTCCAGATCAAAAGGATCAGTGCCTGATTTGACGTTGACGCTTGCACGACGCATTTCCCAGGGCCTGTTTCTTGCCCTCTTCCTCTTTCTTTTCATTCAGACGGAGTCGAAGGGGACCGATGAGCTGGGCTGGCCCGTCAAGCTCTTTCTCGACTTCGACCCCCTGATCACCCTGACGACGTTTCTAACCTCCCACACCGTGGAGGGGCTTTTCTGGCTGTCGTTCATCCTCGTGGGGCTCACTGTTTTGCTGGGTCGCTTCTTCTGCGGCTGGGTCTGCCCCCTTGGCACGCTGCACAATCTCGCCGGAAGCCTCCGGAAGAAGCGGCCCAAGCCGCCCGGCCCCGGCTGGTTCCGGCTCAAGTACTACATCCTCGTCGCCGTGCTAGCCTCGTCGCTCTTCGGCGTGCAGCTGGCCGGGGTCCTGGACCCCATTTCACTCACCATCCGCTCCTTCTCGCTCGCCATCTACCCGGCCCTGAGCTACGCCACCACGTCCCTTTTCGACGGGATCTACCGGCTGAACCTCCCCCTCATCACCCCCGCGTCGGAGGCCGTCTACGACATACTGAAAAAAACGATCCTGCCCTTCCAGCAGCCCTGGTTTGCGCAGGGGACCTTCATCGGACTTCTCTTTCTGACCATCCTGGGGCTCAATCTCGTGCAGAGGCGTTTCTGGTGCCGGTTTCTCTGCCCGCTGGGGGCGCTGCTGGGACTGCTGTCGCGCCATTCGATCCTGCGCCGGAGCGTGAGCGAAGAGTGTGATTCCTGCGGGGCCTGTGTCGGGGTGTGCCAGGCCGATGCGGTGCCCGCCGGCAAGGAAAAGTGGCGTGCCTCGGAGTGCCTCGTCTGCAACAACTGCGATGACGTCTGCCCGAAAAACGCCGTGAGCTTCGGCCTGCTGAAAGGGCGCCCCACGGGGGGCCTCGACCTGGGGCGCAGAAGCGTGGTGGCCTCGTTTCTCTCGGGGGCCTTTGCCGTGCCGCTTCTGCGGATCTCACCGCTTGCCAGGCCCCGCATGTCCGACGCAAAGATCATCCGGCCGCCGGGGTCGCTCGAAGAGAAGAAATTCCTCCAGAGCTGTGTTCGCTGCGGGGAGTGCATGAAGGTCTGCATTACGGGCGGTCTGCAGCCGACGCTTCTGGAGGCCGGTCTCGAGGGGCTATGGACGCCGGTGCTGGTGCCGAGGATCGGATACTGCGAGTACCGCTGCACCCTCTGCGGTCAGGTCTGCCCCACGGGGGCCATCAAGCGGCTGCCTCTGGAGGAAAAGCAGCAGGTGCGGCTGGGGCACGCCGCAATCGACAAAGGCCGCTGCCTTCCCTTCGCCCACGCCACCCCCTGTATCGTCTGTGAGGAGACCTGCCCGACGCCGAAGAAGGCGATCTGGCTCGAGGAGGTTACGGTGCGGGATCGCGAAGGGAAATTGGTCCGACTGCAGCAACCCCACGTGGATCTCACGATGTGCATCGGCTGCGGGGCCTGCGAGAAGCACTGCCCCATCGTCGGCCAGCCCGCGATCTATGTTACGAGCGCGGGCGAGTCGCGCTCGGAGGAGCACCAAATATTGCTGCGAGCGACCTAGTCGCGTCTCAGCGGGAATCAAGCATCGGGCTTCAGGCTTCCGGATAAGAAAAAGAAATCATCATGGGGCAATAAAAAGCCCCGCAGGCGGTTGCCGGCGGGGCTTTCGTTTCTTTCTTTTCGATCTCGGCTACTTCTTGGCCTTTTCCAGTTCCCTGTAGCGTTTGATGATGATGAAGATGCCCTGATCGAACACGCGAATCGTCCGGTTGATGGTCTCCACGGCACGTTGCTGATCCATGGCGGTGACGAAGAGCGCCTGGAAGTCCGCGTAGAGCCAGATTTGCCGTCTCATCATGATGAGGGCGTAGATGGCCTCCTCCATCGGGACGCCTGTGCGGAAGCTTTCCTCGGCGTAGTTATTGAAATATTTCTCCAGCTTCTTGTAGGGCTTCTCGTCAAAGTAGACATTCCGGAAGTTCTTGTAGAAATCTATGGCGAAGAGGCTGCAGGCCTCCGTTTTCTGGGCCTGAAACCACGGTGTGTGCGGGTTTGACTTGACGGCCCTGCACCACTGGTCGGCGATCTTGTCGGCGTGTCTCTCCGTTACTTCCAGCAGCTTGTCGGCAAAGGCGTACATGGAATTGTTCCCTCCTGAAATGGATTGATGGCGGTTGAACGGTCAGTGGGGGATTTTTCGCGGACAGGGTGCGAGACTTAAACGGCAGCAGGAGAAGTCGAAAGAAAGTGTCCCTGTTCCCGCGAAGCCTTGAACGCCTGCAGGGTCGTTGGGTTGCCGGCAGCCGCTCCGGGTTCCGGCGGATCAGGCGCGAAGGTCGACGATGCCCCCTTTGCGGGGCTTCTTGCCCACCTCGACACTGCCCTCCCCCGTCAACCGGTAGGTGGGCGGCTCGTCGTATCGGGTGGCGGCGTGGTAAAGGTCGATAACGACCTCACCATGCACACGATCATGGACGACAATAAACTCATCGGGGGCAGCGTGCGGCAAAGACGGGGCGTGCCCCCTGCGGCCTTCGCCGGGACCCATCGGGATGAGCATTCCTGCCAGGGGATTGCCCTGGGCAGGAACTCGCCAATCCGGGTTCCCCGTCCATGTTGTTCCGTCGATCCTCATGAGATCCCCGTAAAGTGGTCCCTGCGCCTGCTTTTACCCGTGCTACTTCGAGAAAAAGTTCATGAGGAAGTCTGTCTGTGCCGGCGACAGATCAAACTTGATGGCCGCTTCCTCGATGAGCTTGCTCTTCTTTTTTCCTTCGTTCAGGTTATCGGAGATCCACTTGATGGCCTTCCTGATCTCCTCGCCCTCGGGCTGGATCTGAGACATCTTCTTTCCCCTCCCCTTGAAAAATGGCCGGCAGCCGTTAACGGGAGACTGTCGCCTGTGCTAATATAATGAAAAGGCCCCGTTTTGTAAAGGAAATACCGTTAGGATCCCCTTGGCAAATGTCATTTTTTCCGGTATGGTTGGAAAAATTTCTCTGCCGGAGAGTGTGCGATGGCCGCCGCCGTTTATTTTTCCGAGAAATTCAGCGCAGATACGATCAGCGGGCTCTTCGAGCGGGCCATGGCCGACACGGGAGGGCAGATCGGGAAAAAGGACCGCGTCGCCGTCAAGCTTCACTTCGGAGAGCAGGGGAACACGCGGTTCGTCTCCCCGGCGAATCTCAGGCCCATCCTCTCAACGCTTGCCGGGCACAATTCCAATCACTTCCTCACCGATGCCAATGCCCTCTACCGGGGCCTGCGCCACAACGCGACGGACCACCTCGAAATCGCCCGGAAGCACGGCTTTGGAACCCTGGGGGTTCCCGTTGTCATTGCAGACGGCGAGCGGGGCGAAGAGGAAACGCAGATCCCCATAGCCGGGAAGATATTCCCGAAAGTCAGGATCGCCCGCCACATCGCCGAGGCCCGGGCCCTCGTCGTCGTCTCTCACTTCAAGGGCCACATCCTCTTCGGTTTCGGGGGGGCCATCAAGAACCTGGGCATGGGATGCGGGTCCCGGGCGGGGAAGCTCGCGATGCACGCTGCCGTGAAGCCCTCGATCAATGACAGCTGCACGATGTGCGGTAAATGCTCCGAAGTGTGCCCCGCCGACGCGATCCTGCTCGGGGAAGACCAGGCTTCCATCGATCCCGACCTCTGCGAGGGATGCGCCACCTGCATCGCCGTCTGCGAGTTCGACGCCGTCGAGATTCCCTGGATGGCCCTGGCGTCGAGCGCCGTGATGGAACGGACGGCCGAGTATGCCCTGGGGGCCTTGAGCGGCAAGCCCTGCGTCTGCGTGACCTTCATCAACAACATCGCAAAGGACTGCGACTGCATGGCAGACAGCGAGCTGATCGGGCATGACGTGGGGATCGTTGCGTCCGTGGACCCGGTGGCCTGCGAGCAGGCGGCCTTCGACCTCGTCAGGGCGCAGCACGGCAATGTCGATATTTTTAAAAAGGCAACCCGGATCGACGGGACCCACATCCTCGGCTACGCCGAGTCCATCGGGCTCGGCCGCAGGGGTTATGACCTTGTCCGGTTGTGAGGCGGAAGAAGCGGGATCCGGCCGCGATCATCGGTGCTGCGAGCCGGGTACGGTTCATGCATCTCGATCCTGAGCCAGTCGCCATAAATTCAGGAGACGTCAGCGAACAGAAATCATGGAAAAAAACGGGAAAACGAGTCCTCTGACCCGCATTCTCATTGTCGAAGACAAAGAGGAGATTCGGGACATGCTCAAGGAGGCCATGGTCCTGTCCGGCTACGAGTGTCTCACGGCGGGCAACGGCCGGGAGGCCTTGGAGTGCCTGGCGGCAAACCCCGTCGACGTGGTCCTCACAGACATCAAGATGCCGGAGATGAACGGCCTCGAGCTCACGACGCACATCAAGAAAAGTCATGACATCGATGTCATCGTGATGACAGGGTTCACCGAGGATTTCACCTACGAGGAGATCATCTCGATGGGTGCAAGCGACTTCATGCTCAAGCCCGTGAGCATCGCGGAGCTCTGCATGAGGATCCGGCGCGTGCTGCGGGAAAAGGCCTTACTTCGGGAGCGCAACCACGCCATGGACCAGCTCCGGGATAGCGAGCAGCGCTACCAGGAGCTGAGCATCACCGACGGCCTCACAAAGCTCTTCAACTCGCGGCAGTTCTATGCGGTGCTCCACGGGGAGATCGAACGATCCAACCGCTATGACCACCCGCTCACCGTGCTGATGCTCGATATCGACGATTTCAAGAAGTACAATGACACCTACGGCCATCTCGAGGGTGACAGGGTCCTGGTGAGGTTTGCCGAGATCATCAAGGAGTGCCTGCGCCAGACCGACGCGGCCTGCCGCTACGGGGGCGAGGAGTTCGCCGTCATCCTGCCCTCCACGGGGGGTGAGCAGGGTGTGGTAACGGCCGAGCGCGTGAGGGTCGCGCTCAAAAACGAAGTCTTCAAACCGCGGCCCGATATCGGCATCCAGGTCACCGTCAGCATCGGGGTGGCTCAGCACGCCAGCAACGAGGACATGATGGACTTCCTGCGCCGAACTGACGGGAACCTCTACGCGGCCAAATCCGCCGGGAAGAACCAGGTCTGCTACACGCAGCTGCCCTGAGGCAGCGTGCGCCCTTCCTTCCGACACGCATCCACGAAAAAATGATCCAGGGGATCCCCTGCCCGCGCGGGGGCTATGAGAATAAGGCGGAGATCTCCCGGAAAAACGTCTCCGGTCGTCCGTCGCTTCGGCCTTTTGTTCCATCGGGTCCGATGAGGGCATTCCGGAAGAGGATGAAGGGGGTTGACTTTTGAACAGATTTTTTGCCGCTCAGGCCCCCACTCTCCATGAGCGATCTCACGAGCCGGGCGGAAAGCGTCTCCCGGATCTGACGTGCTCTTATTCTGCGCCTGAGGAAAGGGATCATTCACCCTCACCTCAGTCCTCTCCCCTCAAGGGAGAGGAAGATCAAGGTAGGGGTCCTTCTAGGCCCCGTCATTCTTGTGTTGGACGCGCGCCTGTGTTAAGAGTGCCGGCGGAGGCATTGATGGGCGTTCCCGGGAATTTTGTATCGTTGACGCATATCGCCATGACGCGGGTCCTGCCAACCGTGAACCGCTTTCTCGGTGGCTGGAAGGAAAAGGCAAGAAAGATCCCCGACCCCGAGCTGCGCCGCCAGGCCCTCATGAGTATCGAAGCCAAGACCTTCCATTGCGAAGGCGGCGGCATCTACACGCTGCTCGCGGGGGAACATGCCCGCGAAACGATGCGATTCATTATTGCCTACCAGACGATCAGCGACTACCTGGACAATCTCTGCGACCGCGGCACCTCGCGCGACCCGGAGGATTTCCGGATTCTGCACACGGCCCTGGCGGACGCCCTGACCCCCGGGGCCAAGCCAGGCGATTATTACCACTGCCGGCAGGAAAAAGACGACGGGGGCTACCTGCCTGCCCTCGTCCGGACCTGCCAGAACGTTCTCAAGGACCATCCCGCCCATGACCGCATCGCACCCTTTCTCGTGGAGCTTGCCGGCTACTACAGTGAGCTGCAGGTCCACAAGCACGTGAGGGCCGAGGAGGTCAGGCCCCGGCTCGAGGCCTGGTTTGCCGGCTACCGCGAACGGTTTCCGGATTTGCAATGGCAGGAGTTTGCCGCCGCCTCCGGATCCACGCTGGGCGTTTTTTCCCTCGTCTCGCAGAGCTGGGGAAACGATCTTTCCGACGAGGTCCTCGGCCGAATGAAAGAGGCCTACTTCCCCTGGGTCCAGGGGCTTCACATCCTGCTCGACTACTACGTGGACCGGGAAGAAGATCGTCTCGCCGGGGAGCTCAATTTCTGCGACCATTACCGGAGCGAAAGCGAGATGATGGAGCGGTTCATCCATTTCTTTCGGGTGTCGGATCGGGAACTCGGCGAACTGCCCAACCCCAGGTTCCATCGCATGCTCCTGAGAGGAGTGCTTGCCGTCTATCTTGCCGACGTGAAGGTGGGCAGACAGGATCGCAGCGTCAAACGGCTCGCCCGACGGCTCCTTCGCGAGGGGGGGCCGCTTGCCTGGTTCTTCTTCGCCAACTGCTGGGGTTATCGGCGCCTGAAGAACACCTAGAATCTCATTTCCCCTTTTCCAGAACCGTGTTAAAATGCAACCCATTGTGAAGCCCAGGCGCACGCCTGCCTGAGATCAATCCATCCCATTTTTCAAGGAGGTTGAACATGAAGCTGAAAGTCGGGCAAAAGGCCCCTAACTTCACCCTGCCGAGCCATCTGGACAAAAAGGTGACGCTCAGCAAGTGCCTCGGCAAGGGCCCCGTCGTCGTCGCGTTCTTTCCCCTGGCCTGGACACCGGTCTGAACGAATCAGCTTCCCTCGTACGAAGCCGAAATGGCCAAGTTCGGGAAGCTCAATGCCCAGGTCCTGGGCATCAGCGTCGACCATGTCCCCTGCCTGAAGGCATGGGCGGAAAGCCTCGGCGGGATCTCCTTCCCGCTGCTGAGCGACTTCTCCCCGCAGGCCTCCGTCGCGAAGAAGTACGGAGTGAGGAGAAAGGAAGGATTTTCGGAGCGGGCGATTTTCGTTCTCGACAAGTTCGGGATCATCCGCTACATCGACATCCACAAGATTACAGACCGCCCCAAAAACAAGATCCTCTTCGCCGAACTGAAAAAGGCGATCTATCTCGAAACCGAGCTGGAGAAGTTCGCTGCAAAAATGAAAGGGAAGGCCCGGCCCAAAGCGAAAAAGAAAGCCAAAAAATAAGAGCTGCCGGCTTCGCCCTTCCGTCCACGGGCGCGATCGGACGGAAGGGCGAAGGTTTATTCAGGGTGAAGCGCACATGAAACTATCCATCGAAAAAGTCGCCATCATCGGTGCCGGGGCCCTCGGGGCGGCCTACGGAAGCATCCTCTACGAAATGGACCCCCGATGCGTTTCCTTCATCGCGGCGGGAAAGCGCTGCGAAACATTGAGGCGCGACGGGGTCGTCGTGAACGGAAAACGTTACGGCATCACGGTGGAAAGCCCCGAGGCGGCCGCGCCTGCCGATCTGCTCATCGTGGCGGTCAAGCACCATCATCTCGACCAGGCCATGGGCGAGATGAAGAAGGCCATAGGGCCGGGGACGACGATCCTGTCCGTCATGAACGGCATCGACAGCGAGGAGCGCATCGGCGCGGTTTACGGGAAGGACAAGGTTGTCTACGGCCTGACCCTTGGGATCGACGCCGTCCGGGAGGGCAACAGCGTCAACTACACGAACCAGGGACGGATCTTCTTCGGCGAGGCAAAGAACGCCGACATGACGGACCGGGTCCGGCGCATTCATGAACTCTTCGACAGGGCGGGGATTGCCCACGTGATCCCGCCGGACATGATCCGCAGCCTCTGGTTCAAGTACATGGTCAATGTGGGGGCCAATCAGACCTCGGCCATCCTGAGGGCGAACTACGGCGCCCTGCGGTCTTCTTCCGAGGCCCGGGAGCTCATGGATTCGGCCATGCGGGAAGTCATCGCGATCGCCGGGGCGGTAAAGGTGGATCTGGGCGAAAAGGATATTGGGGAGTGGTACCAAGTCCTCGAGGGCCTGAACCCGGAGGGAAAGACCTCCATGTTCCAGGATGTCGAGGCCGGCCGCAAGACCGAGGTAGAGATGTTTGCCGGGACGGTGATCGAGCTGGGGAAGCGCTACGGTGTGGCGACCCCGGTGAACCAAAGGCTCTTTGACGAACTGAAAAGGATCGAAGCCGCATCGGGTATGAAGGCCTGAAAGGAGGGAGGCTCATGAAACGGGGTCTTTTGCTGGTGGATATCCAGAACGACTACTTCACGGGCGGGGCGATGCAACTCGTGGGGATGGAGGCGGCGGCCGGGAAGGCAAACGCACTTCTACAGGGTTTCCGGGAGCGTTCCGAACCCGTCTTTCACGTCCGGCATCTCTCGAAACGGGCCGGCGCAACGTTCTTCATCCCTGATACTCCCGGGGCCGAGATTCATCCCGTCGTTGAGCCCCTGCCGGCTGAACCGGTGGTGACCAAGTACTTCCCGAACGGCTTCCGGGGCACGAATCTTCTGGAGCTGTTGAAAAAAGAGGAGATCGGGCAGCTTGTCATCTGCGGCGCCATGTCCCAGATGTGCATCGACGCCACAGCGCGGGCGGCCTTCGATCTGGGGTTCAAGTGCACCGTCATCGAGGATGCCTGTGCGACGAGGAACCTGACCTTCAAGGGGGAGGTCGTACCGGCGTGGGCCGTGCACGGCGCGTTCATGGCCGCCCTGCAGGGGATCTACGCGGAGGTTGTTTCGGCAGGCGATTTCATGAAGTGAGTCGAGTGCAGGACCCGTTTCATTTCTTGCCTGATTTCCGGACCCGGCTCCAGTACCACCACTTGCACTTCTCTTTTGGAAGGCCGGGGTCTTGCGCCTGCGCAATCGCCGCCGAGAAGACATCCATTACGCAGGGATCGTATCGCTTCCCCATCAGCCTGCCCAGGCGATCGTAGAGCTTCCGAGCGTCCTGCCCGACCAGCTGCTCCACCCGGGTGATCCCGAGGAGCTTCAGATCGCGCACCGTGGCCGGCCCCACCGAGTAAAGGCCCCTGAGGTTACGGGTCTCCTTTTTCTTCATGATCCTGCTCCTGTCGGGCGTCACTTCCCGAGGGAATCGCCCAGCATCTCCTCGAGGATCTCCGCGGCGTCGCGGACGAATTTCGGGCAAACGGTCCGGGGGATGTTCTTGGCCTTGGATTCGGCAAAGCCCTCCGGCGTGCTCACGTCAACACCCATGAGCTCCCTGCATACAAGGGACCCGTTTCGCTTCCTGAATGTCTCGGCAAACTTCCGGATGTACTCGTAGGAAAGCTCCTTCTGCGGCAGGTCGCCCTTCTTCGTCATGCTGTGGATCAGGCCGATGACCATGAAGGCTCCCGTCACAGCCCCGCAGGTTCCCGCCATGCGGCCCATGCCGCCTCCGAACCCGCCGGCGATCTTCAGCGCCGTTTCCCTGTCCACGCCCAGTTCCGGCCCATAAACTGCGAGAAGGGCCTGGGCGCAGCTGAAACCCTCCGCGTGTGTGTTTACCACTTCCTCGACACGACTCTTCTTCATGCTTAAGCCTTTCGCATTATGTCAGTCTTCCTTTGAGGAAGAAGATCTGTTCACCCTCACCCCGACCCTCTCCCCTCAAGGGAGAGGGAGCTGACGGGAAGAAGGCTTAAAAGGTACACGTTCCCGTCATGCAGCCGCCGGCGAACTCCGAGTCGGCCGCCATGAGATCCTCCTCGAGAATCACGGGGCCGCCATCGGCTCCCCGGAAGGAGAGGACCTGCTCGGCCCGGCTCCCGTAGCGGTAGATGGTGATCCCCTTGCACTTGAGCTTGTGGGCCGCAAGGTAGATGTTGCGCACCTCATCGATGGTCGACTCCATGGGAAGATTGATCGTCTTGGACACCGAGTTGTCGCAGTGCTCCTGGAAAGCGGCCTGAATTCTCAAGTGTTGCTCCGGCTCCACGTCGAAGGCCGTCACGAAAACCCTCTTGATGTCCCGCGGGATTCCCTTGATCTTCTGCAGGCTCCCCCAGCGGGCGATCTCGGCGAGGATTTCCCGCTTGTAGATTCCCCGTGCCCGGGCGACCTTCTCGAAGATCGGGTTGATCTCGAAGAGCCGCGTGCCCGACAGGACATTGCGCACGAAGCTGATGGCAAAGAGCGGCTCGATGCCGCTCGAACAGCCGGCGATGATGCTGATCGTCCCCGTGGGGGCGACGGTGTTCACCGTCGCGTTTCGCACGGGGAGGTTCTTCCGCGCGAAGATCGATTGGTCGTAATTCGGGAAGACACCCCGCTCGGCGGCAAGCGCCGCCGAGGCCTTCAGCGACTCGCGGCGGATGAAGGCCATGAGCCTCCGGGCGAAGCGCTCTGCCTCCGGGGAATTGTAGGGGATCCCGAGGCGGATGAGCATGTCGGCAAACCCCATGACGCCGAGGCCGATCTTGCGGTTTCCGCGCGTGATTTGCTCTATCTCGGGCATGGGGAAGTTGTTCACCTCGATGACGTCGTCGAGGAAGCGTACCCCCCAGCGGATCGTCTCGGCCAGACGCTTCCAGTCGGGCTTGCCGTTTTTCACCATCCTGGCGAGGTTCACGGATCCCAGGTTGCAGCTCTCGTAGGGCAGCAGCGGCAACTCCCCGCAGGGGTTTGTAGCCTCGATGCGCCCCAGGGCCGGCGTTGGGTTCTGCCGGTTGATCGCGTCGACGAAGATGAGTCCCGGGTCTCCTGTGCGCCAGGCCCCGTAGACGATCAGGTCGAAGATTGTCCTTGCCCTCACCGTGCGGTCCTTCTTTCCCGTCCGGGGGTTCACAACGTCGAAGTTGCCGTCGCGGCGCACGGCATCCATGAAGCGGTCCGTCACGGCGATGGAGAGGTTGAAGTTGGCAAAGCGACCCTTGTCGATCTTGGCCTCGATAAAGTCCATGATGTCCGGGTGGTCGCAGCGCAAAATCCCCATGTTGGCCCCCCGCCGGCGCCCTCCCTGGACGATGACCCCGGTGGCTGCATCGAAGATGCTCATGAAGGAAACGGGCCCCGAGGCCTCGCCCTTGGTTGTCTTGACGAGGGCCCCTTTGGGCCGCAGGTGCGAAAAATTAAAACCCGTGCCGCCGCCGGACTGATGGATCTTTGCCATGTGATGAAGCGCCCCGAAGATCCCGTCGATGGAGTCCCCCACGGGCAGCACAAAACAGGCCGAGAGCTGACCAAGCGCCGTCCCCGCGTTCATGAGGGTCGGCGAGTTGGGCAGGAAGGTGAGCTCGCGCATCATGTCATAGAAGGTCTCTTCGGCTTCGGTGGCCGAGACGGCCGACTTGAAGCCATCCTCCCCCCGGGCCACGTGGCGGGCCACCCGGCGGAAAAGCTCGCCTGGCGTTTCGACGATGTTGCGCTCGTCGTCCTTGATCAGGTAGCGCTTCTTGAGGACTTCCATGGCGTTGATGGGGAACTTGAGGTCGTCTTTGAGGCCCAGGGCCGCCTTGGCCTGGCGCATCTCCGCACGGCGCTCGCGGTAGAGGATATAGGCCCGGGCGATGGGGCCGTAACCCGCCTTCATGAGGCCCTGCTCGACGAGGTCCTGAATGGCCTCGACGCCGGGGGTCGCCTTCCGGTAGAGGCGGCTTGCGTCGGCCAGGACGGTGTCGGTCACCGTCTCGGAGACGGTAATCGACTTCAGGCGGTCCTGGAGGACCTCGAAGGCCGCTCGCTCGACGGCGTAGCGGATCTTTTCCTTTTCGAAAGGGACGACGGAGCCGTCGCGCTTGCGGATTTTACGCGGAAGGATCAGCTTTGGCATGGCGCACTCCTGACCTTTTTTCACAGTCCTTTACCGGCAATATAGTCCGCCAGGTCCGCCACGCGGCAGGAGTAGCCCCACTCGTTGTCGTACCAGGCCACGACCTTGGCCATGTTGCCGCGGAACACCTGGGTGAACTCCATGTCCACGATGGATGAGTGCGTATCGCCCTTGAAATCCGTCGACACGAGGGGGTCCTCCTCGCAGGCCATGATTCCCTGCAGCGACTTTCTTGCCGCCTGCTTGAGGGCCTCGCGGAGTTCCTCCGTCGTGCCGGTTTTTTTCAGCTCGGCGGTGAAATCCGCCACGGAGACCGTCGGCGTGGGGACACGGAGCGAGTAGCCGTCAAAGCGTCCCTCCAGCTCGGGGATGATGAGGGAGAGAGCCCTTGCTGCCCCCGTCGTCGTGGGGATGATGTTGCAGGCCGCCGCACGGGCGCGCCGGAGGTCCTTGTGGGGCAGATCCAGGATCCGCTGGTCGTTCGTGTAGGAGTGAATCGTCGTCATCATGCCTTTCTCGATGCCGAAGGCGGCGTGGACGACGCTCACGGGGGGCGCCAGGCAGTTGGTCGTGCAGGAGGCGTTGGAGATGATGCTGTGCTTCTTCGGGTTGTAGGCGCCGTGGTTGACGCCCATCACGACGGTGATGTCCTCGCCCTTGGCCGGTGCCGAGATGATGACCTTCTTTGCCCCCGCCTGGAGGTGTGCCTGCGCTTTTGCGGCGTCGGTGAACAGGCCCGTGCTCTCGATGACGATCTGAACCCCCTCGTCGTCCCAGGGGATCTGGGCAGGGTCTCGGTAAGCGAAGCTCCGGATGGGCTGGCCGTTGATGATGAACTGGTCCTTCCCCTCGGCGACGGTGCCCTGGAAGCGCCCGTAGTTGGTGTCGTACTTGAAGAGGTGGGCGTTGGTCTCCACGTCGAAGAGATCGTTGACGGCCGCGACCTGCAGCGTCTTCGGGTACCTCTCGATCATCGCCTTGAGCACCTGCCGCCCGATCCGCCCGAACCCGTTTATCCCGATCCGTGTCATTTTCTTCTCCCGAATGTGGCTGAAATCTGCGTCCTTATGGCCCTTTGCCTTAAGCCTTTAGCCTTATGCCTGCCTTTCAATTGTCATCAATCCTGTACTTGTGCTCCACGAGCAGTTCGAAATTCGTCTTGAGGGCATTGTATAGGCGGGCGTTGTCCAGGGCGATGGCGCTCAGGTTGGCCACGGCCTCGAGGAACCGGACTTCCTGTTTATCGAACTTCCGCTCCTCCTTCGTGTAGGCGCGAAGGACCCCGATGGCTTTCTTCCCGACAACCAGCGGGACCACCAGGATGGATCGGATTTTCTCCTTTTTGGCGTCGGCGGTGTACTGGAAATCCCTGTCCGACTGGGCGTCTTCGATCCAGATCGTCTTGCCCCCCAGGGCCTTGCGGTCGATGCCGCTTTCCTTCACCAAAACAGGGCCCTTGTGGAGGTACCCCTTCGAAAGCCCCTGGGATGCCCCGATGAGAAGACGCTTTCCGCGCGCATCGAGCAGGCGGATGGAGCAGGCCTTCACGCCCATCGCCTCGGTTACGCAGTGGGCGATCTTTTCGAGGACTTCCGAGGGCTCCAGGGAGGCGTTGATTACCCTGGCCACTTCGTAAAGGGCGGTGAAATAATCCTTTTCCTTGATCGTCATGACATCACCTTTTCCCGGTTTTTTCTGCGACGGGGTTCCATTTCCGGCAACATGGCCCCGTGGCATGGGTCGTTTTGATGAAAACATCCAGATGCGCTAGGGCGAGTTCGAAACCTTCACTCTGCCCATCGCTCGGTGAATGTCCAGCATGAGCTCCCCGGAGAACTTTTTCATGGCCCCGCTCATGGACTCGGCAAGGGCCCCGGCCGACCTGTCCTTCATCGCCTCCTCGACCGTGTAGGTCTTCTGGAAGACGACGCGCTTTGTGATCTCCCGCTGCGTTGTGTCCAGGAGAGTCGCGTCGACGGAAAGCCGGGCCCTGGGGCCGTCTCTTCCGTCCACCTCCAGGAACTCGGCAACGGTGCCTGTCACAACGAAGCGGCCCTCGCCCGGATCCTCGTAGGCCAGGACGGCCATGAACGCGCCTGAGTTGCGCAGGTCCCTCAGCAGGAAATCCGTCACCATGTCGCCCGGCATCACGCGCCAGCGCTCTCTGTTGTATGAGCTCAGCTCGAAGGGTGACGGTCGGTAGAACATGGCTGTGCCGGTGAAGGCCTGGGCCGTGGAGAAGGGTTCCACGCGGAGCACCTCGTTGGCCTTTGTAAGACCCGCGAGCGCAGGCGGGGAGTAGTCCAGGAGGTATTGCTGAACCACGTAGGTTGATTTCCCGCCCCCGCACCCCACAATGAAGAGCATGGCCAACAAGAGGAACCATATCCGTTTCATCCACCCCTGCCTGCAGTGTTCCCTTCTTTTTCTCAACTTCTTACCCTCCTTCCCTCTTACCTTCGATCTTTGTCAGTCCCTCCTCCCCGCCGGGGGGGGCTTGCTGAAGAGCAGATCCGAGGGGTTGGACTCCAGCCTCTCCACGAGCCTCTCCAGAGTCTCAGAGGAGCGTTTCATGTTGTCGCTCATGACCTGGAGATCCCGGGCCGTCGTGCGCGAGGTCCTGGAAAGGCTGTCCACAACCCGGTTCGTTTTTTCCGCCGTCTCGGCAAGCCGGAGGGCCTTGAGTTCGTCGCGCGTGACGGCGATGAGCGACCGGGCCTCGACGAGGGCCGCTCGTGTCTCGCCGACAATCCCCTCGAGATTTCCCTCTGCGGTGATCTTTTCGACGCGGGCCATCGTCTGATCGAGGTTGACGGAGATGGACTCCAGGTTTGCCAGCACTTTCTGCGTCCGGGGACCTGCCAGGAGGTCTTCCGCCGCCTTGGCCGAGTTGGTGATGCTCTTCGAGAGTCCCTCGAGGTCGACCTGCTTGATCTTCTCGACGATCTCGTCGATGCCCGAGAAGATCTGCCTGAGCTGTGACGGCCTCGACGGGATGATCGGATACTCGGAGGCGAAGTCGATCCTGGGTGACAGGTCGGGCGCCTCGGGATCGCGCCGGTCGAGCTCGATGAAGACGATGCCAGTGATCCCGACCGCCCTCAGGGAGGCGACGTTATTTTTTTCCACCTCCTCCCGGAGCCGGATCTTCATGACCACCTCGATGAGCCGGTTGTCGGGAGCCACCCGGATTCCCTCCACGCGACCCACATCCACACCGCGGTACTTGACGGCCGAGTCCTGCTGGAGGCCCTGGACGCTCTCGTTGAAGAAGGTGACGTAGCGGTCCCCTTTTTCGAAGTACTTCGAGGCCCCGACCCAGATGATTGCGGTTACCCCCAGGATGACGCCGACGGTGACGAAGAGCCCGAGGGCACGGCTTGATACGTGTCTGACCATCTTGGTGCTTCTCCCTGGCTAATGTTCTATCAATCGGGCTGCATCTTCAAAACAGCCTTATCGATGCCTTCAGGCTTTCTGACTGCGAAGATCGGAAGCGAGGAAGTGAGGAGGAGCGGAAGGAACAACCAAAGAAAAAACAGACCCGATCCACTTTTCCCGCTCTTCTGATCTTCCTAACCTCCTCGCATCTCCTCAGTCGGCCTGACGGTTGAAAAAGTTGAGCACCCGGGGGTCCGTTGACTTTTCCCGGAGCTCTGCCGGCGTTCCCCGTGCGATGATGCCTTTCGTGTCCTTGTGGAGCATGATGGAGCGCTCGCCGAGACTGAAGATGGAGGCCAGCTCCTGGGTGACGAAGACCATCGTCGTGCCGATCCCCTCGTTGAGGCTGCGGATGAGGATGTCGAGCTCGGCGGCCGTCACGGGATCGAGGCCCGCCCAGGGTTCGTCGAAGAAGAGGAACGTGGGGTCAAGGGCCATGGCCCTCGCCAGCCCCGCCCGTTTTCGCATGCCCCCGGAAAGCTCTGCCGGCATGTGATTGTCATAGCCCACCAGGTGCACAAGACCGAGCTTCATCCGGACGATCTCGCGGATCAGCTCCGGCGAAAGGTTGGTGTACTCCGCAAGCGGCAGGGCCACGTTCTGCGCAAGCGACATGGAGCCGAAAAGGGCATCGGCCTGGAAGAGCACGCCGAGATCGCTTCGAACCCGGTGAAGCGCCTCCTCGTCGGCCCGGGCAATGTCGATGCCGTTGATGATGACCCGGCCCGCAGAGGGCTTGATGAGGCCGATCATGTGCTTGAGCAGCGTCGATTTTCCACAGCCGCTGCCCCCGAGGATCATGAACCGCTCGCCCCGGCGGACCTCGAAGCTCACGTCCTCAAGGATCGTCACGTCGCCATAGCGTGCCGTGAGGTTCTCGACGATGATGACCGGCTCTGTGTTGGGCGATCCCAATGTTACCCCCGTACGATAGTAAGGTGCCTTGTCCATGCTCAGTGCAGCGCGTTTGCGAAGATCGGAAGAGCGGAAGCGCGGAAATAATTCTTTTCCCCTCCGCTCTTCTGCTCTTCCTGGCTTCTGATCCTCACTTCCTTTAACCGGCAGCCTGCCATCTGCCCGTCCATGAACCCCTTGAAGAAGGTCCTCTCAAACGTGTCACTGCCGGATGTAATGCAGCATGATGGCAAAGGCCGAATCGGCCAGGATGATCAGGAAAATGGCCGAGACGACGGCGGAGGTCGTCGACGTCCCCACACCCTCAGCCCCCCCTTTCACCTTGAATCCCCGCTGGCAGCCGATCCCGGCAATCAGCAGGGCAAAGACCACGGCCTTGATCAGGCTCGTGGCGAAGTCAAAGACCCGGATGCTGGACTTTGTCTGCTGGATATAGGTGAATGCGGTGAGATCCAGGCCCGTGATCCCCACGATGAGGCCGCCGAGGATGGCGAAGAGGTCGGCGTAGACGGTCAGGATGGGCACCACCACCATGACTGCGAGCACCTTGGGGACGGCCAGGAACCGGATAGGGTCAAAGCCCATGGTCACCAGCGCGTTGACCTCGTCGTTGACGACCATGGTGCCGATCTCCGCGGCGAAGGCCGATCCCGAGCGGCCCGCCACGAGGATGGCCGTCATGATGGGGCCCAGCTCGCGGACCATGGCAAGGGTCACGAGGTTGGCCACGTAGATGGTGGCCCCGAACTGTTTGAGCTGAAGAGACGACATGAAGGCCATGATGAGGCCGAGCAGCAGGCTGATGAGCGCCACGATGGGAAGCCCGTCGGCGCCTGCCCGCTTCATGTAGAATTTTACGTCCTCCCAGCGCACGCTGCGGGGATGCGCCAGACTCCAGGCAAGCGCCACCACGAGCTCCCCGACGAAGGACATGATCTCGAGGAAGTCGCGGTACTGCCTGCGGGCCAACTCGCCCAGCTTCTCCACAGCGGTCGGCCGGACCGATTCCGGCCTCAGCGGCGGCCGCTGGAGCGCTTCCCGGTCGATGAGGCCCAGCAGGCCGTGATTCGTCCCGGAGACGTTGAGGAGTTCAAAGGGGATCGCAAGCGATTTGGCGAGGTTCTCCAGTTCGATCAGGGCGAGCGCCCCGGCGCTGTCCAGGTACTCGACACCGGCAAGATCGACGGAAAGCCTCCGGGGCTTCAAGCGCCCCGGGATCGCCTGCAGGTCGGCCATGAGGGGCTCCAGATCGTCCAGCGAAAGGCGGCCTGCGAGGCGGATCGTCGCCTCTTCCCCCGCTTTTCCTTCGACGCTGAGCCGGTATCCTGTTGTTTCCATCTCTTCCATCGATCCGGGTTTTGACGGGTTTCAGCCGTTCAGATCCGCCCTCAGGAATTCCTCCTCGGTGAGACCGAACCGGTTCCGGAGGTCTGCCGCGTCAAAGGCAAGCACCAGGAGCCCCAGCACCTCCCCCTGGCGCACGAGGGGGATGCTCACAACGTAGAGTGTTGAGTGGTCCTGGAGGTAGAGCTTCGCCTTGACGATTTTGCGCTCCTTCAGGGCTTTCATGACAACCTCGTAGCGCGAGTAGTCGAGGCGCTTGATCGTTTCGCCGGGCGTGGCGGATGCGAGAGTGATGCCGTGAGAATCCAGGACGGTGATCCCGCAGGTGAACGGGATGCCACCCTCTCCGGCCAGGGCGCATTGCCGCTCCAGGATGCTCCTGGCCGAACGGGGTTCCCGGCTGGCCACGGCATCCATCAGGGAGGGCGCAAGAGATTCCTTCGTCGCCTGGACTTCCTTCTTGAACGATTCTGCGGCCGGGCCGGGCGCAGATGGGGTGCAGGACGCAATCAACGCCAGGGCAAGAAGCAGGGCAGCGGCCATCGCGCTGCTCATGAGTCGCCGACCGGTTGCGTTGTGCATCAAGCCGCTCCCCCTGCCGTTATCGGTCGGCCGCTCTGTGCGGCAGCCCGGGGTGAGAGTATAGCAAAAAAAGCCCCGACATTCACGAATTCTTGATCGCTTCGGCGCCTATCCGGGCGGGCAAGGAAGGGAAAACGGCTCAACGGACCTTGATCTGAAGAGAGCCTCTCTCTCCGGTGCGTCCGTCAACGACGCCAGCCAGGATCTGCTGGCCCGGCTTCACCGGGGCCAGGGCCCCGGAAAGGTCCTGTGTACTCGACAGGGCGATCTCGTTCACCTCCAGAATCACATCGCCGGGCTCCAGGCCGGCCTTGGCTCCAGGGCTTCCGGGCTCGACGCGCGTGATGACGACCCCCTGGCCGGGCCTGAGCTTCAGGCGAGTTGCCTCCTTTGCCGCTGCCGGTCGCACCGTGACGCCCAGGCGCTCCCGGATCGGGACGGCGGTGGCCTGGCCGCGGCTCTCCATGGATTCGATCCGTACGGGAACCTCGCGCTTCTTTCCTTCGCGGAGGATCGTCAGATTCACCTCTTTGCCGATGGGCGACGAAGCCGCCTCGTTGCGCAACTGCGAGGCATCGCGGATTTCCTTGCCGTTGTAGGCGATAACGACATCGCCCTGCTTGAGCCCTGCCTTCTGCGCCGGGCTTGCCTTGAGGACCTCGGAGACAAGCGCGCCCCGGGTCCCCTCGATGCCCAGGGTCTTGGAGAGATCATAGCTCAAGTCCTGCACGGACACTCCGAGCCAGCCCCGCTCCACCCTTCCCCTGGCGATGAGTTCGCGGGAGATATAGAGGGCCATGTTGCTGGGGATCGCAAAACCGATACCCTCGAAGCCGCCAGATGCGGAGGCGATGGCGGCATTCACCCCGACGACCTCTCCCCGCAGGTTCAGCAGGGGCCCGCCGCTGTTTCCGGGGTTGATGGCCGCGTCGGTCTGGAGAAAGTCCTGGTAGCCCGACGGGTCGGTGATCCCCCGGCGGTGTTTGGCGCTGATGATTCCCGTCGTCACGGTCTGGTCGAGGCCGCGGGGGTGACCGATGGCGACAACCCACTCGCCCACCTCGATGGCATCGGAATTGCCGAACTTCACGTGGGGAAGGGCCTTCTTTGCGTCGATCTTGATGATGGCAAGGTCCGTCTTGGGGTCCGTTCCCACGACGCGCGCCTCAAACCGGGACCCGTCAGCGAGCAGAACCTGGACCTTCGAGGCGCCGCCCACGACATGGTTGTTGGTCAGGATGTGCCCCTGGGTGTCGGTGATCATCCCCGTGCCGAGCCCCCGCGTTTCCTGCTTGAACTTGCGTGGCGTGCGCTGCGGGTCCTGGAAGAAGCGGAAGAAAGGGTCCCCCTCAAAGGGCGTCGTCGGCCGCCTGACTTCCTGGCTGTGGGTCACCTCGATGTGGACCACGGCGGGAATGCTTTCCTTGGCCACCCGGACGATGGCCGTACTGAGGTCCGGCGAGGCGCCCTTCTGGGCGTCGGCGTTTCCCGGCATGACCCACGTAAGCGCGATGACCCCCAAAAGAACCGGGAACCATCGAATCTGTGTTCTTCTGAAAAAAGGATTCTTCATGACGTTCTCCCTCATGGACTTGTGCGCCAGATTTCGGAGACAGCAGGGGCCTCCCCGTCCTGGAGGGTCAACGTTAACCGAAACGCCGGGGGATGGCAAGGAGGCTTTGTTCCCCCCGGCAACCGCCCTAATACTGAAAATCAAGAATTTTCTGCACCGAAGGGCTGAAAAAGCCCTACTTTTTATCTATCTGCTTGATATAATTTAGAAATTAAAGAAAATCATCACTTTTCCCTTGCAATCACCTTCATTGATTTGTAACATATGCGTAAATAATGTTGCAGCGGGTGCATGAAGTAACAGTCTTCTTCAACCAATCTGACCTTCCGGTCTCCTCATCCCGCTGAACCTCCCCAACGAAAACTCCTGAGACACTGCCCCGCGACAAGACCAGCCGGAGGGGGATCGGACAGGGGAAAGAAGGGTGAAAGACATGAAAGCCTTGAGACTACTGGCTCTGCTCGGAATGATCATCGGCGTGGTTTCGCTGACGAGCCTGAATTTTTCCCACGAGACCACTTACAGCGGTCTCGGTTTTGAATTGAACTGGGAAGAAGCACGCGCCGTGGAGCTGATCGCGGCTCACCTGGCGGAAAAGAACGCCCTCATCCCGGACGAAGAGCTCCGGGAAGTGGCGAGGACCATGTATGACGCCTCCCGGCGTTATGCCGTCGATTACCGCCTCGTTCTGGCCGTCATGGATGCCGAGAGCAACTTCCGCCACGACATCGTCTCCGATGCCGGGGCCATCGGGATCATGCAGGTCAAGCGCGTGGTGGCCCGTGAGTTCTCCGAGGAGGTGGGGATCCCCTACGAGCGGGATGTCCTTCTCTGTCCCCACGCCAACGTACGCTTCGGAGTCTACTACCTCTCATGGCTGAGCCGGCATTACGATAACGATTACGCCATCCTCTATGCCTACAATGTAGGCTATACCCGGGCCCGTCAGAACATGCAGAGAAGCAGCGAGCCCAAGACGGGGTACACAAGGAAAGTCATGGAGGAGTACGAGCGTAACCGCTCCCGGCTCCCAGCGGTTTGATCCGGCAGACCCAAAGGGCCTAAGGAAGAGGTGCCTGAGTGCTTGAGCGTCTAAGTGTCTGAGTGAAGAAAAAAGGCCGACATTCGGTGACAAGACAAAAGAAAAACCCCCGCTTCCGGTATCGGAATGACGGGGGTTTTTTTGAGTCTTTTGCTGCGGCTTGTATTTTTTTGATCTTCACTTCTTCACTCAGACACTCAAACACTCAGACACTGATTCCGGTCACTTCCACGGCCAGATAGACTTCACCCAGGCCGAAAAGCTGAAGCTTGCCCAGCGCTCCTTCGCGCCCTCCCAGAGCGGAGAGAGGATATTGATATAGTCGTCCGTCCAGGCGGTCACTTCGGGCAGGCCGTCACCGGGGCCGAGGGGAATCCAACCGCGGCCGAAAAGGCCCTTCAGCCTCTCCGGCTCCCTTGCAAGGGCCACGCACCAGGTTGCGCTCTGGTTGGCCTGCAGCTGGGTTTTGGGCGTGGGCACGTTGATGGCGCCCGCAAGCCCCAGCTGCGCAGCGATCGCCTTGAGGGTGGGCCGCAGCTCATAATAGCGGTTCGACACGTGGAAGAGGATGACCCCGTTTCGGTCGAGACGCTCGAGGTAGATCTCCACGGCCTCCCGCGTCAGCAGGTGGGTGGGAATCCCGTCGCCTGTGAAGGCGTCCATGTGGATGATGTCAAAAGGCGGCTCATCGCGGCCGATCCGCTGCAAGGCCAGCCTCCCGTCTCCCACGACCACCCGCACGTCCCCCTCGGATTCGTTGAGATAGCTGAACCAGTGCCGTGCGATTCCCTCGTTGTCCGGGTCGATCTCGTAGTAGGTCATGGACTCGCCCGGCTTGACGTAGGCCGCCGCGGCACCGGCCCCGAGACCGAGCACGGCCATCCTTCGAACGGGAGGCGTTGTCTCGTAGACATCGGCGATCCCGCCACCGATGAAGTAATACATAATGGGGATTCGGCGCTCTTCGGGTTTGAGGATCTGGGCGCCGTGGATGGTCCGCCCGTGAAGGAGCTGCCGTACGTCCGTCGGGTAGCTTGCGACATCCCAGATCGTGTAGGTGCCGTAGAAATTCCGGTGGCGGAAGCGCACGGGCTCCTTCATGGCCTCCCAGCCTTCCTTCACGATGAGAAAGACGAGGAAGGCCACGATCACGGCACGCCCCACGATGGCTGCATAGGAGAAATGGGTGCGAAGATGCGTGAAGGGCTTCTCCCGGCACCACCAGAAAGCGGGGGCGAAAAGCGCCACAATGCTCGGGTATTCGTACAGGGCCGGAAAAACGAAGGGCGCTCCCAGGCTGATGAGGGCCCCCCCGATCCAGCCGCCCAGGGCCGACGTGAGATAGAAGTTCGTCAGGTGCGATGCCGGCGGGCGAAGCTCGTAGAGCGTTCCGTGGGACACGAGGCAGACGAGGAAAAAGACCACAAGGTGCCCCAGGATGGCGAGCCAGTGCACCGGTCCCAGGAGGAACATGAGAAGCCCCGCCAGCAGGATCTCGGGCCATAGATTTTGCAGAAAACGGGGAACGCCGCCGCCTGTCCGGAAGGTGACGATGAAGCTGCCCAGGTACAGGGCAAGTGGCACGATCCAGACGAGCGGGAAGGACCCCACCTCGAGGGCGATGTAGTTCGTCACGGCGAGAAGGAATGCTGAGGGCAGGCAGGAAAGCAGAAGCCACTGGCCGTAAACCTTCTTGCCGATCGCCGCCGGCTCGGCCTTCGTCTCCCCCTGCCCGCCGGCTGCCATCGCTCCCAGGTTTGGGCGCAGCAGAACCCACGAGGCGACGACGAGGGCGGCGTAGAGAACGTAGGTCAGGCTCCAGGCCACGCCCTGCAGCTTCACCCCCATGAGCGGCTCCGCCACAAAGGTGTAGCCGAGCAATGCGATGAGGGAGCCTGCGTTGGAGGCGGCATAAAGGGGGTAGGGCTCCTGGTGTCGCCCCACCCGGGAATGGGTCAGCCACGTCTGCGCCACGACGGCCGTTGTCGACAGCACGGCGAAAGGCAATGCCACGTAAAGGGAAAGGACATAGAGCAGGTGCCCGAGAGGGGCGTTCGGGTCGGGCTGGGCATGGACCTGGAGCGGCAAATTCACGAGAGGCAGGGCAAGGATGGCCAGGTGCCACACGCCCAGTTTTCTTGCGAAGAGGTGCGCGTAAAGATACCCGATGAACAGAACGGCCTGAAAGAACATCAGGCAGGTGAGCCACACATGGGCCGCCCCGCCGAAGTAGGGCGTCAGCAAGCGTCCCGCCAGGGGCTCGAGCCCTAAAAGCAGGAGGGCTCCCACGAAAACCATGGTAGTCAGGATGACCATGGCCAGCCGGTCGTTACCTCCGCCTTCTATTCTCGCCGGTTCCATCGAAGCGCGCCTCCAAAAGCGGTCATCCATACCGCTTTTGGCCACCATTCGTCCAGAGGTTTTTTCGGAAAGAAGCTGCGAGCGCGGACGGATTGGAATGTTGGAATATTGGAGCAGTGGAATGATGGGGGTGATGGAGGAAGATTCTTCTTACCCATTATTCCAGTATTCCATTACTCCATTGCTCCAGCGTCAGGGGTGCTGGCGGGTGAATGGCAGGATCATAAGCCTCAGCAGACTGAGGCGGGACGGGTCGCGGAAGTTGGCCAGGCCGATCGTCATCCCGTCGTGCCCCTTTTCGGGCTGGGTGCGGTAGGTCCCGAGGAGGCGGTCCCAGATGGAGAGATTGAAGCCGAAGTTGCTGTTGCGCTCCCCGATGATAACGGAGTGGTGGACGCGGTGCATGTCCGGTGTCACGAGGAGAAACCGGACGATCCGGTCAAGGGCCAGAGGGAGCCTGAGGTTGCTGTGGCTGAACATGGCCGTGCTGTTCAGGAGGATCTCGAAGAGGATGACCGCCAGGGCCGGCGGGCCGAAGAGGTACACAAGCCCGAGCTTGATCCCCATGGACAGGAGGATTTCAACGGGGTGAAAGCGGATCCCCGTTGTGAGATCGAAATCGAGGTCCGTGTGGTGGATCATGTGCAGGCGCCACAGGGTGGGCACGTGATGAAAAAGGACGTGCTGGATATAAATGAAAAAGTCGAAGAGGACCACCCCGGCAAGGACGGCAATCCCGTAAGGCACCTGGAAATAGTTCAGAAGGCCCCACCCTTCCTGGCGGCACAGCAGTGCGAAGCCCGCCGGGAGAACGGGAAAGAGGAAGCGCACGATGAGCGTGTTCACCGTGACGATCCCCAGGTTGGCAAACCAGCGGGCCGGCTTGGGAACGCTCAACACGCGCCTCGTCGCCATCCGCTCCAGAAATGCGAGAACGGTCAACGTGCCCAGAAAGAATCCCAGGCGAATTGCGGCTTCATTTTCCAGCATCGTACTATCCAAGGGAATACTGGAGTATTGGAAGAATGGAATAATGGGTACCGGAAATTAATTCAAAACCCAGCATTCCATTGCCCCTTCGCTCTGCATTCCCGCGTCTCGATCCTGCGCTCAGAGGGTGACCTTGAGCCCCTTGTCCCGGAGATACTCCTTCACCTGGCGGATGCTGAAGGTCCGATAGTGAAAGACCGAGGCGGCAAGGACAACGCTTGCGCCGCCCTTCACGACGGCCTCGTAGAAGTGCTCCAGCTTTCCCGCCCCGCCGGAGGCCACGACGGGCACGGTGACCACGTCGGAGATGGCCTTTGTGAACTCGAGATCATAACCGGCCAGGGTCCCGTCGCCGTCCATGCTCGTCGGCAGGATGATTCCCGCCCCGAGGGCTTGGCACTGCTTTGCCCAGGCGATGGCGTCTTTCCCCACGGGGGTCGTGCCGCCCGCGACGACAAGCTCGAAGCCCGAGGGCATCGCCTTGTTGCGCCGGGCGTCGATGGCGACGGTGATTTTGTCGGAACCGTATTTTTTTGCTGCCTCCCGGACGAGCTCCGGATTCTTCACAGCGGCGCTGTTCATGGAAACCTTGCTCGCCCCGGCCCCGAGAACGAGCGCGATGTCCTCCAGGCTGTTGATCCCGCCCCCCATGGTGAGCGGGATTGTGATGACGGCCGAGACCTGCCTCACCCATTCCAGCCGGGTCTTGCGGTTTTCCACCGTTGCCGCGATGTCCAGCATGGCCAGTTCGTCGGCCCCCTCCTTCTGATAGAAGGCGGCATTCTCCACGGGGTCGCCTGCGTCGCGGATGTCCACGAAGTGCACCCCCTTCACGACACGGCCGTTTTTCATGTCCAGGCAAGGCATGATCCTGATGACGTTCATCTCCCCCTCCTCGTAACGGATTTGTAACGTCCGATGGATAACCGATTTGTCCCTGCCGTTCAACCTGTATTTTTTCTTTTCACCTCATCACTTCTTCTCAAACAGTTTCAGGTACTCGCCGTAGCCTTCCTTTTCCAGGTCTTCTTTGGGGATGAATCGCAGGGCCGCCGAGTTCATGCAGAAGCGCTGTCCCGTAGGAGCGGGCCCGTCGGGGAAGACGTGGCCGAGATGGGAGTCGCCGTGACGGCTGCGAACCTCCGTGCGGACCGTGAAAAGGCTCCTGTCCGCCCGCTCGACGACATTGCCCGGCTCGAGCGGTTTCGTGAAACTCGGCCAGCCCGTCCCGGAGTCATACTTGTCCTGCGAGCTGAACAGGGGCTCGCCCGAGGCGATGTCCACGTAGATCCCATCGCGCTTGTTGTCGTTGTACTCGTTTCTGAAGGGCGGCTCCGTGCCTTCTTTCTGCGTGACCTGGTACTGCAGCGGGGTGAGTTTCTGTTTCAGGGCGGCGTCGTCGGGCTTCGCGTAGGCCTTTCCCGCCGGCGCCGCGGATTTCGGCTTCTCATCGCCCCAGGTCTTTTTCAGGAAAGTGTCGCGGCCCGAATTGGACCGGTAGAACTGGTATCGCAAGGGGCTCTTCTTGTAGTAATCCTGGTGGTACTCCTCGGCCTCGTAAAACTTTGTGAGGGGGAGGATCTCTGTTGCGACGGGCCTGGCGAACTTCGCCGATCTGGCCAGGGCGTCGCGCGATTGTTCAGCGATCCTCTTCTGCTCCTCATCATGGTAGAAAACGGCGCTGCGGTACTGGGGGCCCCGGTCGACGAACTGCCCGCCGCCGTCGGTGGGGTCGATGTGCCGCCAGAAGACCTCCAGGAGCTGCTCGTAGGTGACCTTTGCCGGGTCGTAATAAACCTGGACGGCCTCCAGGTGGCCCGTGCGGCCGGAGGAGACTTCCTCGTAGGTCGGGCTTTCCTTTTTACCGCCCGTGTATCCCGAGACGACCTTCAGGATGCCGGGCACCTTCTCGAAATCCGATTCCGTGCACCAGAAGCATCCGCCGGCAAAGGTGGCGACCCTCTGGTTCTGAGCTTCTTTTGTCATTGGATTCTTCCCCTCGGTGGCTTTGGTTTCCGTGCTCTGGCACCCGAGTGCCAGGATGGAAACGATCAGGGTGAGGAAAAAGGTTTTCACGGCCTTTCCTCCTTTTGGTTTGTTCATTAATATGAAGCTGGGGAATGGGTTTGTAAAGGGGGAGGAGGGCATTTGGCAAACAAAAAAGGCGCCCTTCATGAAGAACGCCTTTTTGCAGGGTATGATGGAAATACGGATTGTAGCCGATCACTTTTGCAGAACGCAACGGCCGTAGGGGGTTTTGCCGGCCGCCTCAACCACAAGTTCATCCCCCTTGAACCAGAAAGTTCTCCTCCCGTCGCTGAACTTCGATCCCTCGGCGGCAGGGACCCGTGGCAGGATGATGTCCCCGTCGCCCACGTCGATGACGACTTTTTGTCCGCTCACCTGGTCTCTCGTCTTGATGGTCTTTCCGTTGTCGCAAAGATAGGCGCTGTAGCACCCGCCCGTCATGAGCAGGCCGGTGATAAGCAGGGCACAGACCAGGGCCAACCATGGACCGCGCCGGTTGGTCTTCAGCTGTCGCATACGCGTTTCTCCTTGGTTCTTCTATCGTTTTGCCTTCTTTTCCTTCCTCAGGTCCGCCGCCATCTTGCGGATCTCCGTGATATCCGACACCATCTTGCTCCATCCGTACCAGAGGGCGTAGTCGGGGTTGGCGTGGAAGGAGCCCTGGAAGGTCCGCATCCGGTGCTCCAGGAACATGAGGTAGAGCTTCTGCTCGATGGACGTCGGGGCGTCGTGGAACGCCAGGAGATCGGGGTAGGGATAGGCGTAATACTTCGACTTGGGGATGATCTTGTCCCTGTAGAGCCCCGCAACGATCTCGATGGCCTCAGCCAGCAGGCGGTCCGCCTCGCGGATCATCTTGTCACTCTTCTCGAGTTCCCCCTTGGCGAAGTTCGGCGAGTGGCACTGGCGGCAATTGTTGAACATCCGGTCGCGCTCCTTTTGCCAGTCCTCCTGGGTCGTCCGGAATACGTCGAGGTCCTTGAGCACGCCGAGGCGGGCCGTTTCCTTGCCCGATGAATCGAGGGCCCCCAGACCCTTGAGGATCGTCGTCCGGTCAGCCGCCCACTTCTTGTCCTCGGGCAGCGGGAGCCTCACGGCCACAAACCCCCATGCCGTGCGCACGCCGTGGTTGCCGCCGGACATGTGGCAGCTCTGGCAGGTGGGCGCCGCCGCGCTCTCGGGCAGGACGCCGTTTTGCTTCAGCAGATAGCGCACCCCGTGCTTGGACGAGGAGTACATCTCCCACTGGGGGTGGTCGATGCCCATGTGGCAGGTCTGGCAGGCTTGAGGCTGTTGGGCCTCCTTCTTGGAGAAGAGGTGGCGGGTGTGGCAGGAATCACAGGAGGCAACGCCGAACTGGCCCCCCTGCTTTCGGAGCTCCTTGATCTCGTCTTCCTTCTTGATGCCGATCTTGTGGCAGCCGCCGCAGCCCTTCATGCCGTCCATCAGGGCCATGGGTTGCATGTGGAAGGTGGGCATGGCCTTCATGACGTCCCAGGCCTTGGCGTGCTTTCCGCCCATGAACTGCTTAACCTGGGTGCCGTGGCAGTAGGCGCAGCGCTCGGGCGTCGGGACCTCGGCCTTGTCCGCCGTTTCCGGTGAGAAGTGCTTGTCGCCGTGGCAGACGGCGCAGTCGACTCCCTTCTGGCTGTGCCGGCTCAGCTTCCAGTCCGACACGATGCCGGGAGTGATCGCCGTGTGGCAGAGGACGCAGTTCTTCGCCGACGCGATCTCCTTCTTCTCCGTGGGGTAGTTCGCCTTGGCCCAATCGTTCCACCCGCCCGTCAGGGCGTAGACCTTCGTGTAACCGCGCTTGTAAAGTTCAACCGCCCCCCGGGCGGCCGTGTACTCCTGCGGTCAGGCTCAGTAGAGGACGTAGGTCTTGTCCTTCTGCGGATGATTCTTGACGAACTCGTCGAAGTTTTCGGGCTGGACGAAAACGGCCCCGGGGAGCTTCTTGTCGCTCTGTTCGAACTGCTTGATGTAGCGGACGTCGACGATGACGACGTCGGGCTTCCCGAGCATCTCCTTGACGGCTTCCTTCGTCAGCCGGGGCACCTGCTCGACGGTTGTGGGCATCGCCGAGTACCCGGCCAGGGAGAAGAGCAGAAGGAGCGCGACCAGGGATGAAATGAGGATGGGTCTGTGTTTCATGTCTGTGACCTCTCCGGCGGTTCTGCATGTGGGACAGATGGATCCGAAAAAGCTTTCCGTAATCTACACTTTTTCTCGGGAGGCTGCCAGCGGTTTTCTTTCCGCAGGGCATGAAAATAGCGCCCCCGCGCTGACAGGAGCCCTTGAAAGTAGAGGGAAAGAGTATTAAGGTTTCGCCAGGGACACATTTCATCGTGGATCAGGGCCGTGCCGAAGCTAGCGACACTCATTTTGTTGTTGTGCCTGACAACCGTCTGCCTGGTGCCGGGGTGTGCCGAGCCGAAGCGCACGTATCCGGAAGGGGTTCTTGCGGCCGATTACAAGCTCATGTCAAAGGTTGAACTGATCCGCTACCAGGACCGGCTGGAAGATGAGATGGTTCGCGTCGGGGCGGGTGGCGCGGCCCCGGGGGGCGTGTCCCGGGAAGTTTACCTCGGAGACCTCAGGCAGCGGATGAAGGATGTCCAGCACGAAATAGGCCTGCGCAATATCTGGGAGCGCAAAGCCTGGTGGGAACGGATGGAGATGAACGGGCCCACGCGGTAGCTGGTCGCACGGCTTCGTTTTCTTTTGGCTTCCCTGCGCATGCCGCGGCAAACGCCCTGTTGTTCATTAAGCTACGAAGTTAGGAAGCCAGGAAGTTAGGAATAATTCCAAATGGCTCCTCTCTTCCTAACTTCCGATCTTCCTCACTTCCAGTCCTTTAGTTGCCTTCCACACTCTGCGCCCGCAGGGATAGTCGCCGATTTGCTTCACGACCCCACCCAGGTCGCCGAGCAGAAAATCCGCCGAATGGCGGTAGGGGTAGCCGTTTTTTGAAACCGTGTCGATGATGAGACAGCCGCCGTCGTTCAGGTTGTCCCGGAAAATGCGAGAGATGCCGTTTTTTAACGGATCCGGTGGAAAGGCATGGGGCCAGTTGACCATGATCATGGCGTCGAAGCCGCCATCCAGCTGAACTTCGGGAAACGAGCAAACAGTAAAACGGGCCTTGCCCCTGAGGTGAGTCTTGCGAATAATCTCGGCGCCTCTGAGAACGGCCGGGTCATTGTCGAGACCCAGGCGATCCTCGAAACGAAGATTGAGAAGGATGTCCCCGAGGCCACAGCCGATGTCCGCCGCTCGCCCACGCCGATTTCGAGGAAGGGAATTCAGGTGTTCGATGATGCCGACGGCATAATCCTTTGCGGCAAGCGGCAGGCGATGCCACGGGTCGAAGGGGAGAAACAGGCGCAGCAGAAACCGGAAGGCAACCTCGGCGCGGTTCCCGGCAGCCCTGACGATGCGTTGCGGCGTGACCTGCATGTCGGATGGTCATGCAGGAAAAATGCCGCCTTCTCCATGTCGCCTAACGTCCGATTTTTTTCAGGAACCCGTCGATCCCCTCCCGGTATTGCACGGCCGAGAGGTACAGGGCGTCGTTGTGCCCGCCCCGGAGCTTGACGAAAGCCTTCGGTTCCTGTGCCGCCTCGTAAAGCGCCACGCCCTGCTTGAACGGCACGATCTCGTCATCGGAGCTGTGAATGACCAAAACGGGGCACCGGATATTGCGGACGTGCTCGATCGTGTTGTACTCGAAGCGCGCCAGCCACCGAACGGGGAGGATGGGATAGTGGTGGCCCGCGATGTCGATGAAGCTCGTGAAGGTGGAATCGAGGACGAGTGCCGCCGGGCTTTTCTCGCGGGCTAACTTCGCGGCGATGGGGCCGCCGAGGGACTGCCCGTAGAGCAGGATCTGCCCGGCGGGGACCTTCCGGCCCTCCGTCAGGTATCGCCAGGCCCCCGCGATGTCGCTGTAGGTTCCTTCCTCGGAGGGCTTGCCTTTGCTCCGGCCGTAGCCTCGATAATCGTAGATGAAGATGGAGAGGCCCACGCGGTGGAGGATCTCGACGAAAGGGAGGTTGTAGGAGATGTTCCCGCCGTTTCCGTGGCTGAAAAGGACAACCCCGCGGCCCGCCTCTGCCGGCACGTACCAGGCCGAAAGCTGCACGCCGTCGGCGGCTTCGAAGGAAATCTCCTCGTAGGCCATGCCCCTGTCAGCCGGCGTGTCGATGATCTGGCCATCCGGGAAGTAGACAAGGTGAGATTGCAGGAAGAACATCAAGGCAATCACCCCCGTGATGGAGAAGGCCGTGAGCCTGAGAGCCGATGAGACCATAATCAAGTACCGAAGAGCGGAAGTTAGGAAGAGCGGAAGCGCGGAATACGGAGAATAAAATGGTGAATAATCCGGTTTTTTATCCGCTCTTCCTCACTTCTTAACTTCCTGACTTCGTGATCGCTGATACGGTGAATGTGGCAGAAAAACAGGAAGGGGCGCCTCATCGGCCCCCCATTCTGTTCGTCAAACCCTGTCTTTCAAAATGGCGCCCGTGCTCCCGGAGGTGACGAGGCTTGCGTACCGGGAGAGGTAGCCCGACTGGATCTTCGGCTTCGGGGGCTTCCAGGCCTTTTTGCGTCGCTTCAGCTCCTCGACGCTCACCAGGAGGGTGATCTTGCGCTTCGGGATGTCGATTGCGATCCGGTCACCTTCCTTGACGAAGGCAATCGGGCCGCCCTCGGCCGCCTCGGGCGAGATGTGCCCGATTGCCGCGCCGCGGGAGCCGCCGCTGAAGCGCCCGTCGGTCAAGAGCGCCACCGACTCGGCCAGGCCCATGCCGGCCAGCGCCGACGTGGGGGCGAGCATCTCGCGCATCCCGGGGCCGCCCTTGGGGCCCTCGTAGCGGATGACGATGACGTCGCCCGGCTTGATCTTCCCGCCCAGGATGGCCGCGATGGCGTCATCCTCGCTGTCGAAGACGCGGGCGCGGCCCTCGTTGACCATCATGCTCGGGGCCACGCCGGATCGCTTCACGACACCGCCCTCGGGGGCGAGATTGCCCTTGAGAATGGCCAGACCGCCGTCAGGGCTGTAGGGGTCTTTCACGGGGCGGATCACCGAGTAGTCGTAGACGCGGGTCTCCTTGAGGTTTTTTGCCACCGTGGTGCCGGAAACGGTCAATGCCTTTTGGTCGATCACGCCGAGCTTGCTGATCTCTTTCATCACGGCCTGGACGCCGCCTGCCGTATCGAGGTCCTCGATGTGATGGGCCCCTGCGGGGCTGAGCTTGCAAAGGTTGGGGGTCTTCGCGCCGATATGGTTGAAGAGCTCCAGATCGAGCCGGATGCCCGCCTCGTGGGCGATGGCCGGCAGGTGAAGGACCGTGTTCGTGGAGCCGCCCAGTGCCATGTCCACGGCGATGGCGTTCTTGAAGGCCGCAAGCGTTGCGATGTCGCGGGGCCGGATGTTCTTCTTCAGCAGCTCCATGATTTTCATGCCGGCCTCTTTGGCCAGGCGCATCCGTGCGGAATCGACGGCCAGGACGGTCCCGTTGCCGGGCAACCCCAGCCCGAGCGCCTCGGTCATGCAGTTCATCGTGTTGGCCGTGTACATGCCGGAGCAGGACCCGCAACCCGGGCAGGCGCAGTCCTCGATCTCCTTGAGCTGCCTTGCGGTCATCTTGCCCGACTTGACGGCTCCCACGCCCTCGAAGACGGTGATGAGGTCGATCGGTTTGCCGCGGAGCTTTCCGGCGAGCATGGGCCCGCCGCTGATGAAGATGGAGGGGATGTTGAGCCTCAGGGCCGCCATGAGCATCCCCGGGATGATCTTGTCGCAGTTGGGGATGAGAACGAGGGCGTCGAAGGGGTGCCCCATGGTCATGACCTCGACGGAGTCGGCAATGAGCTCGCGGCTCGCCAGCGAGTACTTCATCCCGACGTGCCCCATGGCGATCCCGTCGCAAACCCCGATGGCGGGGAACTCCACGGGGGTGCCGCCTGCCATGCGGATGCCCGCCTTCACATGCTCGGTGATGGTGCGCAGGTGGATGTGCCCCGGGATGATCTCATTGTAGGAGTTGACGACCCCGATCAGGGGGCGTGCGATCTCCTCGTCGGTGTAACCCATGGCCTTGAAGAGAGACCGGTGGGGAGCCCTCTCAACGCCTTTTTTCATCAGGTCGCTTCGCATGTTTCCCTCCCTTTGTGTGTGCTGGTTCGCGATTCTACCATAAAGAGGAAGGGAGGAAGAACGATTTTCTTCCCCCCCTGCGTTCACGAACATCGGAAGAGCGGACAAAGAGACAAGGCCTCCCTCTGTCTTTTCCGCTCTTCCGCTCTTCTTCTCTTCCTCACTTCTATTTTTTACGTCGCTCCGGCCTCAGGGAGCGCACCACGGCGCCGGCCTGCCACATCTCGGAGTTGCGAATGGTGGCAAGCTCCTTTTCCAGCTTCTCCCGATAATCGGGTGCGCTGTTGACTCTCAGAACGATCTCCGTCTCCTTGCCGGTCTTCACGCGATCGTAGAGTTCGCTGAAGACGGGGGCCACGGCATCGCGGAAGCGGTCCTTCCAGTCCAGGGCCCCGCGCTGGGCCGTGGTGCTGCAGTTGGCATACATCCAGTCCATCCCGTTCTGGGCGACCAGCGGCATGAGACTCTGGGTGAGCTCTTCCACGGTCTCGTTGAAGGCCTCGCTGGGGCTGTGGCCCTGCTTGCGCAGCTCGTTGTACTGGGCCTCGAGCACACCGGCCAGGCACCCCATCAGCACGCCGCGCTCGCCCGTCAGGTCGCTCCACACTTCGTGCTGGAAGGTCGTCGGGAAGAGATAGCCGGACCCGATGGCCACGCCCACGGCGAGAGTCCTTTCGAGGGCCCGTCCCGTGGCGTCCTGGAATACGGCGTAGCTCGAGTTGATGCCGCTGCCGGCCAGGTAATTGTCCCTTACCGTCCGCCCGGCGCCCTTGGGGGCCACCAGGATGACGTCGATATCGGCAGGCGGGATCACGCCCGTCTGCTCTTTGTAAACGATGGAGAACCCGTGGGAGAAGTAGAGGGCCTTGCCTTTTGTCAGGGTCGGCTTCAGCTCGGGCCACATGGACTTCTGCTGGGCGTCGGACATGAGGTACTGGAGGATCGTGCCCCGCGTGGCGGCCTCCATGAGCGGGAAGAGGTTCTTGCCGGGGACCCACCCTTCTTCGATGGCCTTTTTCGTGTTGTACTCCTCGCCGACGATGACATTGATCCCGTTGTCACGCAGGTTCAGGGCCTGGCCGCGCCCCTGCACGCCGTAGCCGATGATGGCCACAACCTCATCCTTGAGAACCTTGCGGGCCTTCTCCAGGGTAAACTCCTCAGAGGTGATGACTTCTTCGACCACCCCGCCGATGTTGAGCTTTGACATGGTTCCTCCTTCTTGCTTTGTGGTTAGTGGTTCGTGTCTAGTGTTTAGTGACGGGAGTTTTGCGTCAGTGACCGACCGTTCCATTGAACGGCGGTTGAAAGCGGCCCGGAATTCAAGCCCGAAAAAAAAGACAAATATCCCCCTGCTTTTTTTCCGTCACAAAACACAAGCCACTAACCACTAGCCACTGGTTTTCAGTTCTTGCGTTCCAGTGCGGCGATGCCCGTGCGGGCGATGTCGTCGATCCCGAGAGGCTTCAAGGTCTCCAGGACCTTGTCAACCTCGGCCTTGCTCCCCCTGTACTCCAGGACGCAGTGATCGGAGTTGAAGGTCAGGATCTTGCAGTTGAGCTGGTTGATCTTCCGGATCAGTTCGCTCTTGCTGTCCGCCGTGAGGCTCATCCGGATCAGCACCAGCTCCCGCTTGACCGTCTCCACGTCGGTGAGGTTCTCCACCTTGATGACGTCGATGAGCCGCGCGAGCTGCGCTTCAATCTTCTGCACCGTTGCCTTCGTTCCGATCGTGGTGAGGATGATCTTGGAGACGTCGGGGTTGATCGTGACGTCCACGCAGAGCGTCTCGATGTTATACCCCTTGCCGCCGAGGGTTCCCGCCACGCGAGCCAGGACGTCAGGCTTGTTGTTGACGAGAATGGATATGACGTTTTCTTTCTTGTCCATGTTTCCGCGCCTTTCATTGCTTGAGATATTCGTCCGGCCATCGACGGATGAAAACGTGTGACCGGGCCTTTTGTTCGTTGCCAAATGGTTCCGGCGAATGGCTTAAGGCTTATGGCGTAAGGGCAGGAACCCGGATTCGTTCTGCCGTAAGCCTTTAGCCTTAAGCCCTATGCCAGGGCCTTCGGCCCTAGTTCGTCATCTCCCTCGTTCCCAGCGTCATCTCGCTGATGCAGGCCCCCGGCCTCACCATGGGATAGACGCACTCCTCGCGGGCCACCTGGAAGTCCATGAGGCAGGGCCTGTCGCTGAAGAGTCCCTTCTCGAGAACGGACCGGATCTCGTCGGGTTTTGTGGCCCGCAGAGCCTGCCAGCCGTAGGCCTCGGCCACCTTCACAAAATCGGGCTGGAAGGTCATGTCCGTGTTGGAGTAGCGCTTCTCGTAGAAGAGCTCCTGCCACTGGCGGACCATGCCGAGGTAGCTGTTGTTGAGCAGCACGATCTTCACGGGGATGTTGTACTGCATGGCCGTGGCCATCTCCTGGATGTTCATCTGGATGCTTCCGTCGCCGGCGACGTCCACGACGATCCGGTCGGGGAAGGCAAGCTTCACGCCGATGGCCGCCGGGAAGCCGTACCCCATCGTCCCGAGGCCGCCCGAGGAGATGAACGTGTTGGGGTCGTCGTACTTGTAGAACTGGGCGGCCCACATCTGGTTCTGGCCTACCTCGGTGGTGATGATGGCCTTGCCCTTCGTCACCTCGTAGAGCGTCTCGATGACGCACTGGGGCTTGATAATCTTGCCGTCCTGGCAATAACTGAGGGGGGCCTTTTTCTTCCAGGACTCGATCAGATCGAGCCAGTCCTTGCGCTCCGCATCGCTCGCCGTGTAGTTGCTGTCCTTGAGGAGGCGGTTGATGTTTTCGAGGGCGCTCTTCGCGTCGCTGACGATGGGCAGGTCCACGACGATGTTCTTGTTGATCGAAGAGGGGTCCACGTCGATGTGGATGACCTGGGCGTTTGCTGCAAAGGTGTCGATCTTGCCCGTCACGCGGTCGTCAAAGCGGGCCCCGATGCAGATAAGCAGGTCGCAGTGGCTGATGGCCATGTTGGCGAAATAGGTGCCGTGCATTCCCGGCATGCCGAGAAAGAGCGGGTCCGAGCCCGGGAAGCCGCCGAGGCCCATGAGGGTCGACGTGACCGGGAGCTTGGCCCTTCGGGCGAAGGCCCGCAGCTCATCTGATGCCTTGCCCAGCAGGATGCCTCCTCCGGTGATCAGCATGGGCCGTTTCGAGGCCCTCAGCATCTCCAGGAGCTGGACGTATTTCTTGGAGGACTGCTTGGGCGGCAAGGAGAGCTTCGTGGCGTTGATCTTGATCTTCGCGGGATCGTAATCGACCTCCGCGGCGATGACGTTTTTCGGCAGATCGATAAGCACCGGCCCGGGACGGCCCGAGCGGGCGATGTGGAAGGCCTCGTGGATGGTGTTCGCGAGCTCGTCGGGATTGCGGACGAGATAGTTGTGCTTGGTGCAGGGGCGTGTGATGCCGGTAATGTCGCACTCCTGGAAGGCGTCGTTGCCGATGAGGTGCGTGGGGACCTGCCCCGTGAAGACGACGATGGGGATGGAGTCCATGTTGGCCGTGGCGATCCCCGTCACGGTGTTCGTGGCCCCTGGGCCGGAGGTGGCCAAGGCCACACCGACCTTTCCCGTTGCGCGGGCGTAGCCGTCGGCGGCGTGCACGGCCGCCTGCTCGTGGCGGACAAGGATGTGCTTGAATTTGCTGCGGTACAGCTCGTCATAGATGTCGATGACGGAACCGCCCGGGTATCCGAACATGACGTCCACTCCCTCTGCCTTCAGGCACTCGATCAAAACCTGGGTTCCTTTCATTTTCACAGGGACTACCTCCTCCGATGATGAATCATAATGAATAAAGGTGATGAAAAAAGCCGCGAACGTTTTTCCGTTGCGGCTTTCCGACAAGAAAAAGCCGCGGTCTTTCGGGGGCCGCGGCTCGTTTTGCTCTATGTTTCCATCAGAGAGTCCGAGCTGCGGTCCCCGCCTGTACGACGACAACGACGACTAGCATGCTCGTGATAATCTGACGGATCATGAATCCTCTCCGGTTGTAAAAACGAAGCCCCTTATGCAATAAAACCACTCAGTTGTCAAGTCTTTTTTCTGCTGATCCTGAAACCCGATTCCCGAGGCCGGCATTTAAAAGGAAGGACATCACTCACCCTCACCTCAATCCTTTCCCGGAAAAGGAACAGGATCATTCCCCCTCCTCCACTTCCTCCTCCCACCAGGGGAGGAGAACAGAGGAAAAGGTCTCCGTAGGGAGAGGAAGATCAAGGAAGGGGTCGCCCTAGGGCTTGACCCCTTCGCCGGTCTCCTCGCCCGCGGCCGGCGCATAGTCCTTCGGCGCCGTGCCTTCCAGGAAGCTCTCGAAGACGGAGTCCTTCGTCCCCGGGCCTGCCAGAAGGCCTGTCTTGGGGTCGATGCGGGCGAAGACGACGCCCTCGGGGGCCGTGAATGCCTCCACGGGCTTTCCCGCCAGGGCCTGCTCCATGAAGTAGAGCCAGATGGGGGCCGCGGCCCGGCCGCCCACGCCGGAGCGTCCCATGGTCTTTTCCGCGTCGAATCCCACCCACACGCCGGCCACGAGCGACGGCGAGTAGCCGATGAACCAGGCGTCGAAATAGTCGTCCGTCGTCCCGGTTTTGCCGGCCACGGGTCGTCCGATGGCCTTCACTCGCTCGCCCGTTCCCTCCTGGATAACGTTCTGCAGCACCGACGTGGTGAGGAAGGCAATGCGGGGGTCGATGGCCTGTTCGACCTGGGGCGTCTGCTCCTCGAGGACGTGGCCGCGCCGGTCCACGATCTTGCGGATGAAATAGGGCTCCGCCCGCTTGCCGCTGTTGGCCAGCACACCGTAGCCGCGGATCATCTCCTGGAGCGTAACCGTCGAGGTCCCCAGGGCGAGCGTGAGGTCGCGGGTGAGGGGCGAGTTGATCCCCATGTTGTGGGCGTAGTCGATGGCATAGGCCAGCCCGATCTCCTGGAGGACCTTCACGGTGACCACGTTGCGTGAAAAGGTCAGAGCCGTTCGCAGCGTCGTGGGGCCGAAAAACTTGTGCTCGAAATTCTGGGGCTTCCACTCGCCGCGCACGGCGTCGTTGAAGATGAGGGGCGAGTCGATGATGACCGAGGCCGGCGTCATTCCCTTGTCGAAGGCGGCCGTGTAGACGAAGGGCTTGAAAGAGGACCCGGGCCTCCGCCTGGCCTGGGTGGCCCGGTTGAACTCGCTCTTCTTGTAGTCCCGGCCCCCCACCATGGCCTTGATCTCGCCGGTGCGCACGTCCATGCACAAAAGGGCTCCCTGGAGCTCCCCCGCCGGGAACTTCTCCCGCGTCTCCATCTCCTTGAGGCCCCGCTCCACGGCATCGTTTGCGGCCTTCTGCATCTCCACGTTGATCGTCGTGTAGACCTCGAGACCCTCCCGGTACAGGGCGTCGGCGCCGTACTTCTCGAGGATGTAGCGCCGGACGTTCTCCGTGAAGTAGGGGGCGATCTTCTCCCGGGGCTTCGACGAGATGAGCTTGACGGGGTCTTTCAGCGCCTTGTCACGGTCGGCCTGCGTGATGTAGCCGTCCTCCTGCATCCGGGTGAGCACGTAAGCCTGCCGCTGGCGTGCCCGCTCCATGTTCACGTAGGGCGAGAAGCGGCTCGGCGCCTTGGGGAGGCCGGCCAGGATGGCCGCCTCGGAGAGCGTCAGGCTCCGCGTCGACTTGCCGAAGTAGCTCTGCGAGGCCGCCTCGATCCCGTAGGCCCCGTGGCCGAGGTAGATGTGGTTGAGGTAGAGCTCGAGGATCTCGTGCTTTTTCAGGTAGCGGTCGATCTTCCAGGCGAGGATTGCCTCCCGGATCTTGCGGATGAAGGTCCGCTCCGGCGAGAGGTAGAGCGAGCGGGCCACCTGCTGGGTGATGGTGCTGCCGCCCTGGACGATTTCGCCGGCGATCACGTTCTTGACGGAGGCCCGCAGGATGCCGACCAGATCGAGCCCCTCGTGCTGGAAGAAGCGTGCGTCCTCGCCGGCCACGAAGGCCTTGATGACCATCTCGGGGACCTCGGCGATGGGGACGACCTGCCGGTCCTCGGCGAAAAAGGAGTCCACGAGCTCGTTCTTGTCGGAGTAGATCCGCGTCGTCGTGCTGGGCCGGTAGTCCTTCAGGGCGTCCACGCTGGGCGACTCATGGACCAGGTAGGCCAGGAATCCCGCCGCGCCGAGAAACACCAGGAGCCCCAGGACGATCATGGCGGAAAAAATCTTGCGGAAGATACGGCTCCGGCGGGCCCGCTTGACGATGACTTTCCTCAGCGATGATCGGTTATTCGGTTTCATTGGGGCGGATCACTGTCGGCATCGTCTTTCTTTCGGCCGGCGAGCCTGGAGACGAGGATCCCGACCTCGTAGAGGACGATCATGGGGATTGCCATCATGAGCTGCGTGAAGGCGTCCGGCGTGGGCGTAATGATGGCCGCCACGATAAAGCAGACCACGATCGCGTAGCGGCGCATCCTCGCGAGCTTGCGCGGCGTCACCAGGCCGATCTTCGTCATGAAGAAGAGAAAGACGGGGATCTCGAAAATGATCCCGAAGGCGAGCAGCAGTTTCAGCGTGAGCGTGAGGTACTCCCGCATGGAGAGCATGGGTTTGAGGAAGTCCGTGGTGAATTCCAGAAAGAACTTGTACGCCCCGGGGAGCACCAGGAAGTAGCCGAAGCACACCCCGCCGACGAAGAGCATTGTCGAGGTAATCACGAAAGGGGCTACGAATTTCTTCTCCTTCGGGAAGAGGCCCGGCGAGATGAACTTCCAGACCTGGTAGAGCACCACGGGACTGGCGACGAAGATCCCTGCGTAGAGCGATACTTTGATGTAGGTGAAAAAGGCCTCGGGAAGCCCCGTGAAGACCATGTGGGTGCCGGGCGGCAGCACGCTGATCAGCGGCTGTGCGACAATCCGGAAGATCTCCTCCTTGAAGGCAAAACATCCGAGAAAGGCAATCCCGACGGCGATCAGGATGCGGACGAGCCTCTTTCGCAATTCCTCCAGGTGGGAGGTGAGGGGCATCTTGTCTTCTTTTTTGGGTTCGGTCATAATATAAAAAATGGCGAATGGCGAAAGGTAAAAGGCTTATGGCAAAAAACGGGACATCCCCTTTACCATGTGCCTTTAGCCTTTAGCCATGCGCCTTTAGCCTCACGCCGGGGTTGCCGGCTTGTCTTTCTTTTCCTCCGCCTTTTCCTCCGCGGCCAGGTACGGGTCTGACGGCGCGCCCTCTTTTTTGTCCCCTTCGCCGGCCTGTGCCTTGTCGCTCTTGTCCTCGAGAAGGGAGTCCTTCACCTGGTTTACTTCCTTCTTGATGCCTTCGTCGAAGGT
This sequence comes from uncultured delta proteobacterium, assembly GCA_963705165.1. GTDB lineage: Bacteria > Desulfobacterota > Syntrophia > Syntrophales > UBA2192 > UBA2192. The sequence continues at coordinate 157,805 of CAVPJD010000024.1, read as the reverse complement.
GCCCTTCACGTCATCCATGGCACCCTTGAACTGGGCGACCCCTTTGCCCAGTGCCTTGGCCAGGTCGGGGAGCTTCTTGGGCCCGATGAAGATGAGCGCCACAACCAGAATGATGATGAGTTCCTGCATACCGATGCCGAACACGGTTGACACCTCGAAAACAGCGGAATTCATTTTAGATATCTTTTGTCCCACCCGATGTCAAGGCTTTTGGCCGCTCCGGGTCGGGAATCCTTTTGATTTTTAAGGTATTGTATGGTAAGGGTTTTTGTCTGATCTCACCCCAAAGGGAGCACCTTATGGCTTCGGCGACTGGAATTGTAAAGGATTCCCGGTACCTCCGTCACGAGACGGGCCATTACCACCCCGAATCCCCCAAGCGGCTCGAATCCATCTACAAGATGCTGGAAAGCCCAGAAATGGCAGGGAAATTCACGGAGGTGAGGCCTCGGTTCGCTCTCGACGAGGAACTCGAGATGATCCACAAGCGCGCCTACGTGAAGATGATCGCCCAATCGGCAGGAAAGGACCATACCTACCTTGATCCTGACACGGAGGCCTCTGCCGAATCCTACGACGTCGCCAAGCTTGCCGTGGGAGGTTTCCTGAACGCCGTCGACGGCATTGTGAAGGGCGAGCTGCGCAACGCCTTTGCCTTTGTCCGGCCGCCGGGCCATCACGCCGAGGCAGACCGGGCGGCGGGCTTCTGCATCTTCAACAACGTCGCCATCGGGGCCATGCACGCCATCAAGCAGCACGGGATGAAACGGGTCCTCATCGTCGACTGGGATCTCCATCACGGAAACGGCACCCAACATTCCTTCTACGAGGATCCCCGGGTTGTCTATTTCTCGACCCACCAGTACCCTTACTACCCCGGGACGGGGGGGCTCCAGGAGATCGGCCGGGGCGACGGGCTGGGTTACACGGTGAACGTCCCCCTGCGATCCGGCCCCGGCGATGCCGAGTACCTCCGGATCTTCCGGCGGGTGCTTCAGCCCCTTGCGTTTGATTACATGCCCGAGATGGTCCTGCTCTCGGCGGGTTTCGACATTTACTTCCGGGATCCCCTGGGAGGGATGAAGGTGACGCCGCCGGGATTCGGGATGCTCGCCCGGGTGCTCATGGATATCGCTGATGTGTGCTGCGGAGGCAAGTTCGCCGCCGTCCTCGAGGGCGGCTATCACCTGGGGGGGCTCACGGAGGGCATCAAGGTAGTCCTCGACGAGATGAGCAGCGCCACCCGCGTCACGGAGGCGGATCTCAGGCGTCACGAGAGCGAGGCCGATGCGTCCGTCAACCGGACGATCGACTCGGTCATCGGCCAGATCAAGCCGTACTGGAAATGCTTCCGATGAAGCCGCTTCGCGGCGGGTCCAAGGGTTCAGGGTCCAGGGTAAAGGGTAATTGAATCAAGGAAATCGGGTACCGCTTCGCGATGGAGCGGTATCGTTACTTGGAGGATTATAGATTGAAGATCACGAAGGAACAGGTTGAATACGTGGCCCATCTGGCACGTCTGGAATTCGGCGAGCAGGAGAAGGAGAAGTTCACGACCCAGTTGAACAACATCCTTCTATATATGGAAAAACTCAACGAGGTGAACACGACGGGCGTCGAGCCCGAGACGCACGCCATCGCCATCCAGAACGCCTTCCGGGAGGACGTCGTCCGGGAGTCGCTTCCCCACGAACTCTCGTTGGCCAACGCCCCCGCCGAGAGCGGCAACAGCTATCGGGTACCGAAAGTAATTGAATAAGGGTATCAGGGTATAGGGGGTAGGGTATCAGGGAAGAAGAATAAAGTTGGAGAATAGAATGGGACTGAATGAACTGACGATACACGTTTTACAGGATTTAATTAAAAAGAAGGAAGTCACGTCCACGGAGATCGTGACGGATGTCTTCAAGCGCATCGACGCCGTCGAGGAGCGGGTGTGCTCCTTCACGACAGTCATGAAGGAATATGCCTTCGCGGAGGCGAAGAAGGCCGACGAAGAGATCCGCAAGGGGAACCTCAAGCCGCTCACCGGCATCCCCGTCGCACTCAAGGACATCCAGTGCACGAAGGGGGTCCGTACGACCTGCGGCTCGCGGATCCTCCACAACTTCGTGCCGCCCTACGACGGCACGGTGGTGAAGAAGCTGCGCGACGAGGGCGCCGTTTTCGTCGGCAAGACGAACATGGACGAATTCGCCATGGGTTCCTCCACGGAGACGTCTTATTTCGGCGTCACCCGCAACCCCTGGGACCTGGAGCGCATCCCCGGGGGCTCGAGCGGCGGCTCCGCCGCGGCCCTGGCCGCCGACGAGTGCATCGCCGCGACGGGCTCCGACACGGGCGGCTCCATCCGCCAGCCGGCGGCTCTGTGCGGGGTCGTCGGTCTCAAGCCCACCTACGGGCGCGTCTCGCGCTACGGGCTCATTGCCTTCGCCTCGTCGCTCGACCAGATCGGCCCCTTCACGAAGGACGTGGAGGATGCGGCCATCATGCTCAACGCCATTGCCGGATACGACCCCATGGAGTCCACGTCGGTGCCCATGGAGGTCCCCGACTACCGGGCCTTCATCGGCAAGGACATCAAAGGCTTCACCGTGGGGATCCCGAAGGAGTATTTCATCGAGGGCATCGACGCCGAGGTCGACGCCGCCGTGAAAAAGACGATCCAGGTAATCGAGGGCCTCGGCGCGAAAACCATTCCCATCTCGCTTCCCCACACGCAGTACTGCCTTGCGGTCTACTACATCATCGCGCCGGCCGAGGCGAGCTCCAACCTTGCCCGCTACGACGGCGTGAAGTACGGCTACCGCTCCGCCGACGGGCGCGACCTCATGGAGATGTACAAGAAGACCCGCTCGCAGGGCTTCGGCGCCGAGGTGAAGCGCCGCATCATGATCGGGACCTACGCCCTGTCATCGGGCTACTACGATGCCTACTACAAGAAAGCCTCCCAGGTGCGCACCCTGATCAAGCGCGACTTCCAGGAGGCCTTCAAGAGCTGTGACGTGATCCTGACGCCCACGACCCCCACACCCGCCTTCAAGATCGGCGAGAAGATGGACGACCCGCTCCAGATGTATCTCTCGGACATCTTCACCATCTCGACGAACCTCGCGGGCATCCCCGGCATCTCGGTTCCCTGCGGATACACGCAGGCGGGACTGCCCATCGGGGTCCAGTTCCAGGCGGGCCACTTCCACGAGGGCAAGCTCCTCCAGGTCGCCCACGCCTACGAGCGACATTCCGGAATCGAACGAAGGAGGCCGAAACTCTAATGGCTTACGAAACCGTCATCGGGCTGGAGGTTCACGCCCAGCTTCTGACCGACTCCAAGATATTCTGCGGCTGCTCCACCAAATTCGGGGCCGGCCCCAACGAGCACACCTGCCAGATCTGCCTGGGCATGCCCGGCGTGCTGCCCGTGCTGAACAAAAAGGTCGTGGAGTTCACCATCCGGATGGCGCTCGCCACCGGCTGCAGCATCAACGCCTACGAGAACTTCGCCCGGAAGAACTACTTCTACCCGGATCTGCCCAAGGGCTACCAGATCTCCCAGTACGCCCACCCGCTGGCCGAGCACGGCCACATCGACATCCTGCTCGACGGGGAAAAGAAGCGGATCGGCATCACACGGATCCACATGGAGGAAGACGCCGGCAAGCTCGTCCACGACGAGCGCAACCCCTGGAGCTACGTGGATTTCAACCGCACGGGCGTGCCGCTGATCGAGATCGTGAGCGAGCCCGACATGCGGAGCCCCGAGGAGGCCGGTGAGTACCTGCGCAGGCTCCGGGACATCCTCGTCTACCTCGAGATCTGCGACGGCAACATGGAGGAGGGATCTTTCCGCTGCGACGCCAACGTCTCCATCCGCCCGAAAGGCGAGACGGCCTTCGGGACCCGCGCGGAGCTCAAGAACATGAACTCCTTCCGCAACGTCCAGCGGGCCCTCGAGTACGAGATCAAGCGCCAGCAGTACATCCTCGAGAGCGGCGGCAGGGTCGTCCAGGAGACCCGCCTCTGGGACGACGCCCAGGGGCAGAGCCACTCCATGCGCAGCAAGGAGGAGGCCCACGACTACCGCTACTTCCCCGACCCGGACCTCGTCCCCATCGTGATCTCGAACGAGTGGATCGAGGACGTACGCAGGGCGCTTCCCGAGCTTCCGCTTCCGAAGCAGGACCGCTTCGTCGCGCAGTACGGCATCCCCGTCTATGACGCAAGCGTGCTCACCGCCACCCGTGCCCTGGCCGACTTCTATGAAGAGACCGTGAAGATGTGCGGCAAGCCCAAGATCGCCAGCAACTGGGTCATGGGCGATCTGCTGCGCTACTTGAACGAGCAGAAGCGCGAAATCCTGTCAAGCCCCGTCTCCCCCGACCACGTGGCGCAGATGATCAACCTCATCGAGGACGGGACCATCAGCGGCAAGATCGCCAAGGAAGTCTTCGAGGAGATGTACAAATCGTCGAAGAAGCCTGCCGACATCGTCAAGGAGAAGGGCCTCACCCAGATCACCGACGAGGGGGCCGTCGTGAAGGCCATCGAGGAGGCCATGGCGAAAAACCCGACGCAGCTCGCCGAGTACCGGGCTGGCAAGGATAAGCTCTTTGCCTTCTTCGTGGGCCAGGTGATGAAGCTCACCAAGGGCAAGGCCAACCCGCAGATCGTCAACGACCTGCTCAAAAAGATGCTTTCGGGGTCATGATCCGAACCATTCTCTGGGCCGACGACGCCGTCGTCCTCATCGACCAGAAGGCCCTTCCGGGAAAGGTCCGCTACCTGACCCTGACGGACTGGCGCGACGTCGTTGCGGCCATCAAGGATCTCACCATCCGCGGAGCCCCCGCCATCGGCGTTGCCGCGGCCATGGGCATCGCCCTGGGCACGCTCCAGCTTCCCGACACCTCCACAACGGGGTTCCGCAAGTCCTTCGAGGGTCTCTGCGGGGCCTTCGCGACGGCGCGCCCGACGGCGCGCAACCTGTTCTGGGCCATCGAGCGGATGCACCGCCGATTTGCCGAGGCCCTCCCCTCGGGGGTCGCCGCGGTAAAAAAGGCCCTCGTCGAAGAGGCCATCGCGATCGGCGAGCAGGACATCGAGATCAACCGCCGGATCGGCCTCAACGGCAAGGCCTTCATCCGCAACGGCGACAACATCCTCACCCACTGCAACGCAGGCGCTCTGGCCACGGCGGGTTACGGGACGGCTCTCGGTGTCGTCCGGGCGGCCCGCGAGGACGGGAAAAACCTCCACGTCTTCGTCGACGAGACGCGGCCCGTGCTCCAGGGGGCGAGGCTCACCTGCTGGGAGCTCCTGGAAGACCGGATTCCGGCGACCCTGATCACGGACAACATGGCCGGCTTCGTCATGGCCCAGGGCAAGGTCAACCTCGTCATCGTCGGGGCCGACCGGATCGCCGCCAACGGGGACACGGCCAACAAGATCGGGACCTACTCGCTCGCCATCCTGGCCAGGGAGCACGGCATCCCATTTTACGTGGCGGCCCCCCTTTCCACCATCGACCGATCGATTGCGGACGGCAGCGGCATCCTCATCGAGGAGCGCCACGAGGACGAGGTCACACAGCTCCAGGGCGTCCGGACGGCTCCGGAGAAGGTTAAGGTCTACAACCCCGCCTTCGATATGACCCCGCACCGTTACATCACGGCCATCATCACCGAGGCCGGTGTGGCAAAGCGGCCCTTCGGGCTCTCGATCCGACGGTTGTTCAAACCCCCATCCCGATAGCGGTGCAGCGATAAAAGGTTTGAAGCGGAAAAGGACAACGCAAGGAACTGAAACGTCAGTGAAAAAACTCTTCCTCTTTGACTTCGACGGCGTTCTCGTCGACTCCCTCGCGCTCTATGAAAAATCGGTCAATATCTGCCTCGAACGGATCGGGAAGCCACTGATCGCGGGCCGCGAGGAGTTCCTCGACCTCTTCGAAGAGAACTTCTTCAGCGCCATTGCGAAGCGCGGCGTCGACGTGGGCGAGTTCATGGCCGCCTCGAAGGCCGTGACCCCTGCGCTGGACTACGGCGTCGTCAGGCCTGTCACGGAACTCATCCCCGTGCTGGCGGAGTTGAAGAAGCGCCATGGGCTGATCATCATCTCCTCGAACTCCTCCTTCGCGATCCGGCTCATGCTCGCGAAGTTCGGCTTCGAGTCCTACTTCGACGACGTCCTGGGGGCCGATTTCAACTTCAGCAAGATCGAGAAGATCCTTTACGCCATGGGGCATTACGGGACAAACGGCGGGCACACTTTTTATGTTTGCGACACGGCGGGGGATATCCGGGAGGCGAGGGAGGCGGGAGTGAAGGCCGTGGCCGTCACCTGGGGCTGGCACCCGAGGGAGCGGCTGGAGCGGGCGCAGCCCGATGCGTTCATTGAGAAGCCGGAGGACCTGCTCGCGCTTTGAAGACCTCCTGACCGGCCAGCGCCCGGGACGAGCCCGCGTTCCGAGCGCAAGAACTTGACGCCCTTCGCGGGAAGGCCCCCCCTGTGACAGATACCGCACCCGCATATATTTAAGGCCTGTCACCTGTCAAAGGGCCCAGAAGCGCCGGAGCTTCTCCCGGCCATCGAGAAGAAGGTGGAGGTAGTCCGTCTCCATCTCCACCATCTCCTCGTCTTTCTTTCTCAGCCACTCCGACAGCCAGGCAAAGCGCAGGGCAATCACAAACTCGGGAAGCACGGCAAAACCCGAGGAGTCGAAACATTCTGCTGTCTTCAATTCATCGAGAAACCCCAGCACCATCGGTCCCGCAAGGCTTGCGGGATCCTCCATTCCAATGCAGCCCACGACAAGGGCCGTGTCGTAGATCTCCGGCTTGTACCCCGAGAACTCCCAGTCGATGACGCCGCTGATTTCGCTGTCACCCCAGATGACATTGACGGGGTGGGCATCACCGTGGCAAAAGGCGACGGGAAGACGGTCATGGGCGGGGAATAAATGCTTCTCCACATGGTGGTAAGGCTTCTGCGCAGCAGCGGCCCGTTCGGGGTTGTGGCGCTTCATTCTTGCCATCAGATCGCGGGTGAACTCCGCAATCGAAAAGGGGCGCCCCGGCTTGCCGAAGGGGATGCCCTCCGATTTTTCCTTCATGTCGATGAGGAACCGGGCCAGCGCCCTTCCCCGCCAGGCCTCGAGGGTGTATTCGGGGCGCTTGAGCTCCACGCCGTCTATGAAAGGGGAGACCTGCCAGAAACTGCCTGCAGCCTTGGTGATGAAATCCCCGTCCCGGTTCCTGAGATAGGGATGAACGGCAGCGAGTCCCTTTTCGGCAAGAAACTCGATGGTGGATGCGATCTCGCGTTTTCGCCCGAGGATGGTGGGCTGAAGCTGCTCGAGGACAAAGCGACGACCTGCGTGATCTTCGACGACGGTCCGGAATAGCGACCGCTCGGGGCTGCCGGCCAGCGGCACTTCCGGATGTTCGCTTTTAAATTTCAGTCCCCAGCCATGGAGGATATCTGCGACGGGAAAGTGATGCAAACGTGTCTCCTCGGATTCTTGGACTGAATAGACGGAACAGACGGAACAGGCTGGATAGACCGCCGCGTCAGCGGTTCACCCACCTCATCCACAGCGCCGCCGTCCAGCCCCAGACGGCGTTGAAGAGGATGACGAAGGCGGGGGTCCATGTCCCCAGGTCGAGGCCCATCATCCCCTTGCCCAGCCTCAGGGGGAAGATCACGAAGAGCATGACCAGGGTCGGGCCGATGCTGAAGAAGAGCCCCCGGAGAAAGGGGTTTCTCTCCCAGAGGGGGACGATGAACAGAAGCCCCCAGATCCCGCCCCAGACAATCCGCGGGTAGAGCCACGCAGGGGTCAGGGGGGCGGCGAGGCTTACCCCGAGGGCCGCCGTGAGGCCGTACTTCACGGCAAGCCAGACGCAGAGGCCGTTGGCGAGTCCGCCCAGCGCCCCGGCGCTGAAGGCGAGAGTCAGGGTTCGTGCAAATTTTCTCATGTCTACTCCCTGGATGGGCCTTTCTTGTGGCGCTTCGTGACGGGCCTGGTCCGCAGGAGGATGCAGGTCGCCCCGGCGCCGCCGTCACAGAGTCTGGCGCTCGAGTAGGCGATGACCCACTTCCGCCAGGGCCCGCGGGTGAGCCACTCGGTCAGCCTGGCCTTAAGGACGGGCTCTCCCTGCGAGGAGAGGCCCCGGCCGTGGATGACCAGCAGTGAGCGCCGATTGCGGATGACCGATTCCCGCAGGAAATCCTCGAAGGCGATGCGGGCCTCCTCGGCGCCGAGGCCGTGAAGGTCGATGTGGGCCTGGATGGAGAACTCGCCCCGGTGAAGCCGCTCGGCCATCTTCGGGCTCACCTGGTATCCCGTCCCCTCGATGTACTCGGGGGTGTCGGCGACGACGAATCCCCGGCCGGAGGCAATGAGTGCCTTCATCGCTTCCAGCGCTTCCTCACCACCGCTCTTCGGCGCCGGGCCGGCCGGGGCAGGTTTCCCCTTTCCCTCTTCCCGGTTCGAACCTGTCAGAGGGCGGGTGCCCTCCATGGCCTGGAGGAAGAACTGCCTGTCTGCCTTCGGGTCATGGGCAGCGGGCTGAACGACCGGCTCTGCGGGCTCCCCCCGCTTTTCCGGGGGCTTTTCCTTGAAGCGGGATTTCAGGCTCTTGAAAGGGTTGTGACCGAGGGGCGATCGGGTTGAATCCATAATCCTCACCACAGCGCATCACGCTACGGGCTCAAGAGTAGCTGATCGGCAATGGGGATTCAATTCTTTCTTTTCATGGCAGGGGCCGGGATTCTGGAATGATCGGAAGGGGATTATTCACCCTCACCTCAATCCTCTCCCCTCAAGGGAGAGGAAGATCAAGGAATGGGTATTTATAGGTTGACCGACCCGAGGACGATCTCCATCCGGTCTGCGATGTCGAGGATGGAGGTCTCGTGCAGGACGGGGTAGCCCAGGGAGCGGAAGAGCCGCTGCATGCCGTCGTTGCGGGAGTCGAAGAGAATCTCGATCCTCTCTATGCTTTTTTCCCTGGCGATGTTGACGACGCGGGTGACCATCATTTTGCCGAGCCCGAGGCCCTGCCAGTCGTCTCGCAGCACGATGGTCAGCTCGGCATGGTCCATCCGCTCCGTGGCGATGTAGCGGCACACCCCGACGATCGTTTCCACCTCGGCTTCCATCTCCCAGATGACGGCGACGAGGCCGAAGTGCCTGACGTAGTCGATCTCGACGAGGTGCTTGAGCATCTCGGGGCGCAGCCTGTCCATGTGCGTGAGAAACCGGAAGTAGATCGTCTTGGGGGAGAGTCTGCTGAACAGGTCGATGATCTTCGGGCCGTCCGTCGGCTTGACGGGGCGCAGGAAGACACGCTCCCCGTTACGGAGAGTCACCCACTCCTCGTACTCCGCAGGGTAGACGCTGAGGGCTCGGGGGGCTTCCATCGGCCTTACGCCTTATGCCTTACACCTGCTTTTTCACAGATCATAGAGTTTGTCGTCGACCCGAGGCGCGGCGCCTTTTTTCCCTTTGGCGGCCTTTTTCGCCATCACGAACAGCTCATCCTCGCTGATGCTGTCGCCCATCTCCCCTTCGATCTTTTCCGGGTCCTCCCCTTTTTCCATCCTCGCGAGGGCCTCCTCCATTTTCTCTCCGAGGGAAAGCCCCGTAACATCGGTGAGCTTCCGCATCAGCCGGGCCGCCTGGCGGGGGTCGTTTTCGTCGATCCCCCCGGCCTCTCTGGCGAGCATCTCCATGGCTTTTTCCATCTTCGACTCGTCGAAGCCGGGCATCTCCTCGGGCGCGGCGCCCTCGTTTCTCTGCGAGATTTTGGCGAACACGGACATCCGGCGCTGGAGCTTCACCTTTTTACAGCGTGGGCAGGAGGGGATCTTCTCCGTGTTGACGCTCCGGGAGAAGAAATTGTAGAGGGTGTTGCACTTCCGGCAGTAGAACTCGTAGATGGGCATGCGTTCCTACCTTTGCAGCCTGTTTTGCCTCATTGTATCGATTCACGGGTCAAAATCAAGGGGCCTGCTTGTCCATGTTCAGCAGGCGCTCCACCCGCTCGGCAAGCGGCGGGTGGGAATAGTAGAAGGCAACGTAGGCCGGGTGGGGGTGGAGGTTGGCCAGATTCTCCTTCGCCAGGCGTTTCAGGGCCTGTGCAAGGAAGCGGGTCGAGCCGATAAGCCCCAGCACGTAACGGTCTGCATCCCTCTCGTACGTTCGCGAGACGACGGCACCGATGGGCGTGAGGAAGAAGGCCGCCGGTTTCAGCACGATGGCCGCAAGCAGAAGCCCTGCGTAGGGCAGGGGCCCCGCAAACCCGAAGGTCTCATAGAGAAAAGGCCAGCCCATGAGGCGGAAGACCAGGAAGAAACCCGCGAGGGCGACAACCTCCATGAGGATGAGCTGTTTCAGGATGTGGCGAAGCTTCCAGTGGCCGATCTCGTGGGCCAGCACGGCCACGATCTCGTCGTGGCTGTGGGCGGCGAGCAGCGTGTCGAAGAGCACGATCCGCTTCGATTTGCCAAGCCCCGTGAAGTAGGCGTTGGAGTGACGGCTGCGCTTGCCTGCGTCGACCTCGAAGATCCCCTCGGCCCGAAGCCCCGCTTTTTCGGCCATGACCATGATGCGCTCCCGCAGCACGTCGTCTTTGACGGGTACGTACTTGTTGAACAACGGGGCGATCACCAGGGGGTAGAGCCAGATCATGAGCATCTGGAAAAGGGCGAAGAACACCCAGGCGGCAAACCACCACGACTGCGGCAGCCAGTGGACGAGCGCAAAGAAGGGGATGAAGAGCAGGGCCATCAGGATGACGGAGACGGCCAGGGACTTGACAAGATCGATGAGCCAGAGCTGCGGCGTGATGGTGCTGAAACCGTATTTCTTCTCGATGACGAAGGTGCCGTAGAGGCTGAAGGGGATGTCGAGCAGAACGCTCACCGCGTAGAGAATGCCGAAAAAGAGCGTGCCTGACCAGACGGCATGGAAGTTCCACGACTCGATGGCGCCGCAAAGCCAGGGGAGCACCCCGCCCGCCAGCACGGCCAGGAGGATGGCGTCGTCGGCGAGAGACTCCAGGGACTGGAATCGCGATGATTCCACGGTGTAATCCCGCATGCGGGTAAGGGTCGCGCCGTCGATCTGATCCCGGAAGGCCTCGGGGACGATGTGGCCGTGCTCGCGCAGGTGGGCGATATTCATCCGGGCAAGCACATACCGGGTGAGGGCGGCGGCGGCAAAGAGGACGATGAAACCCGCGAAGAGGGCGTTGAACTGGATCATGCCGATTGGTTCCTGGGTCAAGTCGATGGGAAGTTTTCCCCGTAGAGCTCCGCGAAGCGGTCCTTGCCGCCGGCCATCATGAGGGTGAGCGGCATGGCCTTGCGGGCCTGGGCCAGCATCTTCTCCGTGAGGTGCCGGATGTCCCACTGGGCGTGGCGGTCGGCCCGCAGGCGCGCGATGTGGTAGAGCTCCCGGGCGTTGAGCTTCATGAGGACGCGCTTGCGGTGGGCGTTGGTGAGGATGTAGGGGGCCGCCAGAGGTGAAGTGCGCCGGATCGTCTCGAAGGTCTCCTCCGTCCGGGCCATCATCTCGCGGAAGGGCGTTTCCATGCCGATGGCGGCAATCGAGGGCGGCACCGTCACATCGAGGGCCGGGTCGTAGTCCTGCGTCACGAGGGTGGCCATCCGGTGCCGCTTGAGCTGGGCAAAGCACGAGGCGCTCACGACGAGGTCGAACTGCAGATCGACGTTCTCGAACGCCCGCAGCGGCGTGTCCCAGGCCTTCATGCGGCGGAAGGAGGCCTTGAAGAGCGATTCCCTGTCGGCGGAGGACATGGACGCGGCGATCCCGTGGCACTCCTCCAGGGGAAGACTGGATGCTGCGTGCAGAAGCGCGGCGGCGGTGCGGGTATCGGCATCGGGTGTTGCCCAGGCGAGGCGGACCTGTTCGGGCGGGCCTTCGGCGGGGCGTGAGCCCGCCTTGCCGATGATCGTCTTGGCGATTTCGCGGAGATCGTCCCTTGTGAGGCAGTCGTATTCGGTGGCCGCCGTGTAGCGGACCAGGGAAGGCGCAATCTCTTTTGTGGCGTCGTAGAGCTGCCGGCTGTATTCCCGGGCCTCGTCGAGCGGGCAGGCGGCAAGCCGCCGGAGCATGAGCTCGAGGTTGCGCGTGTTGAGCGTCATCCCGAGCTGGGCCTCCGTGGCCAGGCAGAGCACGTAGCGCGCATCCTCCTTGGCCCAGCCTTCCAGCATGGAGCGATTCGCCGGTGAGGCGGCAAGCTCCTGGTTTTGATCGAGGACCCAGGGCAGCAGGCCCTCGTAGAGCCTGTGGTAGAAGGCGTTCTGGGCCTTCACGGTCCGGGTGAAGCTCTCCGCGAGGCCGGCCTCCCGGATCTCCCGGGGGATGACGAAGTCGTCGCGCAGGAGCACGTAGCGCTGGGATTTCTCCGTGTAGGAGCACAGGCGGAATTTCTCGATCTCTTCAACAAGAAGGCGCGAGACCCCCAGGACGTCGATGTTGAAGACGGCGTGCTCGGCAATCGAGCTGTGCCCCATGTCGAAGACGATCGCCTGGTTCGAGCGCCGCGCCTTCTCCACCTCCTTGCGGGCAGCGGCCCTCAGTTCGTTGACGGGCGCCGGGTTGCGGCTGATGCGGGCGTAGGCCGCCGAGACGGTCTCCGGCGTGAAATGCTTGGCATCTGGGTTGGCGGCCTGGACTTCCTGAATCGTCTCGTAGTCGAGATTGAAACCGGCAAGAATGATTTTCAAGTGATGCGCTCCCTTCCGTTGCAGGCGAAATTTATAACAGGATTTCCGGGGCCGGTCAAACCGCTTTTCGCCGCCCGCAAACGCCTGCCCGCAGGTCGCTGACGGGCCTTCCGGGGCCTTCGGGCAAATTTGGGGTAGCGTTTTGAACAAAATGTGTTAAATAAAGATGACGAAATTTTTCAAGTGCTTGCAACGGATGGCGGGGATGGACCTCAACGAACTCGACCGCGTGGAGATACTCTCTCTCCAGGACAACTATATCGAGGTCACGGCCATGGACGACACGGAAGTCGTAAGCCGTGCGAAAGGCGACAGGGCCGGAGAGTTCCGCAATTCCATCCAGGCCGAACATGGGTTTTCCGCCCTCGTTCGCGTGAACCGCGGGGGGAGGGCGAGGACGCTGCTGTTCGATTTCGGATTTTCCGAGCAGGGAGCGGCATTCAACGCCGACGCACTCAACGTGGATCTGCGCGACGTGGAGGCTCTGGTTCTCTCGCACGGTCACAGCGACCACACCGGGGGGCTTAAGAAACTGACCGAGAAGATCGGCAGGAAAGACCTCGAAATCGTACTGCACCCGGCGGCGTTCAAGCCCGACCGATACATGACCCGGCGCGGCGCGAAGATCTCCTTCCCGAAACTCTCGCGTCAATCCCTCGAATCTCTGGGGCTTCGCGTGGTCGAAACCAGCGAACCTCTCGCGCTGCTGGAGGGGGATGCCCTTTTCCTGGGCGAGGTGGAACGGACGACGGAATTTGAGAAAGGGATGCCCAATGCATACTTTCTCGAAGGCGGGAAAGAATCCTGGGATCCCATCGAAGAGGATTCCTCCGTCGTCATGAACCTGCGAGGCAAGGGGCTCATCGTTCTTTCAGGCTGCGCCCACTCGGGGATCGTCAACACGGTGCGCCACGCCATGGCCGTCACGGGCGTCGGAAAGGTTCACGCCGTGATGGGGGGATTCCATCTCTCGGGACCTGCCTTCGAAGCGGTCATCGGACCCACGGCGGAAGAGTTGCGGAAGATCGGGCCGGATTTCGTCATCCCCTGTCACTGCACGGGGCGCAAGGCGATCATGCAGGTGGAGCAGGCCATGCCCGGGCAATTTATCCTGAATATGTCGGGCACCACCCTTACTTTCAGGGCCTGACGGGGCGTTGCCCCCAATGCGAGGCGCGCTGCTTGCATGGCGAATCAGCGCAGCGTTTCTGCTTGAAAATATACGGGAATACCTACACCGATGGACATATCGATTCTTCTTCACAGCTTCCGGATCCAGGATTTTTTTGACATCCTTCTGATCACCTTCATGATCTACGGATTGCTGGTCTGGTTCAGGGATGCCGCCTCGCGGTTTGTCCTCGTGGGGATCGGCATCCTCGGCATCATCTACTACCTGGCCCGCTCGTTCCAGCTCTACCTCTCGGCGGCGGTGCTCCAGGGATTTTTCGCCGTCATCCTTCTGGCCATGGTGATCATTTTCCAGGAGGAGTTCCGGCGGTTCTTCGAGCGAATCGCCACCTGGGGCCGCTTTCGGAAAAGCGGCCGCGTCTCCACGCTCCACGCGGAGGTGGAGATCATCGTCCAGTCCGCGGCGAACCTGGCCCGCCAGCACATGGGCGCCCTGATCGTCATCCAGGGCGAAGACCCCCTCGACCGGCACGTGGCCGGCGGCTTTCCCCTGGACGGGGTGCTCAGCCAGCCTCTGCTCGAGAGCATCTTCGACCCCCACTCCATCGGTCACGACGGGGCCGTCGTCATCGATCGCGGAAGGCTCGTCAGCTTCGGCTGCCACCTGCCCCTTTCGACCAATGTGGAAAGGATCGGCAACCTCGGCCTGCGCCACACGGCGGCCCTCGGCCTGTCGGAGCGCACCGATGCCACCTGCATCGTCGTTTCCGAAGAGCGGGGCACGATCTCCGTAGCCTTCGCGGGACGAATCGACGTCTTGAAGAATCCCACCGAGCTCAGCATGATCCTCGAGCGTCTCTACGGAAAAAAGATGCCGAAGGAAAAAACCAGCCACATCCTGAACTGGTTCCGGCGCAACCCCCTGGAGAAGGCGACGGCCATCCTCCTGGCCTCCATCCTGTGGGTTGCTTTCGGCTATCAGAAAGATCTCGTCCGGCGCGACTTCACCCTGCCCATCGAGTACAGAAACCTCTCGCCCCAGTGGGTCATCGAGGGGACGAAGATCACCGAGGCGAAAGGCACCCTGTCGGGGCCAGAACAGGCCTTCAATCTCCTGAACCCCGCGAGCCTGCGGGTATCCGTCGATCTGGCGGGCGTAAGGGAGGGAAGGCAGGAGATCGAGCTGACCAACGACATGATCAGGACGCCGGCCAACATCTCCGTGGTGAACGTGACTCCCACCCGCATCATCGTAAATGCCTCCAGGCTGCGCACCGCGGTTCTGCCCGTGGAGGTGCGCACTGAAGGGTCCTTGCCACCGGGGGTAATCCTGCAGCGCATCGAGACAAAGCCGACCCACGTGTCGGTTCTTCTGCCGAAACGGTTCATCGGGACGGACCTGCAGATCTTTACGGAACCCGTCGACTTGAGAAAAGTAACGGCTACCACAATTTTGACGGCCAAGCTGATCACCCCGCCCGAAGTGTCTTTCGAGGGGGGCAAGCCCCTGAGCGTCGAAGTGACGATCCGTGTGAGGCCAAAAGCGGCTCCTGCCAAGGGTGCGGCGGAATGAAAAAGCGTGCAGGGTGCAGCGTGTAGCGTGTCGGGAAATAAAGTGAGAATAAAAAACCACTGAACTTCCTCGCCTTCTTACCTTCCCCGCATCTCAGCTTCGCATACGCCTGCCCGCATAAAATGCTGAACTCTTCGTAAATAAGGATGATGCGATGCCTGAGTTACCCGAGGTCGAGACCCTGTGCCGGCAGTTGCGCGAGGTGATCGAGGAGAGCCAGATCCTGTCATCGCGTGTCATTGACCCGAAGCTGGAGCACCTGCCGCCTCTTGCGGGAAAGACCGTTCGGTCGGTATCCCGTCATGGCAAGAAGATGGTCTGGACGCTTTCGGACGGGATGTGCCTCGTCTTCCAACTCCGCATGACGGGACGCTTCTTCTGGCTGGAGAAGGACGATATCCCGCCCCATGCGAGACTGGAGCTTACATTCAGGGGCGGCCGCCTCGTTCTCTCCGACCCCAGGCGCTTTGCCACGGTTGATCTGTGCAGTCCTCCAGTGCCAAGCCCTGTGCCGGACGGCCTCGAGAAGATCGAGCCGAGGCGCCTCGGCGAGGCGGCCCGCAGGCGGCGGCTTCCCGTCAAGTCCTTCCTCATGGATCAGAAGACCGTCGCCGGCATCGGCAACATCTACGCAAGCGAGATCCTCCACGAGGCGGGCATCGACCCGATGCGCCCGGCCTGCAGTCTTGCACCGGCCGAATGGAAGAAAATTGCGGTGTTGTCGAAGCGCATTCTGGAGAAGGCCGTCCAAAGCCGGGGAACGTCTATCTCCGACTGGCGGGATCTCTACGCAGGCCACGGGGAGTACCAGCGTCAGCTGCGGGTCTACGGCAGGAAAGGGGAGCCTTGCGTAAAGTGCCGGTGCGCGATTCAGCGAAACGTGATTGCCGGCCGCAGCACGTTCTTTTGTCCCGAATGCCAGAACTAAGTGGCTAGTGACTAGTGGCTGGTGATTCGTGAGGAAAAGTTCTTCACGCTCTTGTCACTAAACACAAACCACAAACCACTGAACACTGATTCTTGTGCTTCCCGTGCGTTTCGGGTATAAATTCTTGTCGGAAAGCGATGGGTTTACCTTCAGGGTTCCCGACCCCAACCTTCACCTGATTTTCTCTTGAAAGGATACCGGTTATGAAAAAATACGAATGCACGGTTTGCGGTTACATCTACGATCCCGAGGAAGGGGACTCCGATGGCGGGATCAAGGCGGGGACGGCCTTCGAGAAACTTCCCGAAGATTGGGTTTGCCCGATTTGCGGGGCGGCTAGGAGCGAGTTCACACCGGCGGATTAAAGAAGGGTAAAGGGTATAGGGTCAAGGGTATAGGGAAAAGAAAATACCGGGATCCGACCCCCTTTTTTTCACCGGTCACCGGTGCACTGGTCACCGGCCTCTTTTCTGCCGGGCGGTCGCTTGATTGCCATGATTGAGATTGACGGCTCCATGCACTCGGGAAACGGCACGGTGCTCCGTTGCGCCGTCGCCCTGGCCGCGCTTCAGGGGGTGCCCTGCGCGCCCGTCGCACCCACCTTCATTCCCGTCCCCCAATGACCGGCCATCGCTATCGGGAAATAACGGAAAGTGATCGAGGGATGAGCGAACGGGAAAGAGACAACAGGCCGGGCGGCCACATCGGCCGCAGGCTTCGGGAGAGCCTCGAGCGGGCAAGCGAAGTCGTCGTCATCGAGCACGAACAGACGATGCCCGCGCGGCCCTTCGCCGCCAGCTGGGTCGAAACCCGGGAGTACCACGAGGCCCAGCGGCTCAAGAGCGAGTTGCTGCGCAGATACCGGGGCCAGTCCCTGGAAGATGTCCTGCCCGGGGAAGAGGTGCGCACGGCCCACGGGGTCTGCTACCGCCTTGTGAGCCGCGACGCGAGCCGCCTGCGGACCGTCGACCCCGCCGAGGCCGGCCGCCGCATCCTCTCGGATCTCAAGCTACTCTACGGCGTGGGCGAGGTGACCGAGGCGGCCCTGAAGCGCCGGGGCGTAGGCTCCATCGCCGATCTGGCCGATCACCCCCGCTTCGGCGGGCAGGCCCGGAGTATCTTGAAAATGGTGGAAGAAGGCGACACGGCGGGCCTTCTCGACTGGATCGGCCGGGGGTTCCTGAAATCCCACCCGCTGGCCCTCTTCTCGTCGGGTTTCCACCGCGAGGAGGATTTCATTTTCCTCGACATCGAGACCCTCGGCATGTTCCAGCGGCCCATCATCCTGCTGGGGCTTGCCCGGGTACACGGCGTCGAGATCCGCGTGGAGCAGTACCTACTGCGCCGCATCGACGAGGAGCCGGCAGCACTGGCGGGCCTGCTCACCCACCTGAGCGGCCGCAGGGCCTTCGTCACCTACAACGGGCGCACCTTCGATATCCCCTACATCCGCGAACGGCTCGCCTACTACGGCATCCGCGCAAACCTCGAGGGGCCCCACTTCGACGTCCTTCACTTCTCGCGCCGGGCCTGGCGCGACTGCGTACCCGACTGCAAGCTGACGACGCTGGAGAGCTGTTTTTTGGGCATCCAGAGGGAAGACGACGTGCCGAGCGCTCTGGTGCCCGAATTCTACGAGAGCTACATGCGGACCGGCAACCCCGGGCCGCTCGTCCCCATTGTCGAGCACAACCGCCGCGATCTGCTCACGCTGGCAAGCCTCTTTTCGAAACTCCACGAGGAGTGGCATCCGTGATCGAGACCGCCCTGGAATCTCTCCAAAGGAGCCCCCGCTTCCGGGACCGCATCGCCCACATCGAGGTCCTGCCGGCCCGGGAGCCGCAATACGGAGAGCTCGAGGCAAACCGCTCTCGGCCGGCATTGCCCACTACCTGAACTCCCGTCGCATCCGCCTCTACAGCCACCAGTGCCAGGCCGTCGAGGCCCTGCGGGCGGGGCGAAACGTCATCCTCTGCACGCCCACCGCGTCGGGGAAGACCCTCGGCTTTGACCTTCCCGTCTTCGAGACCCTCGAGAGCGACCGGCAGGCCACGGCCCTTTTCGTCTACCCCACCAAGGCCCTGTCGAACGACCAGCTCAAGGTCTTCAAGGACATGGAGCGCTCCACGGGCATCCGGGCCGATGCGGCCGTCTACGACGGCGACACGCCGGTTTCGCGCCGCGGGCGCATCCGCGAGATGTCCCGGATCATCGTCACAAACCCCCACGAGCTTCACCACGTGCTTCCCTGGCACTCCAAGTGGGAGCGCTTTTTCCGCAACCTTCGCTACGTCGTCTTCGACGAGGCCCACCGCTACCGGGGGGTCTTCGGGTCCAACGTGGCCTTCGTCATCCGCAGGCTGCGCCGCATCGCCCGCTTCTACGGCTCCTCGCCCCGCTTTGTCCTCTCGACGGCGACGCTTGCCAACCCGCAGGAGTTCGGCGAAAAGCTCGTAGGCCTTCCCTTCGACGTCATCTCCGAGGACGGCTCGCCCAGCGGCGGAAAGACCTTCCTTTTCTACAACCCCTTCTTCGATGGCGGGGGCACCCTCTCGCCCCACCAGGAGACGAGGGACCTCTTTCTTTACTTCGTGAAGCGGGGACTGCAGACGCTGTGCTTCACGGCATCGAGACGGATGGCGGAGCTCATCGCCCTGTGGTCGAAGGAATCGACGGCAGCCGGATCGGCCCTTGCCGGGCAGATCGCCGCCTACCGGGCGGGCTACCTCCCCCAGGAGCGCCGCGAGATCGAGGACGGACTCAAACGGGGCCTCCTGACGGGGGTCACCTCGACCAATGCCCTGGAGGTGGGCATCGACATCGGATCGCTCGACTGCGTCATCATCTCGGGCTACCCGGGGACGGTGCTTGCCACCTGGCAGCAGGCGGGCCGCTCGGGGCGCCGCAACCGCGATGCCCTGGCCGTCCTTGTGGGCTTTCAGAACCCGCTGGATCAGTACCTGATGAAACACCCCGAGTCCTTCTTCGGCAAGCCCCACGAGCAGGCCATCATCGATCTTGCCAACCCCTACATCCTCTCGGGGCAGTTGCTGTGCGCCGTAGCCGAATTCCCTTTGACGCCCGCAGCGAAGACATCTTCCCTGCGGCGCACGTCAGCGACATGCTCGGCGAGCTGGCCGCGGAGGGCCTCGTGAAAGAAACGCCCCACGGCTGGGTCTATACGGGCCGCGGAAGGCCCGTGGAGGCCGTCGGCCTCGACCACATCGCGCGCGATGCCTACCGCATCACCTGCGACGGTGTGCTTCTCGAGACGATGGACACGGGGCAAGCCTACCGGGAGGCCCACATGGGCGCCGTGCTGCTGCACCAGGGCGAGTCCCACGTGGTGAGGCGCTTCGACGTGGAGAACCACCTCGTCGAGGTGGAGCGCAAGGACGTGGACTACTACACCCAGGCCGTGAAGGCCGTCGATCTCGAGATCCTCGGCACGAGGTCCTCGCGCAGGCTCGGTCAGATGTCCGTCCACCTGGGCGAGCTCGAGGTCACCGAAATGACGTTGAGCTACAAGGTGATCCAGAACGACCAGGTGGTGGCGCGCGAGGAGCTGGATCTGCCGCCGCTTCGCTTCCGGACAACGGGGCTCTGGTTCACCATTCCCGGCGATCTCAGGCGGGCCATCTACGACCGAAGCCTCAACTTCGGAGGCGCCCTGCACGCCCTCGAGCACGCCATGATCGCCATCCTTCCCTCTCGAGGTCATGTGCGACCGCTGGGACATCGGCGGGCTCTCCACGCCCGGGCACCCCGGCACGGGCGAGCCCACCATCTTCCTCTACGACGGCTACGAAGGCGGGATCGGGCTGACGGAAAAGGCACAGGGCCTCATGGAGCGCGTCACACGCCTGACCCTGGAGCTCATCCGCGATTGCCCCTGCGAGGTTGGATGCCCCGCCTGCATCCTCTCGCCCAAGTGCGGAAACGACAACCGGCCCATGGACAAGCAGGGGGCGCTTCTGCTGCTGGAGGGGATGCTCGAGAATATGAGGGTGGCAGGGGACAGGTAACAGGTGACAGGTCCAAGGGAAAAGGAATAAAGAGCGATTATGGACATTCCATCACCCATCGAAACGATAAAAAAAAGAGTGTCTTGCCGGAGCTTTGACGGCAGGTCCCTCGACGACAATATGAAGGAGAAGCTGCGGGCGTTTTTTCGGGAGAACACCCGGGGGCCCTTCGGGAACCCGCTGCGGTTCGAGCTTGTCGATCTCACGGAAGCGGAACGGGCGGAGCTGAAATCCCTCGGCACCTACGGGGTGATCAAGGGGGCCGGCCTCTTCATCGCCGGCGCCGTGACGAGGGGCGTCCGCGCCATGGAGGATTTCGGGTACGGCATGGAAAAGAACATCCTCTTTGCCACGACGCTGGGCCTCGGGACCTGCTGGCTGGGCGGCACGCTCAACCGGGCTGGCTTTGCCCGGAAGATCGGGCTTGCTGCGGAGGAACTGATGCCCGCCATCAGCCCCGTCGGCTACCCGGCGCAGAAGCGCTCGCTGACGGACCGGGCTTTCCGCTTCATGGCGAAGTCCGATAAGCGCAAGCCCTGGCAGGAGCTTTTCTTCGACGAGCAGCCGGGCAATCCTCTTTCCAAGGAAAACGCGGGCGTCCTAGAGGCTGCCTTGGAAGCGGTGCGGATAGGCCCCTCGGCCTCGAACCGACAGCCCTGGCGAATCATCCGCGAGGGGGCGTCCGGTCACTTTTTCCTTGCGCGCACGCCTGGCTACGACAAGATGTTGGGCGAGATCCGCCTGCAGGAAGTGGACATGGGGATCGCCCTGTGCCACTTCGAACTCGCGGCGCAGGAGTTAAAGATCCCGGGAAGCTGGAAGGAGGCGAAGCCCGCATTCGACGCGGGGACGCTGGAGTACGTCGTGAGCTGGGTCACAGGATGGTGACCGGTGGCCAGTGACTGGTGAAAAGACAGGGACGGGACACGAGATCTTTTCCGGATCCTTACTCTTTGGAAGCTCCTTGACAACCTCCAGTGATCTTGGTAGCTATAAACTAGGTTAAACGCAATTTCCTGTCACCTGTTACCTATCATCTCAGAGCTTTGAGAGGGGCAAAATGAGGTACCTGTACATCGGGCTGATCGTTGTTTTCACGGCCCTCGTCCTGCTGTTCAAGTTCCAGAACCTTGAGACCGTAACGGTTTCTCTCTTTTCCGCCAGCGTTACCCTCCCGCTGTCCATCCTGGTTCTTGCAATCTACATCCTGGGGATGTTTACGGGCGGATGCCTGCTTGCGCTGCTTCGGACGTGGATCCGTGGCGCAAGACGAGCTGCCTGAAGCGGCGTAGCGTATAGTCCGGTCTTACCGCTCGTCATCGATCGGCTTTCAATCTTTCACCCCCCCAATCATAGGAGAAATCACATGAGCAACTTCTGGGATATTTTCGTGTTGATCTTTGAGGCCTTCATTTTCATCGCGTACCTGATGATCCTCTTCCAGATCGTCGCCGACCTCTTCCGGGATTCCGAGCTCGGGGGGTTCTCGAAGGCCCTCTGGATCCTCGTGCTCATCGTCGTGCCGGTGTTTGCGGCGTTCATCTACGTGATCGCCCGCGGCCGGGGCATGGCGGAGCGGCAGCGCGCCTCCCAGGAGCGGGTGAAGTCCGATACCGACGCCTACATCAGACGGGTGGCCGGGAAGTCGCCGGCGGAACAGATTGCCGAGGCCAAGGCGCTTCTCGATGCCGGCGCCATCAGCCAGGACGAGTTCGCGCGACTGAAGGCCAAGGCGCTCGCCTGAGCCGCGCAGTCCGGCCGAGCAGACACCTAAAAGGCCGCCTCATGCCGACGCCGCGACCCGAGAACGCACCGCCTGCCTTCCACCTGCTGGCAAAGCCCACGGGCGCCGCCTGCAACCTCGATTGCGCCTACTGCTTTTTCCTGGACAAGGAGGCGCTCTATCCCGGCAGCCGCTTCCGCATGAGCGACGCGACGCTGGAGCTCTACATCCGCCAGCTCGTCGAGTCGCACCGGGCGGACACGGTGAACATCGCGTGGCAGGGGGGCGAGCCGACCCTGATGGGTCTCGATTTCTACCGGCGCGCGATGGCGCTGGCCGAGAAATACCGCCGCCCGGGCATGAAGTATCTGCACACCCTCCAGACCAACGGCACCCTGCTGGACGACGAGTGGGCGGCCTTCTTCAAGCAGCACGACTTCCTGATCGGCATCAGCATCGACGGGCCGCGCGACGTGCACGACGTCTATCGCGTGGACAAGGGCGGCCGGCCGACCTTTGACAGGGTGATGCGCGGACTGCGGCTGCTGCAGAAGCACGGCGTCGAGCACAATGTGCTCACCACCGTCAACGGCGTCAACGCCGACTACCCGCTGGAGGTCTACCGCTTCCTGCGCGACGACGCCGGCGCAACCTGGATGCAGTTCATCCCGGTGGTGGAGCGCATCGGCGCCGACGGGCTGACCCTGCTCCAGGAGGGCACGAGGGTTTCCGAACGCGCAGTGGGGCCCGATCAGTTCGGCCGCTTCCTGTGCGCCGTCTTCGACGAGTGGGTGCGGCGCGACGTGGGCCGCATCTTCGTCCAGACGTTCGAGGCGACGCTGCGCAACTGGCTCGGCATGAGGACGTCCGGCATGTGCGTCTTCAACGAGACCTGCGGCGCGGGTCCGGCCCTCGAGCACAACGGCGACCTCTACTCGTGCGACCACTTCGTCGAGCCGAAGCACCTCCTGGGCAACATCCGGAACGAGCACATGATCGAGATGGTGGCCTCTCCCCGGCAGCTGAAATTCGGCCGGGACAAGCGGGACAGCCTGCCTCGCTGCTGCCTGGAGTGCGACGTGCGCTTCGCCTGCCACGGCGAGTGCCCCAAGAACCGCTTCATCCCGGCGCCGGACGGCGAGCCGGGCCTCAACTACCTGTGCGCCGGGTTCAAGGAGTTCTTCCACCACGTCGGCTTCCCGATGAAGCTCATGGCCGGCCTGATGCGGCGCGGTCGCGATGCGAGGGAAGTGATGCCGCTCCTGGATCGGGCCTTTGCGGGCCTTCACGGTCACGATCCCTGTCCCTGCGGCAGCGGCCGCGGGTTCGCGGACTGTCACGGGCGACCACAGGCCGGTCCCGGCACGAGGACACTGCCAGAACCGCAGGCGCGATCCGCTGTCACACGGCAGGGACCGCCCGGTTCACAGACGAGCTAGGGAGAGCAATTGATTGGTGTTGCAGTTGGCGTTTTCTCCGCGCGAGCCGCTACACGAGACGCAGCAGCACGGCAAAGAAGGCGAAGGTGCCGACACAGATGATGGCGACGGCGACCGCGTAAAGAGGGGTCTGCTTTGGCTCCGCCCTCATGCCTGCAATCGTCGCGAAATTCTCACTCCACAGGTAGCGAAGCGTCCAGTGAAACTCCCGAATCGAAATGACCATCGCCATGACGCCGCAGAAGATCAGCGCAAGCCCCAGGTACCACGCCGCGTCCGGAAAGCGGGCGGGAGCGGCCCCGGGCATCCGGTGAATGCCGTCGAAGAACTGGAATATCGCGAAGCCGAATCCGATCAGCGAGACGGCCGTGCGCATGTAGGCCATCATCGTGCGTTCGACGGCAAACCGCGTGCGCACCCAGCCAAAATGGCTGTTGGCCGTCGCG
The DNA here is from genome assembly GCA_963705165.1 of uncultured delta proteobacterium. Taxonomy (GTDB): domain Bacteria; phylum Desulfobacterota; class Syntrophia; order Syntrophales; family UBA2192; genus UBA2192. The sequence continues at coordinate 133,784 of CAVPJD010000024.1, read as the reverse complement.
TCAACGTCGAAGCGATGGGGCTGTTTGCCGGCGCTCTGGTCACTCATGGTTCACCTTTTCTCTCGCAGGCCCTTTGCCGCGCCACCAGCGCGCAATGCGCGCTATCGGGCCACGCAGCAGCACGTAGGGGACAAAGGCAAGCAGAAGCGCGATGATGACCGCCTCGGCGGGGTGGAACGTCTTGAACTCGATGAATTGATAGATCACGTCCATGCACAGCCCCAGGAGAATGACCCGGGCGGTGGAGATCAGCCCCTCGTGCAGGCGGTCGGCGCGCTTGGCCGGATCGGTGAGAATCGTCCAGAGATAGTAAGAGCGCCCGGCCCGGGCGTCCTTGACGCCGTCGAACAGCGCGGCAATCGACGCCATGATGGGCTGAAGGAAGAAACGGAAGGTCATCGGCCCGCCTGTACGATCGAGCATGTTTTGCCAGATGCGCTCGAGAACATCCGCCGATACGCCGTACAACACCACGCCCAGAACGATGAAGGCGAGCATCAGCGCGACCACCAATCGAGCCAGCAGAATTTTAGTCTTCGATACGGTCTTTGTCATCGTCCAGGCTCCTTCTCCTGTACAACGCATCGAAACCCGGCAGGGCTGGTGGAGCAACAGTTTTACGGTGACGTATCGACTGCCTCGTGCGACTCGGCAGCGTGCCGCTCCACCTCGGCCAGGTCACGCTCGAGGAAGTAGTTGAGAAAGGTTCGAATCACCGCGATAGCGCCGACGCGCCCGATTTCATCCCAGGTGGGCGCGATGGAAGTTTCGAGGATGTCCGCGGCAAGCTGGAACGTCAGCCCGCCCACCAGCCAGCGCGCATAGCGCATATAGGCATCACGAAACGGGCGGCCGCCCGCCGACGGGCTGAAGACGGCGCAAAGGCTCCGGAGGAAAGCCTCGATCGTCCCGATGATGATGATCACCAGCGCCATCGCATGGATGATCAAGACCGCGTATTCGACGATGAAGGTCAGCCATTCCTTCATGAAATCCTCCTGTGCCGATCATTGTGCCCGGTCCGTTTCACGGCAGCGGCGACCGGTGAGGGGGCTCTTAAGAAGCAGCACAACCCGTAGTCGAAGGATGTAGGGGCCGTTCCCCGAACGGCCCAACAAGCCCGATCGGGGATCGGGCCCTACGAGATTAGGGGTGTTTCTTCCATCGATAAACCATTCCAAAATGAGGTCCGTGGCTCGCAATGAAATCCTCGCCGGACCCCTTCAGACAATCGAGCGGGCCATGATCCAGCCGGCACGGCGAGACCGTTTGAACAGCTTGTCGCGTCTCAGGTCAACGGGTGCCGTGCCCGTCGCGTGCGTCGGGCACGGCACCTTCGGTTCAATCGATGAGACGACAGGTCAGTGGGTTGCCCCGCCGCCCGCGTCCTCCAGTGTCCGCAGCACCGCGTCCAGGTTGAACGAGGCCGGCTTCTGGCGCGGCGGAAACTTCTTGAAGTTCTCGATTTGCTGCGCCACGATCCCCTGCATCATGTACATGATGTAGGCGTGGGAGATCATCCAGTCAAAGTAGGTGTTCGAGTTCTCGTCGGCCCGCTCGAAGGGGTCGCGCCGCAGATGGAACATCTTCGGGATCCGCAGCTTCACGAACGGCTCGGCCCAGCACATCAGCCCCTTCGCCCGTTGCTCCGCCAGCACCACTTTCCAGTCGCCCATCCGGAGCGCCATGATATCGCCGTCGTCGCTGATGTAGAAGAAGAACTCCCGGGGGCTCTCCTTCACCTTGCCGCTCAGGTAGGGCAGCATGTTGAAGCCGTCGATATGGACCTTGTAGGTCTTGTTGCCGATCTTGTGGCCCTTCAGGAGCTTCTCCTTGATATCCGGCTCTCCGGCAGCCGCCAGGAACGTCGCCAGCCAGTCCTGGTGGGTGACGATGCCGTTGACGACCGTGCCCGCCTTGAACTTGCCCGGCCAGCGCACGAAGGCCGGCACGCGCCAGCCGCCCTCCCAGTTGGTGTTCTTCTCGGACCGGAACGGCGTGATGCCACCGTCCGGCCAGGTGTTGTAGTGCACACCGTTGTCCGTGGAGTACATGACGATGGTGTCTTCGGCGATGCCCAGCTCATCGAGCTTCGCCAGCATCTTCCCGATATTCTCGTCATGGGCGACCATCACGTCATTGTAGTCCCCCTGCCCGCTCTTGCCCCTGTGCTTATCGGCAATGTGAGTGCGGAAGTGCATGGCCGTCGTGTTGTACCAGACGAAGAAGGGCTTCCCTTCTTTCTGGGACTTGTCGATGAAGTTGAGGGCGTGTTCCGTCGCCTCGTCATCGATGGTTTCCATCCGCTTTTTCGTCAGCGGCCCGGTGTCCTTGATCTTCTGCCCGCCCTTGCCGTCGGCCCAGCAGTGAAGAACGCCCCGGGGGCCGAACCGCTTCTTGAACTCGGGGTTCTTCGGGTAGTCCGGGTCTTCGGGCTCTTCCTCGGCGTTGAGGTGGTAGAGGTTGCCGAAGAACTCGTCGAAGCCGTGCAGGGTCGGCAGAAATTCGTCCTTGTCGCCCAGGTGGTTCTTGCCGAACTGGCCGGTCGCGTAGCCATGCGGCTTGAGCAACTCGGCGATGGTCGGGTCTTCCGGCCTGAGCCCCATGTCAGATCCGGGCATCCCCACCTTGGTCAGCCCCGTGCGCATCGGGTTCTGGCCGGTGATGAAGGCGGCGCGGCCCGCCGTGCAGCTCTGCTGGGCGTAGTAGTCGGTGAAGGCCACGCCCTCGTTGGCCACGCGGTCGATGTTGGGCGTGCGGTAGCCCATCTGGCCGCGGCTGTTGTAGCTGATGTTCCACCAGCCGATGTCGTCACCCCAGAGGATCAGGATGTTCGGTTTGTTTGGTTTAGCCATTTCACCCTCCTTTTGATCGGTTTGACTTATTAAATCAGTTTAGCAGTGGATGTTTTCTCCGCGCGAACCGCTATACGAGACGCAGCAGCACAACAACAAAGGCAAAGATGCCGACGAAGATCAGGGCGATGGCAACCGCGTAAAGCGGGGTTTGCCTTCCCTCCGCCGTCACGCCTGCGATCTTCGCGAAACTTCCGCCCCACAGGTAACGAAGCGTCCAGCGGAACTCCCAGACCGAGATGACCATCGCCACGACGCCGCAGAAGATCAGCGTAAGCCCCAGGTACCACGCGGCGTCCGGATATCGGGCGGGAGCGGCCCCGGGCATATTGTGAAAGCGTTCGAAGAACTGGACGATCGCGAAGCCGAATCCGATCAGCGAGACGGCCGTGCGCATGTAGGCCATCAGCGTGCGTTCGACGGCGAGCCGCGTGCGCACCCAGGCAAAATGACTGTCGGCCGTTGCGCGAACCTCGAACCGTTCGGGTTGTTTGCCGGCTTCCCGGTCACTCATCGTTTTTTCCCCCTTTGTCCGCCGGGGTCTGGCCAAGCCAGGTCGTGGCTGCAGCCACAGCCTGGTTCAGGGCCTCGCCGATCTGCGGCGTGGCCACAAAGACGTTCTCCTCTCCAATCAGCTTGAGCACCCCCGTCCGGGCGAGCTGATCGCGCACGGCCGGATCGACACCGACCAGCATCAGCTTGCTGTCACGGTCCAGCAGGACCTGGGCATAGCGCTGCAGCACGGTCACGAACGTGCTCCCGATCTCGCTTCTGCCGCGCAGGATGATGGCGACCACGGCGTGGCCGGCGTCGCCGACCTCCGGCAGCATCTCTTCCAGGTTCTTGGCGGCGGCGAAAAACAGGCTGCCGTAGACGTTCAGGAGGGTGAACCGGCGGCCGGGCAACCGCCTGGGCGCCGGCTGTTCCAGCGGAAACCCTTCCGGCTGCAGCACCCACTGGGTCACGACGACTTTGTTCGACTGGTGAAAGACGTAGAGCACAATGCTGAGGGTCATGCCGAACAAGATCGCATATTGCAGCGAAACGAGCAACGTGGCAGCAAACGTGACGATCATGACCACCGTCGGGACCCTGCCGGTCTTCCAGGCCATCACCGCCTGTGGGACGCGCAGGCCCTGGAAACCGGCCACGATGAGCAATGCGGCCAGCGCGGGCATGGGCACCCGCTCGACCAGCGGCGCGGCCAGCAGCACGACGACGGCCACGAACAGCCCGGCGAAGATATTGGTCCAGCGCGATTTGGCGCCGGCGCCCTGGATCAGCGCCGTGCCCGAGATCGACCCGCCGGCCGGGACCCCGCCGACAAAACCGGTGGCGATGTTGGCGGCTCCCTGGCCCAGAAAGTCGCGCGACACGTCAGGGTACTTACCGTCGGGGTTGGGGGTGCCCTGGCTGACGCCTGCGCCCTGGATCAGGCCGATGAGGGCCACGGAGAAGGCCGGCAGCAGCAGCGACAGGAAAAGCGACGGCCGGGGAAGCGCGAGTCCGGGCAGGGAACGCGGAATCGCGGCGATGTCGCCGACCGTTGGGACCGTGGCGAAGGAGACGGCTGCGGGCAGGGCCGGGAGGTTCAGGAGAGCCAGCAGGATGGTCGCCGCGGCAATGGAGAGGATGAAGGCAAACCGCCGCAGCGGCGTGAGCAGCAGCAGCACCATCAGGCCCAGCGTCACCCCGCCGATGGTCGTCGCCTGCACGTCGATCTGGCCGATCCGCAGGAGAAGATCGAACGCCTGGGCGACCCGGTTGGAGAATGCGCTCTTGTAGCCCGTCAGGTCGCTCAACTGGCCCAGGATGATCAGCACGGCCACTCCGTTGAGAAAGCCGGTCATCACCGCGCCAGAGACGAAACGGATCAGGAAACCCAGCCGGAACAAGCCCATCAGCAGCTGGATCACGCCCGCCAGCAGCACCAGCACGGCCAGCGCCTCCAGCTTCTGGCCGGCAGGGATGTCTGCCAGCACGGCGCCGGCGGCCACCGACAGCGCGGCGGTGCTGGACACGTTCATGTAGACGGAGCTGGTGAAGATGGCTCCGATGGGCACGGCGACCATCAACGTGTAGATGCCGATGATCGGATTGACCGTCGCCAGCAGCGCGTGCGCCATCGCCTGTGGCACGTTGACCACGGCAAAGGTGAGCCCGGCGATCGAATCGGACAAGAGATGACGGCGCTCGGGCTTCAGGCGCCGTGCCGCGGTCAGAAGCTGTTCCATACGGGTTGTCTTGGCCCTTTGTCTTCGAATGCGCCCCCGATCCGGTCGTCAAGTGTTCCGCATTCGAACGGCGCCAGTTGAATATTTTCGCATATCGGTTTGATATCGTCAAGGAGGGACACGCCGGGGGTGTGCCAGAAAACCCGCAAGCATGCTTGCAAAGGGACTTGAGGACGGCGATCCCTTCCTTGTTAGAAGCTTCGTGGCCTGTCTTGAACCTCGGAGCGCATCGACAAGGCGCGGGTAAACGAGCCAAGCACCGTTGACCCTCGTCCGCCTATCGACCTTCCGGGAAGCGGCCCTTCGATTGCGCTGAAGCGGTCGCTGTACCATGCCTCAGCGCTTCAAGCCCCATTCATGGAGTTTCTTCGCAGCGGTGCCGAACTGGCCCAGCTGGTAGACGGCTGCGCCTGCCGGCGAGAATGTGAACGACTCAAACGGTTCAGCGAGCATCTTGTCGAGGTAATCACGGGGCGCAACGCCCGTGGTGACGTGCGGATCGAAATGCTCGCCGGATGATTTCGGCACAAACGTCGAAACGTAGTCGATCAGAAGCGGGTCGATGACGGGATCATCCGGTGTCGTGGCGAAGGCATCCGAGAGTCCGGTTGCCAAAGTGAACGGGGCCACGGCATCAATCAAGTCCTGTTGCAGCTCGCGCAATTCAGGAGTCGGCCTGGCGACAATGCCCGCAAGTCCAATGGCGCCGCTCGGGATGTAGTAGTACCTGAAAGCCTCCAAGCGCAAGCCGAGCACATGGGTGCCGGCGAAAACCTTCCCTGCGGCAGCATAGATCTTGTCGAGGTCCGCCGTGCGAACGAAACGCTGGAGGAGCGTGACGTGCGGGCGGTGCGTCGCATCCAGCGCGAAACCCTTCGGGAAAACCTTCAGCAGACGGGCGTTGTTCGCTTCGCAACGCTGGAGCATCGTGGCGTCAGGCTCCAGCAGGATGTTGATGGCGGTGACCGAGCTCGGCTCGAGCGGGAAGACCTGCTTCCAATCGTCCTTCATGCTGACGACGGTCCACCCGGCTCTCTTCGCCTGCTCGTAAAGAGCCGGCGTGAAGGCCCCGAGCTGGGGCGCGGGCATGCCCAGTGCCGGGCCGTAGGCGTATTCGCGTGCCGCGTCATCGTGCAACACGAGCAGTCCGAATCGCGCGCCGCTGCCGCCCTGCGTGTATTCCAGCATGTGCTGGTCACCCACGGAATTGCCGAATGCGGCAATCGGCCGGCGGCCGATATGCTGGTTGATGGCGACGGGCTTTTCGGCCTTGTCGTTGTTGAAGCTCAATTTCGGCAGGCGCAAGAGCACCGGGTTGCCGTCGCGCATCTCGAACCGGGTCTCGATGCTGCTGCCGATGACCTGCTCCGGCGGGACGCCATAAACGCGCTCTCCCCATTGGCGCAAGAACTCGATGCCGCCGCCCGAGACGATGAAGTTCTTGAAGCCGTTGGCGCGCAGGTAGGCGAGCACTTCGAGCATTGGCTGGTAGGTCATTTCGGTGAAGAGCCTGCCGGTCTTCGGATGCTTCGCGGTGGCGATCCAATCCTCGACGATCCGGCCGAACTCCACGGTGCTCATGCCCGCGTGGGTGGCCATGACGATTTCGAGCAGCGCCTCGTCGCCGGCGGCGAGCGTGGCCCTCAAGTCCCCTTTGAGCAGCGAGGCGAACGGTTCCTTGGTCTTCCACTCGGGGTGCTGCGACGCAAGGGCCTTCACGCGGTCGAGTGCGAAGTACACCTGCACGGGCACCGGCTGCTCGCACCAGAGCGTCCCGTCGTTGTCGAAGGTGGCGATTCGTTCGGGGACGGGGACAAAAGAGGGCGAGCCTTCCGTTGTCACCTTTTCGACGAAGCTGAAGATGCTCTGCTTTGTCGGCCCGTCGTTCCAGGATGGAAGAGGGTCGTCGGCCAAGGCCGCGTCTGCGAAAGACAGCGGACCGGGCATGACTTCGGTAAGCGAGTCTTTCGTCATGGCAATCTCCTGGTATTACTGTGTCAATAACGGCTGCCCATCACGACGCGCCCGTGACCTCGGTCCGGGCCCATGCGGGTAAAATATGTAAAAAATACCGTTTCTGCGTGATCTTGTCAATTACCCCATAAAGTTCAGGTTGACTTGATTCTCCCGCGCAGGCATACAGAGAATGGAAGGACGGTTGATTCATGCTTGAACAGGCATGAAGGGGATGTCGGATTCCGCGTATCTCGATAATCGAATCTCAAAAGAAGGAGGATGTTTATGAACAAGAAAATCTTTGTATCCGTTTTGATCGCTATCCTGATGTTGGCCTTCGGCTGCACCACCACGGGCACGAGTTCGGGCGACCCCGACTTGACGCGTCGCAGCCTTGACACCAACGCCGACGCTGCGCTCTCCAGGCTCTATGCACAGGTCGCCGGATCGGAGCAGATGGTGCGCCAGGCCAGAGGCGTGCTGGTGTTCCCGTCCGTGCTGGAGGCCGGCTTTGTCTTCGGTGCCTCGCGCGGCAATGGCGTGTTGCGCGTCGGCGGAAATACGGTGAGCTATCACGCCACGACGAGCGGATCGTGGGGCCTGCAGGCCGGCGCCCAGTCGACGGCGGTCTTTATCCTGTTCATGACGGACGAGGCGTTGAAGCGGTTTCAGGACAGCCGGGGCTGGACGGCGGGCACCGACGCATCGGTGACCTTGATCTCCGTGGGCGCGAGCGCCCAGGTGACCACTGCCACGGCGCAGCAGCCCGTCGTCGGATACGTGCTTTCCAACCGCGGTCTCATGGCGGGCATCACGCTGGACGGGACGCGCATCACCCGGCTGGATCTCTAACCCACGTCCGAGCGGCATGGGACCGGCAATGGAACCATGATCGCGTCGAGAATTGCGTTTTTGTTTGTCGCTGCCGCGGTCCTGGCGGGCTGTGCCATCCCGGTCCGCACGGACCCGGCAGTGGAGGAGCGCTGGTGATCCGGGGAGAGATGTTCTCCCGGAGCAGATCGCGCTGACGCCCGACTCTGTGGCCATAGATGATGGCTTGCGAGGAGCCGCTGAGCGAGCAGGAAACCCGCTTCCTGGGTCTGTTGCGGAATACTTACCGCTTCGAGATCGACCCGAAGGGCCGCCTCGTGCCGCACACGACCCGGCAGCAGAGCATCGAGGCCCGGCAGTAAAATGGACGCCCCTCCCCTTGAATAGCATCCGCTTCTGGATGGTTTCCGCCATGAGAAAACGATTGCACATCTTGATGATGTTGTGAGGAGACGGCTGTTATTTTTTCGCAGAGGAGTTGCCTCCGGAAATTTCAAGAAGATCTCTCTGCAATACCCGTCATGAACTCTAGAGAATAGAAAGGGGGATTGAGATTTATGCCGAGTTCTCTTGTAGGTGTGTTGGCCATGGCATATGGTGCAGTCTTTGCGCTGTTTGGTTATCCCATTTTCCGTATTTTACTGCCGATTTACGGAGGAATGATTGGCTACATTGTGGGAATCACCGTCGTTGCACCCGATTACCCGATAGCAGCCCTGGTGGTTGCAATCATTCTTGCGATCTTGTTCGCCAGCGCGGCTTACCTGTACTGGAGCGTGATGATCGGCATTGCTGGGGCGATTCTCGGGTATGGCCTCGTCACGGTCCTGTTCGGGGCTCTGTGGCCTTCAGCCACTTATCTGTCTTTGCTGGTCGGTCTGGCGGGCGCCTTGGCCGGCTTTTACGGTTTCATCTACGCCAAGGATGCAATGGTCATGGTGGCCAGCGCGCTCAATGGTGCCATGATCGCGGCATGGGGATTTCGTGCCTGGCTTTATCCCGGCTCACGGGTCTTGGATTACTTCACAATCATTGCATTTGTCCTCGTGGCAGTTACAGGTCTTGCGGTGCAGCTGAAATTGTTCGGCCGGCAACGGAAATATGCGCCAAAAGCCATCAATGAACCAACGAAGGATAAGAAATAAACCTGCAGGACTCCGCAAGGCATGACGTTGCCGACGTCCGCCCGCCCGGTGGGCCGCCAGTAAAGAGTGGATGCCGCCCCGGCCGGCAAGCGCTCCGAATTCGAACGCCGCCTATCGTAATTTTTCGCATATCGGTTTGATATCGTCAAGGAGGGACACGCCTATGGTGTGCCGGAAAACCCGCAAGCTGGCTTGCGGGATGAATGGGCCCGTTTAGTGCCGGGGTTTTCAGGGGACGGCGAGTCCCCTGATCATCAATCGCCGCAGCAACGTTGCCGTGGCCGGTTGGCTCAGAAGCCACCGAGCTTGCCCGGCGGCAGTTCACTGCCTGGGCGGGACGACGCCGATACCCTGCCCTTCCGGCGTCGACCGGGGGCGCGTCCCGCAGGCCCCGCCTTGTAGGCGGGGTTAGGGCGCGCAATCATGTTTGGTTCTTTCCTTGCCGGGAAGCCCCGCCCTGTGGGCGGGGAGCTTCAAAATCCCGTGCTGCCGTTTCCGGAAACATTCGCGCTATCCACCCACGCCAGCACCCGTACCTCAAGGTAGGCGTAAAACGGGTTGTTCCGTATGCGCAGAAGCCAGTCGTAAGGGACTATGAACAAGCCCCGCTCGCCCAGAACGGCCATCTCTCCGAGAAAGAGAACGTCTGCGTTGTCGGGAGGGCGCCGACCGTAGAGAGGATCGTCCGGCGGGATGGGGAGCGCCACATGGGATAACGAGATCACCCCCGCCGGCCAGACGACGTCCAGCGGCTCGGTCTTCGACACCTCGGCCGAGAATGGCGCCTGGCGGCGGGCGACGACCGCGAGGCTCTCCGGGCTCTTATTGGTGACGAGGGTCACGGCGAACGGCAGGCTGTTGTCGCCCATCACCCGGTTTGTCAGTTCGCGCGGGTCGGCGACCAGCAGGATGGACTTGGCGGAGAAACGGTTGATGTCGAACAGCACGAGTTCATGGCGGTGGGGGTCCAGAAGACGAAGCAGCCGGTCCACCACGGCATCCGTCGACACAGTTGAGTCCGCGTTCGATTTGAGCACCAGCGTCGGCGGCAAAACCATGGTCGGATGGGACCGGGACCGGCTCTCGACGCGGCTGGCCACGGATCGCGTCAGTCGGTGAACCTGTTCGCCGGCATTGGTTGTGAAGGAGTTGTATTTGTACGGGTCGAATTCCGGCAGAACCTGCAGCCAGGCGAGGTTGCCCAGACCCGGCAACATGCCCAGCCGGCGCTTCCACACGGCCAGCGCCGCTGCCGGGTGGAGGCCGATGGCCGGAGAGATCAGCACCAGGCTGGCCGGCACCGGCGTTGTCTTTCCTTCCAGCGCGTTGAGGGTGAAGTCCAGGGCCAGAGGCGCCCCGGTCGAATAGCCGATCATGTGGATCGGTTTTTGCCCCACCTTCGCCGCAAGGTGTTTCATGCTCAGATGCACCGCGGCGGCCATGTCCTCCCACTGGACGCTGAGAAGTCCCGAGGGCGCCGTGCCGTGGCCGGGCAGCCGCAGACCGATTACCCAGAACTTGCGCTGATTCAGTGTTTGGCCCAGGGCCCTGAGGCTGTAAGGCGAATCCGACATCCCGTGCAGGAGCAATACACCGCCGGCAGGCGCGTCGGCAGTCAACTCGAAGCTGTGGTTCCAGTTGGGCTGGCGGCCCTGCGGGTCGGCGGCGCTGCCCTTGCTGTAGCGCTCGAGCTTATGGGCAGGCCCGGTTTCGGTGCGCGCGTAGACTTCTTCCTCCAGCTGCGCGAACAGCCGATCTTCCAACCGCAGGTAGTCCTCGAAGCTTCGGACCTTATCGGCCTTGTCTGCGGTGAATTCCTCCGTCAGCTTTTCGGTGTGCCAGGGCTGCAGGGGCAGGCCCCCGCATCCCTTGATGAAAATCACGCTGGCGCCCAGCAGAAGACCGAGGACGCCCCATTTGAGATAAGACGGCAGACGTTTGACGATTCGAGCGATAGGTCTCATGTGTTCCCCCCCGGTCAGCGGCCTCGCGTCAGGACCCAGTAAACCGTGCCATTGGGTGCTTCGACCGGATAGATCAGTCGGCTCCGGGGAGTCTCGACGTTGGTAAGCCGCAGGAATAGATCGTCGAAAAACTCCGGCGTTTCCAGGCTGAAATTGTGGAAATTGCGCGTGCGGTTCACCGGTGTCACATCCACCACGGTCACATCCTCGCTGTCCGGATCGATCGAGTCCGTCACGCGCACGGCATTATCCAACTGGCGCGGGCTGAGGGTGCTCTCGCCGCGCCGTCGTTCCCGATTGAGAAGGCGGCTTGCCAGCAAGGCCCTGTCGTTGGAGGAGACGTAGATGGTGGTTTTGCGGGCCAGGGCCTTGAGCGCATGCTTGAACTGGTCGTTGAACTCGTTGTAATCGACGTCCGGCGCGGTCAGCACGACGTCTTCGATCTCGGTCTTGGCGTCGGCCAGGCCCGTCCGCTCGTAGAGCAGGCGGAAGGCATTGACGAGGACCTGGGCTCCCATGCTGTTGGCGATCAGCCACAGCCTCTCGGGCCGGATGTCCCGGATGGTCAGCTCCAGGGTGCGGGCCAGGTCCGCCCCGGACGCTTCGGCGACCCGGCGCGCGCGCAGGTAGCCGTTCGGCGAGCTGCCCTGGTTGCCGGGCCAGTCGAACAGGAGGACCGGCGAGTTGATGTCCAGCACGTGGCCGAGGAAAGCGGTCTTTCGCAGGCCGGAGGGGAACGCCTCCCTGAAACCGTGCACGACGACCAGCAACGACCGGTGCGGAGATTCTTTGACGCGCTCTTGCACCTGCGCGACAAAGGCATCGGGATCCAGCTCCTGCACCGCCTTGAGCTTGATTTCCTCATTCTGGAACCACTCGGTCGGGTTGATGAGCATGCCCAGGCCCAGCGAGGGTTCAATCTTGACATCGAAGTATCCGAACGTGAGGGTTTCCTGGCGTTCTGTCCCGAAACGCTCCTCGAGCGGCCCGGTGTTGCTTTCCAGGCGGCGGTTCGTGACGAAGAAAAACCGATACTCCCCCTGCTGGCTCAGTTGGGCGACCTGCATGCGCCGGAACAAAAAGGCCTCGGCGCGCTGCAACGAGTAGCTCGTCGAAGCAAAATAGACGTAGTAGAACCAGACCCCCGCCCCCACCAAAACCACCACGCTCAACCCCATGCCGATCAGCACGCGTCGTTTGAAGCGGGTCATGACATCTCCTTATTCACCCGATCGGCGCCGTTTCAAACCCGGCGCCCGGGCGGTATTCGTCTTCTCGACGGATCCGGTACAATGTTGACGAGCATGGCAGCAAGCTTGCGGAGGCAGGCTCCCGGGGTCGACAACAGGTGACAGGGAATCGTTTATTGCAGGCCGACCCGTGTCATCGAGCGAGCTTGGATCCGCACCGTTCTTATACAGCGGCTATTCCATGCCTGTCAAGTGCTCGGCATCACGACGCCAGGCCGTCATCCTGGCATCGGCTTCATCGTCTCGGCACGCGGCGTGGACCATGGGACGATCTTCGAGCCCGCTGATCGAGCTGCGTGGCCCATGCGGGACGTGCCTCTGGAAAATACCCTATCGGCGTGATCTCGTCGATGATGGTCGCACCGGGGGGGGTGCGACGATAATTTTTTACCATCCCTCGAATTCGCAGATTGTCAAATTGTCGATTTCGACGTAAAATACAGAACTTGTCGAGGGCGGTAAGAAATGGCCGGATGATCAGACGGCGATGTTCAAATCAATTTCAGATACTGGAGGATCCCATGAAAGCCTTGCTCACAGCGTTTATTCTGGCCGCGGCCCTGTGCGCCTGCGCACAGCCGATGGAGAGGGCGGTGCCGCCGGAGCCGGTGACGGCGAAACCTGTCGATATGCACACAAGCCGCAACTCGCTCGACTGGGCGGGCATCTACGAGGGGATCCTGCCGGGCGCAGACCGTGCCGGCGTCAAGACCCGGCTGACGCTCAACCGGGACGGCACGTACGAACGCGTGACCCTGCCTGTGGGGCGGCAGGAAGCGGCACGGACTGTGCGCGGGAGCTTCGCATGGCAATCGAGCGGAAACGCCATCAGGCTCGACGAGCCCGGCGGCGGGCAGCAGTTTGCCGTGGGCGAGGGCCGGCTCCTTTTGCTCCACCCCGAGGGGGGGCCTGCGGGAACGCCGGTGCCCAACGCGGTGCTGACTCTCGTCCCGAAAACAGAGGCAACGGACGGCCTCGTGCAGACGCTCGAGCGCTATCGATGGAGCCTCGAGTCCGCCACCGACGGCCAAAACAGGGCCATCGAGGCCCTGTCTCCACGTAAGGACCGCCCCGTCGTGTTCGAATTTTCCGGCGCCAGGCTCGGCATACAGGGGCCCTGCAACCGGATGATGGGGTCCTACCGGATCAGTGCCGCGCAACAGCTCACGGTGAGCGGCATGGCTTCCACGAATATGGCCTGCGCTCCGGAGCTGATGCTGGCCGATGCCGCCCTGTCCGGCCTGCTGGCCAAGCCCCTGCAGGTCGAGCTGGACCGTGCCCCCATCTCTCGGCTGCGACTGGTTTCGGCGTCTAAGGAGACGTTGACATTCACCGGCCAGGCCACGCCGGAAGCCCTTTACGGACCTGCGACGCTCATCTTTCTTGAGGTCGCCGCCCGCCACGTGGCGTGCACAGATCCTCCGCCCCCGAACACCCGCTGTCTTCAAGTCCGCGACCGGCATTTTGACGCGCAGGGGCTTGCCGTCGGAGAACCGGGAGCATGGCGGACTCTTCACGAAAATATCGAGGGCTTCACCCACAGGGAAGGCGAAAGCAACGTCTTGCGGGTCAAGCGGTTCAACCGCCCCGCCGCGAGTCCCGGGGTCTCCCCGACCCTCTATGTGCTGGACCTGATCGTCGAGACTCGGATCGTGACACCGTAATTACGAACGGGCCGCCGCTTCGGGCGTGACGCAAAGAGAAAGGGGGGAACATGATCTCGCGCAGGGCCAGCGTGATGCTGCTGCTTGCCGTCACGGCCATTCTGGCTGTGGCCGCGCTCTTGTTGCCGCGAATTCCGCAGCCGCAGGAATATCACCAGTTCGCAGACCAGCGAAGTTTCCTGGGCTTGCCTCATATCGGTGACGTGGTATCCAATCTGGCCTTCGCAGTATTTGGATTGTGGGGTCTGGCATTCCTGTTGCGACTCGACCCCCGAACAGATTCCAAGACATTTTCTTGACAGGCGGGAGCGATGGCCATACCTGTTTGTTTTCGCCGGGATCGCTGCTTACAGGACTCGGTTCCTGGCACTATCATCTTCATCCAAGCAACCCATCGCTCGTGTGGGACAGATTGCCGATGGCGATAGCGTTCATGTCGCTGGTAGCGGCCGTAATCGCGGAGCGCATCAGTCTGCGAGCCGGTCTCTGGTTGTTGCCGATCCTTCTGCTCATCGGGATGGGCAGCGTGTTGCACTGGTACATGAGCGAAGTGCGCGGTGCCGGCGATTTGCGCTTTTATGCCGCGGTGCAGTTGTATTCGGTTCTCGTGCTGGTGATCGCGCTTTTCATGCCGCAGCGCTACACGCGAGGATCGGATCTGGCGGTTGTGGCGGGTCTCTATGCCCTCGCGAAAGTCCTGGAGATTTTTGACGATCAGATTTTCGCAATGGGGCACATCGTAAGCGGCCACACCCTGAAGCATCTGGCGGCCGCAGTCGGTGCCTACTGGATCTTGCGCATGTTGCAGAAAAGACGGCCTCTCCCGGGCCTGTCTTCCGCCTCTCCCGGTCCTTGACGGCCCCTGCGATGGATTAACCCCCAAAACCCTCAAATAACGATTTGAAGTTCAGAAGTTCGAGCGCTATCCGGATCATCCGGCGTGCTCGTTACAGAACAGAGGAAAGGAGAAAAGGCAATGAAGAAAATCACGATTCAATGTGTCCTGTTCGGCATGCTGGCTGCCCTGGTCATTGTTGGTATGCCCGTGCAGCAGACGGATGCCTGTACCCGGGCGGTCTACCTCGGCCCGGAAGATACGATCATTACCGTGAGGAGCATGGACTGGAAAGGAGACACGAAAACCAACCTTTGGGCTTTCCCTCGCGGCCTGAACCGCGACGGCGCCGCTGGACCGAACTCCATTCGCTGGACTTCGAAATATGGCAGTCTGGTGGCGGCCGGATGGGACGTTGGCACGGCGGATGGCATGAACGAGAAGGGCCTGGTCGCCAACATGCTCTATCTGGTTGAATCCGAATTTGTCAAGCCTGCCGACAATGACAAGCGAAAACCCCTGTCCATTTCTGTATGGCCGCAATATGTGCTGGACAACTTTGCCACGGTCGCAGAGGCGGTGGAGGCTTTGCGTCAAGAACCGTTTTATGTCATTCCGACAATGACACCGGACGGACAGCCCGGACAGATGCACCTGTCAATTTCCGATGCCACAGGCGACTCCGCTATCTTTCAATACCTTGACGGACGGCTGGTTATTTACCATGGCCGGGAATATCAAGTGATGGCGAACTCGCCGACGTTTTCTCGACAGCTTGCCCTCAACGCCTACTGGAAGGAAATCGGTGGAACCACGATGTTGCCGGGCACCAATCGCTCGGCCGATCGGTTCGTCCGGGCCGCGTTCTATATCGATGCGATTCCAAAGACGTCAGATAACGCTGAAGCCGTCGCCAGCGCCTTTTCGGTGATTCGAAATGTGTCGGTGCCCTTGGGGATCACCACGCCCGGACAGCCCAACATCTCATCGACGATCTGGCGCACGGTGGCCGATCACAAGTACAAGCGCTATTTCTATGAATCCGCTCGCAGCCCGAACGTGTTCTGGGTGAACCTGGCCGACATGGATTTCGCCGAAGGCAAGCCGACGAAGAAGCTCACGCTGACTGGCGGCGCCATCTTTGCCGGCAATGCCGCTGAAAAGTTCCAGCCTGCGGAACCCTTCAAGTTTCTTCCCGCAACGGTGAAGTAGGCGCATTTCAAATTGCGCAGCAAACGGGAATACCATCATGCTCACCTGTCGAAAGCTGTTGACCTTCGTTCTTTTGCTCTGCAGTCTGGCCGTGGTGGCGGGGGCGGCGGAGCCTGATCTCAGGCAACTGGTCGGCAAAGCCGATCACATGGTTGTGCTGCGCCATGCCCGGGCCCCCGGTACGGGCGATCCGCCGAATTTCCGGCTGGGGGATTGCTCCACGCAGCGCAACCTCTCCGACGCGGGCAGGCAGCAGGCGGCCCGGATCGGGAGGCGGCTCCGCGAGGCGGGGTTGGCGGAAACCAAGGTATACAGCAGCCAGTGGTGCCGCTGCCTCGAGACGGCGCGCGAGCTGGCCGTGGGGCCCGTCGTCGAGCTGCCCCCGCTGAATTCCTTTTTCGAAGCCTCCGACCGGGAGCGTGGGCAGACCGAGGCACTGCGGGCATGGATCGCCTCGGCCAATCTGAGCCGGCCCGTCGTGCTCGTGACCCACCAGGTGAACATCACCGCCCTGACGGGTATCTTCCCCGCCGAGGGCGAGATCCTGATCCTGCGCCGCGATAGAGAAAATCTGAGCGTCGTTGCGCGCTTTCCGGACAATGGGCGGAAATAAGCATCCATCAACATGCAATTCCAGCCCCAGGGCCCATCCGCCGCTTACACGCCCACATAACCTTTTCCTGAGGCCCGATTCGGGTATTTCGACCCCAGTTGTCAGGGTCCCCGCGATATGAAATCCCTTTTTACCGGCGTATGATCACACATACTATGAGGGGATTCCATGCCATGAAACTGCTGATCGTGGACGACAATCCGGATATCCTGCAGATCTTGTCTTCGATGATCGCCCTCTTCGGCCATGGGGTCGATGAAGCAGGCGACGGGTTCGACGCCATCATGCTCCTCCAGCAAGGCCGATACGACGTTGTTGTGACAGACGCCGACATGCCCCGGGTTGACGGAATACAACTATGCAAGTTCTTGAAAGCGCAGCGACCGGACATTCATGTTATTGGCATGAGCGGCGACCTGTCCGCCCTGAAAGAGATGGAAGATGCGGGCGCTGACATCTGTCTTCCCAAGCCTTTTGGGCTGGATGAGCTCCAGTCGGCCATCGAAAGCCCGTTCCGGACGTTCTCGTCCCGGCATGCCTTCGCCGCAGGCGGCAGCCAGGCGTGGGCCGGCTGAAATGCCCTTGCGTTCAGGGGCATGAAAGCGATTCGGCGGAGGCGCCTATGAAAGGCAGGCTCAAGCCATGAAAAGAAAACTCCCGGCGGCTGTGAACATGATTGCCGAACTCGTTTTTATTGTCTCGGTCATGCTGATCATCCTCGGTGCGTTCTTCGACAAGTTTGCCAGTCACCCGTCGCTTGCAGTCATCTCGGTTATCGGTTTCTGTCTTTCGATATTCTCCTGGGCATATCTCCAGAACACTTGATCAATAAATCCCGGGGAGGTGATACCGGTCATGCAATATAGAGAAACAACATCCATCCGAGAAATCGTCAGGCTGACCGTCATTGCCACGCTGGCGCTGTTCTTCATTGCGGAGACCATGCTCGCACAGGAAGTGCTGGTTGTCCGCCCCGTCGTCGCTGTTATTTCCGGTATTGCCGTTATCTTGTGGTACTGGGGTCAGGATCGCTGAGTCACCCGATTTTGGCGGCACGACAAAGGGATCCCTCAATTTTCGGGATCTCTTTGTCGTTTGTTGACGATGTGAAGGGTCGAATTTCGACTCCTGGTTGGACAAACGTATCGGTTGGAAAAAAGAAAAGGATCGGGAATTTCGCTTTCCCGATCCTTTTTATATTCCCGATCTGCAGGCTGTCGGCTACTGACGCTTTGCGTCAGTCCCAGAGCCCCACCATGTCGCGCTTCTTCTTCTTCATCTCCACCTTCTTTTCCTGGAAGGACTGCTTCATGGCGTTTTCCCTGTCGGCGGCGGCCTCTACGGCCGGCTCTGATGTGCCGGGCTGCGCCTGCTGACCCGGCTGGGGCTGCTGGAAGGAGGTCCGGACGTCCTTTTTCAACCCCTGCGCCACGGGGGGGCCGTCCCTGGGCTGCAGCAAGATGATGCTGATCCGCCGGTTCTGCGGGTCCTTGGGCTGGTCCTTGATGAGAAGCTCCGTGTCGGCGTAACCCACCACGCGGGCCACTCGCGAGGGGTCAAGCCCGTTGGTCTCGAGCATTCGCCTTGCGGCAGAGGCGCGATTGGTCGAAAGCTCCCAGTTCGTGATCTGATCGCCGCGGAAGGGGGCTGCATCGGTGTGTCCCTCGATGGCGATTTTTGCGTCCTGCTCCCGGATCACCTCGGCAACGCTGGCCAGGATTTCCCTTGCCTTCTCCGTAGGCTCGGCGCTTCCCAGCTGGAACATGGGGCTGCCTTCCTTGTCGACGATCTGGATCCGGACCCCGCCGTCGATGGCATCGATGAGGACCTGGTCGCTTGCCCCCTCACCGCCGCCCTTTTTCTTCATGGCCTTCTTCAGGGCCGCGGCGACGTTCTCGGGTTTCAGCTCGGCCTTCTTGATGTGGTCGGCGATGACAAAGGCCGATCCGGGCAGGAAGTTCGTACCGCTTTCCTTGAAGAGGCTGAAGCTCTTGAAGTACTCCGCCATGGCGATCCGCTTATCGTCAGACACCATGGAGAGCAGCCACAGCAGAAGAAAGAAGGCCATCATGGCCGTGACGAAGTCGGCGTAGGCCACCTTCCACGACCCGCCGTGGTGCCCCCCGCCGTGCTTCTTCTTGACCTTCTTGATGATGACCTTGCGAATAGCTTCCGACATTACTTCTTGATTCTCCTGAGGGCTTCCTCAACTTCCGTAAACGCGGGCTTGTCGACTGCAGGGACAACCCGCCGGCCGAACTCGACGGCCACCTGCGGTGCGGCGCCGCTGACAAAGGCCACGATGGCCATCTTGAGCACCATGAGGTACTGGAGCTCTTCCGAGGCGGTAACTTCCATGTTCTTCGCCATGGGCCCCACGAAGCCGTAGCACAACAGAACGCCCAGGAAGGTGCCGACGAGGGCCGCGCCGATGCTCTGGCCGAGGACTGCCGGCGGCTCGTTCATTTTTCCCATGGTGAGGACGATGCCCAGCACGGCGGCAACGATACCGAGGCCCGGGAGCGAGTCGGCCACGGTGGCCACACTCTTGCTCGGCGCCATCAGTTCCTCGTGGTGGCTCTCCAGCTCCGCGTCGATGAGTGCCTCCAGCTCGTTGGGTTCGATCTTGGTCGTCATGACGGTGCGAAGGGTGTCGACGACGAGATCGAGTGCATGGTGGTTTTTGAAGAACCGGGGGTACTTGGTGAAGATCGCACTCTCCTTGGGGTTGTCCACGTCGCCTTCGACGGAGACCAAACCCTCCTTGCGGATCTTGTAGAAGACCTCGCCCAGCATCGTGAGGGCCTCGAGGTAGTCGGCCTTCGTGAACCCCTTGCCGGTAAGCATTTTCAGGAGACCCGCGATGACGGCCTTCATGACCTTCATGGGCGATGCGATGATGAAGCCTCCAATGGCGGAGCCGAAGATGATCAGCAGCTCGACGGGCTGAAACAGGACGGCAACATTGCCCTTCTCCAGCACAAACCCGCCGATGACGCAAACAAGAACTACGATGGATCCGATGATTGTGAACATGGGTAGCCGGCGTTACCCCCTTTTGTCGCGAAGGATTTGCCGCTCCCGCTCGAAGACGAACCGGCAGATTTCCTCACGGATTTCGTCGCCCATGGCGACGAACTTCAGGCCGATCTCGAAACTGTCGTCTCGCCGGTCGGCCGCCACCACTTCCCCGTAGACATAGAGGGCCACGGAGGTGCCGGAAGAGAGAACCATCATGACTTCGACGATATCGCCGCGGGTGAAGGGTTCTCGCGAGTGAAACGAAAGACCGCCCCCGCTGATGCTGATCTGCTGGACCGGAAGCGCATTGAATCCCATCTTCTGCGCGCCGAGCGTGTTGAGGATAAGGTCCAGCTTGCGGTTGATCATTGCGAGCCATTCGGCGAGGGCCTGATCCGGGATTTCGGGAAGTCCCCCCAGATCGACGGCCGTCTGATTGGAGACCCTGGACAGAAGGTTCTCCCGCTCTTCAGGGGGCACGAGCCGCGCACTGAAGGGCACGACGGTCTTGACCCGGGAATACTCCCGACGGTTCGGCGGGCAGGGGAATTCATTTGTGAACTTCATTTCGAATATCCTGACAAACGTTGCAATGGTTTCATTTATCTAATATCGGTTGTTGCCGTCATAACTTGAAGAGGATTTTTGCAGCGCAAGTCCTTATAATTGCATCAATTCTTCCGGATGCGCGCAAAACGGCCCGGCAATCGGAGTAATGCAAGGGGGGTGCCACTGGCCGCCCGATGGGTGGCAGGCATCGGGCTTCAGGCTTCCGGAATCAGGAAGATGGGGAATAAATAAATGATTTCGGCCGATTGATGATCAGTGATCGTTACGATTGACTTAAGGCAAGAGCACGGAATATCGGAATGGAGAAAAAGGCAAAGAAATTAATTGTCTCGTCCTCACTGGTCACCGGTCACTGGTCACTTTCAGAAGCCGATCCATCTGGGCGAGGGTGTCTTCGACGGAGGCGCTGGTAATAAGGCATTTGCCGTGGGGGAGACCTATGGAAGGGGTTTTCAGCGCGATGACGGGGGTGTCGTTGCGAAGGGCGTGGGCGATCTCGGACACGGTTCCCCAGCCGCCGTCGATGGCGATCATCACATGGGGGGTCTTCGCATTGATGACATTCCGGGCATCCGCCATCCCGGTGTAGATGGCAATGTCGACAAACGCGTTGGGGTAACCGGCGAGCGGCCGAACCCGGTCGCTCGGGAGCACTGCCAGGACGAGCCCCCCTGCCTTGAAGGCCCCCTCGGAGGCTGCTTTCATCACCCCTTCTCCGCCCCCCGTCAGAAGGACATGCCCTCTCTTTGCGATGGCCTCGCCGATCCGGCGCGCGTCTTCAAGAATCTCCGGCGGCGCCTCGTGGCCCCCCATGACTCCGACGATGAAAGGTTTTCTCCGGACTTCGATTTTTTGCATAATGTCGGGGTCCTTCTGATTATTCATTACGCCTCGGCAGCGATTGAGTCAAATCCGGACTGTGCGCTTCGCGCCACATCTTCCCTATACCCTATACCCTATACCCGAGCCCCGATACCCGTTTAGAGCATGGTTTCAAGCCGGTCGATTCGAAACTTCAGAAGCAATTCGATAAAACGAGGCGTGCGGATGGGGTTCTCTTTAAAGCCGAAAAGATGTGTCGCGCATCTGCAGTCGGAGGAGCCGAATCGGGGGATGCTCCAGTCGGCAACCTGTCCCAGGGCCGCCGCCAGGCCGTGCTCCAGATCCTCGCTCGAACGGACTGGCAGCGCCGTGCACGAGTCGGCCCGGTCCCGCAGGTAATCGATGTGCCAGTGGAATTGCTTGCGCCGCCTCAGGTGTCGCTCCACCCGCTTCGTGAGATTTACCCGGGCCGAGCCGGCGTACACGTAGTACCCTTTCGGGAACGTGACCTTGCCCAGGCCGCCCACATCGACGCGGCGGCTTTGCGCGACCTCGAGGACCAGAAGGTAGCTTCCCCTGTCCCGGGCCTGCCGCGCGATGAGATCCCAGGGGATCTCCACGTCGCGGACACGGGGCCCCAGGCTCAGATCCTCCCGCCACTCCACACTGACGGCCTTGACGAGCAGATCGTTTCTCACCTCGAGAAGCGCCCTCGCGAAGCGGTAATCCGTGTGGTAGTCGGGCATGAACGTATCGATTTGCGGCGAGTGGACGACAAAAACGACTCCGCCGGGAATTCCCTGTCGTGCATGAAGGGCAAGGTTCTCCAGGTGCCTGCGCCCTCGCTCCGTGACGGCATCGGGGAACATGGCGATGCGACGGCCGAAGAGAGTGCAGGATTTGACCTCGAGGAAAAATTCCCTCCCGCCCTTTTCCAGAAGAAAGTCGTAGCGGCTGGCACCTGCGCGGGCTTCGCGCCGGATGACCGATGCCGCTTCGAAACCGGGGAGTTTTTTTGCCGCAAGCAGGTGGGCCACCACGTCGTTGGTGCGATGCGTGTGCAGCAGGATGGGCCTGCCTTCATGCTCGACGGCAAGTGCCGTGTATTCGGTGCTCTTCGCCGGGTCGGGAGGGTTATGGACCAGGTACAGGGTCCGGCCCGGCAGCAGCAGCTCCCAGAGCCTTCCGGGGTTGGGAAGATAGGCCTCAACGGTCTTCCCGCCGAGATCGCAGACGACAAGAAAGCGATTCGGCCGCCCGATGAACCGGGCCTTCAGAATGGGAAGCTGTGAAGCTTCGAAGGTGGGACGAGTTGAAACAGAAGAACCGGAATTCATCTTCCTGTTGCCTGTAGCCTGATGCCTGCGGCCCTATACCCTTTCTTTGACGAAGAAAAGCATCGCCGCCGAGATCGCCGTCAGCACCAGCGAGAAGATGAAAGGTGCCTGCATGCCGAAGCTCTCCCACAGCAGCCCCGCCGCGAAGGAGGCGGGAAAGGCGAACAGGCCGATCACCATCTGGAATCCGCCCAGGGTACTCGCCCGGTACTCGACGGGTCCCAGCTCGGCGACGAAGGCCTTCTGCACCGTGTCGATCCCGGCCTGGTGAAGGCCGAAGAGGACGAACGCGGCGACGACCATCCAGGTGCTGTCGGCGAAAATCATCGCCAGGCAGACAAGCCCCCAGAGAACATAGGAGATCTGCAGCACCGCCTTGCGGCCGATGCGGTCGGACAGGACACCGAAGGGGTAGGAGCAGAAGGTGGCTACCAGCGTGAAAAGCAGATAGAACAGCGGCACCGTGGTGATCTGGAAGCCGAACTTGTTGGCGAAGATAAGCAGAAACGAGTAGCTGAATGCCCCCAGCGAGAAAACCGCGCTCAGCACGACGAAGAGCTTGAAGTTTCGGTCGAGGTGCGTAAACGAAAGACCCTTGAACAGCTTGGCATCCTCGAGGGGCTGCTCACGGATGTTCAACACGATGAGCGCCACGGCGATGCAAGACGGTACGGCGGCGATCAGCAGCAGGTTCTGATACCCGAGGAAGGGGAAGAAGGCGATGCAGAAAACGATTCCGATGAGGGCGCCCGCATTGTCGAGGGTCCGGATGATCCCGAAGTTCTCGCCGCGGTTGCTCCGCATCGAGAGATCCGCCACCATGGCATCCCGGGGGGCGCCGCGCATCTTGCCCGCACGGTCCAAAATCCGGAAGGGGACGAGCCAGTGCCACGTGGCCGACAGCGCGTAGCCCAGCCGGGAAATCCCGCCGCAGAGGTAGCCCAGCCAGATGAAAATCTTGCGCTTGCGCGTCCGGTCGGAGATGTAGCCCGAGATGGCCTGCGAGATGGAGACGATGGCGTTGCCGAGCCCGTCGATGAAGCCCAGGACAGCCATGTTGGCCCCGAGGGACGCGACAAAGAGGGGCCAGATCGGGTAGATCATGTCCGACCCCATGTCGTTGAAAAAGGACGCGAAGGCGAAGGTGCGGATGGTCTTTTTGGTCTCGCCGCCGGGCGGCGAGACCGCGTCTCTGCTCTGCTCCATGGTCGGGTTATTTTTTCAGGTTCGAATCGATCTTGTCATGGATGTATCTTGCGGCTACGTTGCTTCCCGCCGTGCCGACGCGGACTGAAACGGAGGTTTCGGTGCGGGAGAGGTACTCCATGGTGATCTTCACCTTCTCCTCGTCGAGAACGGCTTCGATCGTGCCCTTCTGGATCTTGCGATCCATCTGGATATCCGATGCCTTCAGCTCCGTCAGGGCCTTGCCGGCTGCTTCCCACACCTGGTCCATGGGAACCTTGTAATTCGACTGGAGGCCCCCGTCGTGATAGATGAACTTTCCCGACTCGTAACCCATGACCGTGTCCCCGGCGACGATGGCGCAGCCGGTCAGCGCGCTCAGCGAAAGAAGACCGACCAGCAGGGCGATTTTTTTCATCATGATGATACCTCCTTTTTCGTTGATCCGTTTCCTCGTGCCGACGATCAGAAGAAACGGATGAGGATAGCCTGGATCACGGTGAAGAGAACCGCCCCCGCCGTGACAAGGGCAAAGAGTGCCGCGATGACCCGGTGCGGCAGGGTCTCTCGCTGCCTCTCCTCGTAGCCGAGTGCAAACCCCACGGCGATCCCCGCCGCGATCCCGCCGCCGTGGGCCCAGTTGTTGATGCCCGGCAGTAGAAGCCCGAAGAGAATGAGTCCGATGATCCACCCCATGGCCTGCCGGTAGATGGCCGTGCCGAAGGAACCGCCCCGAGATTTCCCGTAATACAGGATCGCTCCGATGAGGCCGCAAACGCTGGCAGATGCGCCCAGCGTGAAGTAAATGCCGACGAAGTAGGAGAGGACAAACCCGACGATGCCGCTGACGATGTAGAGGATGACAAACCGCGCCGTCCCGTATTCATGGACCACGAAAGGACCGAGTTGATGGAGGGCCATCATGTTGAACGCGATGTGGAGGATGCCCCCGTGAAGATACGATGCTGTGAGGAGTGTCCACCAGCGGTGGTATCCGTCGATGGGAACCGTCCCCGTGGCGCCGAGAAGCAGCAGGCTCGTGCTCGACGGCGAGAGCAGGGTGAAGGGGTTGAGCGACATCCCCATCTCCGATGGCTTCAGGACGAGCGCCAGGATGAAGATGGCGGCGTTCGCGTAGATGATGAACTGGATGAGGCCCTCGCCGTCGCGCAGCGAGAACCGGGAAAGGATCTTGCGGATCGGCGCGCCCGGTTTCCCGAGCCCGCAGAAGGGGCACGTCGGCTCGTCGGAGCTGATGAGCCTCCGGCAGCCGGGACAGAGCATCGATTTTTTATCCAGTTGACCCATGGTTTCTCACACTTCGGGGCACGGTAACACACCTGCAGAAAGGCTGTCAAGCAAAGGGCGCCGGAATCACGGGCAATTCGGCCTCGCGCGGTGGCGCGGGCCATGGAGGCATTCGCCCCGCAAGGCAGAGGGTAAGAGGATGAGAAGGTGAGAAAGTTGGAGCAGCAGAGAGCGGACGTCAGGCTACCGGCCCATCCAACGTTCTTACCCTCTCACCTTCTTACCTTCTCCGGGAATGATTTACTTGTCATGGCAATAACTGTTATAGTGGCCGTAAAAAAAGGGCAGAAAGAAATGGCTGTGCGCGCAAAAGACATCATCACCATAACGATTGAGACGGTCGCCTTCGGGGGCGAGGGGATCGGCCGGGTGGAGAACCTCGTCGTCTTCGTGCCCTTCACCGCACCGGGAGACGTGGCCGAGGTGGAGATCCGGGAGGCGAAGAAGCGATACCTCCGCGGGCGGGTGAAAAAGCTTGTCACGCCGTCACCCGACCGGGCGGAGCCCTCCTGTCCCTACTTCCAGCGCTGCGGGGGCTGCCACTACCAGCACATCGAATACGCAAAGCAGGTCGAGATGAAAAGGCGCCAGGTTGTCGAGGCCTTCGAGCGGATCGGCAAATTTACGGCTCCGCCCGTCGAGCCCGGTTGCCCGTCGCCTGTTCCCTACGGGTACCGGGGCAAAGGCGAATTCCACGTGGAGCGGCAGCGTGACGCCGCTTACCGGATCGGGTTCATGGATGTGGGAGGCAGCCGCCTCGTCGACATCGAGCGCTGCGCCATCATGGATGAGAGCATCAACGAGCAGCTCACCTTCCTGAGACGCCCCATGCACGCGCCCCTGCGCGTGGATCAGGTATGTCATCTGGTCGCTCACGGGGAAGAGCGAAGAAAAACACGTCGTACGGATCGTGAAGGGGCGGGAACTCCTCGTTCCCTTCGAAGGGTTCTTTCAGGCCAACACGGCCCTCACGGACGGCCTCGTCGATATCGTGATGGAGTTTGCCGGGGCCGGTCCCGGCGAGACGGTACTCGACCTCTACTGCGGCTCGGGTCTCTTTTCCCTGTTCCTTGCGCCTGCGTGCCGCAGCCTTGTCGGCATCGAGATCGACGGCGAGGCCGTGGAGTGCGCCCGGCTGAACATGGAGAGGCACGGGATCAAAAATGCCGTTTTCCACGAGGGGGACGTAAGGGACGTTTTGGAGAGGGAGTTCGGCGGGGGCAAGGCGGCGATCGACGTCGTCGTCCTCGATCCCCCGAGGACGGGCTGCGAGCGGGAGGTGCTCGATCTCCTCATCGGGCTTCGCCCCTCGAGAATCGCCTATGTCTCCTGCGACCCGGCGACACTGGCCCGGGATGCCCGCCAGCTCGTGGACGGCGGCTACAGCCTCGTCACCGTCAGGCCGGTGGACATGTTCCCGCAGACGAAGCACATCGAGGCGGTGGCACTCTTTAAAAACAGGGTGTAGGGTCCAGGGTATAGGGTATGGGGGGGAGAGACTTTACTTTGAGCGACAGTGAAACTAAATTACCAATAAGGCTCAGAAGGGCCTCTTTTATCATGAGGGCATAAAAAGATCATGTACGCAACACCCACCGATGCCGCCACGGTTATGCTCCTGCGGCCCTGCCCGAATGAAGCCGTGAAAGACATCGAGGTCCTCATGGTCCTGCGCAATCGCAGGAGCCGCTTCGTCCCGGGCTATCACGTCTACCCGGGCGGAATTCTCGACCCCGAGGATTATGAGCCCGGCATCGAGCGTTTCTGCCGCGGGATCGAACGGAAAGGGGCTTCGGAGATCCTTCCCAACATGTCAAGCCCGGAAAAAGCGCTGGGCGCCTGGGTTGCGGGAATCCGGGAGACCTTCGAGGAGGTGGGGATGCTGATCGCCCTCAGGAAGGACGGCTCGCCCGTGACGATCCGGACGGAAGAGGAGCGGAAACAGTTCTGCGGCTACCGGAGGGGGCTCAACAAAGGCGAGATGAAATTCATCCAGATGCTCGAGATCGAGGAGCTGTTCCTCCCCCTCGACCGCCTGCATTACTTTTCACACTGGATCACCCCCGAACCCCTGCCCCTTCGCTATGACGTGCGGTTCTTCCTGGCGGAAGCCCCATCGGCGCAGGCCGCCTTCCACGACGGAGTGGAGCTGACGGAGCATCTCTGGTTGACGCCGTCCAGGGCCCTTGATGAATACGAGAAAGGGAAGATCGGGATGGTCCTGCCCCAGATCATGACCCTGGAAGACATCTCCCGTTTCAAGACCGTCGAGGATGCCGTCGCCTCCGCAAAGCAACGCCGCGTCCCCGCCAACCTGACAAAGATCAAGCGTATCAAAGACGAGGACGTGGAGGTCATGCCCGACGGAACCGTCTTCGATCGCCGCCCGCCCGTGTATTCCTGGCCGGAAAAACAGTGAAAGAAGTGGCTAGTGACTTGTGACTAGTGAACAGAAGGAAAGATCAGTCTCTTTTCACTAGCCACTAACCACTGAGCACTAGTCACTAAAACTTCACCGGCGGTGCCGTTTTGGCCGCTGCGGGGGCCTCGAAGAAGGCCGCCGGACTGAAGCCGAACATGCCCGCCAGGAGGTTGGCCGGGAAGCTCCGGATCTTGACATTATAAACCTGGACGGCCTCGTTGTATCGGCGGCGCTCCACGGCAATGCGGTTTTCCGTTCCCGCCAGCTCGTCCTGCAGCTTGAGGAAATTCAGGTTGGACTTGAGCTCGGGATAATTTTCCACGACGACGAGCAGCCGGCTCAGGGCCGAGGACATCTCGTTGTTCGCCGAGATCTTGTCCGGGATCGTTCCGGCCCCTCCCACCTTCGACCGGGCGTTGGTCACCTCGATGAAGACATCCTTCTCCTGCTTGGCGTAGCCCTTCACCGTTTCCACGAGGTTCGGGATCAGATCGTAGCGCCGCTGGAGCTGATTTTCCACCTGCGCCCAGGAGGACTTGACCTGCTGGTCGAGGGTGACGAAGTCGTTGTAGGTCCCCTTGAAGAAGCCGTAAAGCGAGATGGCGATGACGGCCACGACGGCCAACGCAATCCAGAGTCCTTTTTTAGCCATATAACCTCCTATAAAAAGTTCATTTCCTTAATCTCCCTCGCCCTATGGGAACCCTTTTCCTCTGTTCTCCTCCCCCGGTGGGAGGAGGAAGTGGAGGAGGGGGACGATCCCCTTCCTTTTCTGGGAGAGGGCCGGGGTGAGGGTGGATGATCCCCTTCCTCTAGCATGGTCTATCTATTCTGTTTGGTCTGTCTGGTCCGGTCATGAAATTCCTCTTCGTCCCCCTATACGAAAGGGGGATAGAGGGGGTTTGTCTTCTCATGCCTCGATGCCGTCTACAATCGCGAACAACCTCTGAATCTCTGCTGTGTAAGACCGGAAGACAGCCGTCAATTCCCCGAACGACAAGCCCTTCTTTCCCTCCCGCAATTCGATGCAGCGCAGGAAGGGCGCGGCGTCGATCCCGTACATGCCGGCCACGGCCGCCACGATCTCCCGCCGCCCGTGGGGCACCTCCCGGTCTTTCAGTGTGAGCAGGGCGCCGAATACCGAGAGGAAGGCCGTGATGGATGCCGCCATCAGCCGCTGCAGGTTCTCCGCCTTGGCCGCCGTCTCCAGGAACCCGGTGCGCAGCAGCATCAGCTTCCCCTTCAGCTCCCGCTCGCACTGAAGCCGAAGGGCGCGCTTTTCGAAGACGAGATCCCTGAGGACATCCTCGCCGTGGACGACCTGGTAATGGCGCTTCATGTTGAGGAACTCCACCGGGTAGACATCGACGGAGGAGCCGATGAAGGCCCTCGTCATGAAGAGAGGCGTTGCCACCGCCCTCTTCTTCCATTTCGGGATCATCGGCAGGATCTTTTCGAGCTCCCCTGCGTCGCTCTCGGCCAGGACGACGAGGAAATTGATGTCCGATTTCCCGGCCACGTATTCGCCGCGGGCCCCGCTCCCGTAGAGGATGACCGACTTAAGCGCTTCGCCATAGATCCCCTTGAGATCCTCGACGATCTCCGGGAAGACCTCTTGAGGTGTCTTCGGTATTTTACTCATTGTCCGTTCCTTTTTTCACTGACCACCAGCCACTGGACACTGACCACTGTTTTAAAAGTCTCCCCCCGCCCCGCCCCCCCCGCTCATGCCGCCGCCGAACCCGCCGAACCCCCCTCCGAACCCGCCGAACCCCCCGGAAGAGCCGCCCCCGTAGCTCCGGCCGCCGCCACCGAAACTCGAGAGCAACAGCAGAGCCAGGATCTGCCTGCCCGTTGCCGTGAACAAAAAAAGCATGACGACGATGAGAAAGAGCATCAGGGTGAAGGGGCTCACTGAGACCCCTCCCGTCGGTTTCGCGGGCTGCATCTGCGGTCTGCCCGTGAGCGTCACGCCGGCATTGCGGGAGATCACGTCCGATACGGCCGTCATGGCGTTCAAGAGGCCCTTCCCGTAGTCGCCCTGCTTGAGATGGGGGATCACGTGCAGCCGGAGGATCTCGCCGACAACCCCGTCGGGAAGGATTCCCTCGACGCCGTAACCCGTCTCGATCCGCACCCGCCGCTCTTTCAGGGCCAGCAGGATCAGGACCCCTTTGTCCTCGCCCTTCTTCCCGATTCCCCAGGATTCGTAGAGACGGGTGGCATAATCGTCGACCACCATGTCCCCCACGGTGGGCACTGTCGCCACAACGACGGCCGTACCCGTTTTCTGCAGAACCTCCCGGGCGAGATTCTCCATGACGGCCCGCTGATCTGCCGGGATTACGTTGGCAAAATCATTGACGGCGCCTGTCGGGCGGGGGAAGGGAGGGTCTGCTGCAGCGCAAACCCACGCCTGGAAGGCGAGCACGAAGATCAGGAAAAGGGCTGTCGTCAGACGTCTCATCACCGGAATCGTTCGGTCCTTTTTATGAGGGCATGTCCATGCCCTCTGTCATCAGATCGCATCATCGGGTCGGGTTCCTGACGCTCCATGGTGTTATATCCCAGGTGAGGCGCGGAATGAAGTCATATTTTTGCGCGCAATTACGGCAGGATAGAGGCGGCTTTCCCTGTGGCCGGAAAGGCGCTATCTTTGGCAGAGTATTTGCACGCTTGCGGGTACTCCAGCTGCACCGTTTCCCGATGATAGAGCCTCACACAAAACCGGTCTTCCCGAGAGAGCAGATGGCCGCCCCCAGCAGAAAAACGAAACAGCAGCTGATCGAAGAGATCGAAGCCCTCCGAAAGCAACTCGACTCCAGCGAGAAACCCCGCCGCGAGGAACCGGCCGAATCCCGGCAGCTCTACGAAACCCTGGCCCACAGCTCCCACGCCGGCGTCTACGTCATTCTCGACAGGCGCTTTGACTTTCTCAACGAAAAGGCGGCCCTGCTTGCAGGATATTCCGTCGGCGAGATGATCGGCATGAGGTGCATCGACATCGTTCACCCCGGCGACCGTGAGACAATCCGGGTGCAGGCGATCGAGATGCTGAAAGGCTGCGGGTCGTCCCCCTACGAGTACCGTATCATCACCAAGTCCGGACAGATCCGCTGGGTCATGGAGACGGTGACCCCCATCCAGTACAAGGGAAGGCGGGCCATCCTGGGCAATTCCATGGACATCACGGCCCAGAAGGAGCACAGCCGCAGGCTCCAGGAGCTGGAGGCCCTGGAGGCGTCCATCCTCGACGCCATCCCCCACGCGGTGCTGGGACTTTCGAAACGCCGCGTCATCTTCGCCAACGACGCCGTCGACGCCGTCTTCGGCTGGCGCCCCGAGGAACTCATCGACAAGACGACGCGCATTCTCTACCGCAGCGACGAGGAATACGGCGACATCGGGAAGTTTGTCTACTCGACGCTGCGCAGGCAGCGCACCTGCAGCGCCGAAATCCCCTGCCGCCGCATGGACGGCCGCGAGATCGTGGTGAGGCTCCATGCCTCCCGCATCGGCGACGACCTCCGGGAAGGGCGGATCATCGCCGTCTACGAGGACATCACGAAGCGAAAACGCAGCGAGAAGGCGCTGCGGGAATCGGAGCGCTTCAGCAAGGAGATCATCTCCAGCGCCCACGAGGGGGTCATCGTCTACGACCGCGAGAGCCGCTACATCGTCTGGAACCGATTCATGGAGGAGTTGACGGGACTGCCTGCCGGGGAAGTCCTGGGCGCGAACGCCTTTGAGGTCTTCCCCCACCTCCGGGAGCAGGGCGTGGACATCCTGCTGGAGCGGGCACTCGATGGGGCCACGATCGCGGCGCCGGATCTCACCTACTATGTCCCCCAGAGCGAAAAGACGGGCTGGATTTCGGGCACCTACGCCCCCTACCGCAACTCCCGCGGGGAGATCGTCGGTGTCATCGCCATGGTCCACGACATCACCGAGCGCAAGCTCGCCGAGGAGGCCCTGCGAAAGAGCGAGGAAAATTTCCGCGCCATCTTCGAGACGGCCCCGGACTGCATCTTCATCAAGGACCGCGCGCTCAAGTATGTGCTGGTGAACCCCAGCGTGGAGGCCCTCTTCGGCAAACCCGCCGCGCAGATCGTGGGGCTCTCCGACGGAGAGCTTTTCGGGGAGCAAGCCGAACAGCGGACCCGCGAGATGGATTACCGCATCCTCGACGGCGAGATGGTGGAGGTCGAGTACAGCGAGACGATCAACGGCGTGCCCGTGACGCTGCACGTCGTGAAGGTCCCCATGTTCGACGACGCGGGGGAAATCATCGGCATCTGCGGCATCGCCCGCGATATCACCCAGACCCGGCAGCTCGAGGCCCAGCTCCTCCAGGCACAGAAAATGGAGGCCATCGGGACGCTCGCCGGCGGGATCGCCCACGACTTCAACAACCTGCTCATGGGCATCCAGGGGCATGTCTCGCTGATGCTCATGGACATGACGGGCGAGCACCCCCATTCGGCCCACCTCACGGGCATCGAAAACATGATCCGCAGCGGCGCGACGCTGACCCGGCAGCTGCTGGGCTTTGCCCGCGGCGGCAAGTACGAGGTGAAGCCCACGGACCTCAACGACCTCATCCGGAAGTCCTCGGAGATGTTCGGCCGGACGAAAAAGGAGATCAAGATCACCCGGCGCGAGCCGGAGAGTACCTGGGCTGTCGACGCGGATCGCGGACAGATCGAACAGGTGTTTCTCAACATGTACGTCAACGCCTGGCAGGCCATGCCCGGCGGCGGCGAACTCACCCTCTCGACGGAAAACGTGATCCTCGACGAGCCGTTCGTGAAGCCGCACAAGATGCAACCCGGCCGCTATGTGAAGATCTCCATCACCGATACGGGGATCGGCATGGACGAGGCGACGCGCCAGCGCGTCTTCGAGCCCTTCTTCACCACAAAAGGCCGGGGGCGCGGCACGGGCCTCGGTCTGGCCTCGGCCTACGGCATCGTCAAGAACCACGGCGGCATCATCACCCTTTACAGCGAAAGGGGCCACGGCACGACCTTCAACATCTACCTGCCCGTCTCCGCAAGCGCAACCGTTGCGGACGCGTCCCTGGAGCGCCAGGTCATGAAGGGAACCGAGACAATCCTCATCGTCGACGACGAGGACATCGTCCTCGATGTGGGCGTCGAGGTTTTGAAGACACTGGGTTACCGGGTGCTTTCGGCCCGCAGCGGGCCCGATGCGCTTGAGATCTACCGGCAGAAGACCGGTGAGATCGACATGGTGATCCTGGACATGATCATGCCCGAGATGGGCGGCGGGCGGGTGTTCGACGCCATGAAGGGCATCAATTCCGCGGTGAAGGTCCTCCTGGCGAGCGGCTACAGTCTCAACGGACAGGCTTCGCACATCCTCTCACGCGGCTGCGGCGGCTTCATCCAGAAGCCCTTCAGCATCATCGACCTCTCCAGGAAGATCCGCGAAATCCTCGGCAAGCCGGCGGAAAAACGCGCCGTGGCTTGATTTCCGTGACGATGGCTGCAGCGCTGAGTGCGTCACGAAGCCTTCATGGTCTACCGACAGGGTCGGACGGGAAGAGCGGAAGTGAGGAAGAGCAGAAGAGCGGAAAAGAAACGAATCGGTTAATCCGGTCCGCTCTTCCTGACTTCCTATCTTCCTAACTTCATGGACGAAAGCCGAAAATCTTTGTTCAGGGCTGCCTGCATGGCCGACCTAGGTTCACCCTTGAGCGGACGGCGGCCTGAGGTGCGAGAACTCGTACTCCTTCTCCTGGACCTTGAAAATGATTTTCTCTTCGACGTTTTCCAGCAGCTTCCCCTCGATCACCCTCTTGCAGCCGAAGTCGTAGAATACGATCTGGTGGGTCGGCATGTCCTTCTCGGCGAGGTCCTTGAAAGAGGCCGTCTGCTCTTCCGGGCTGATCTCCCGGATGGAGAGCTTCTGGGCCCTCTCCCGGGTCTCCCAGTCCTTCGTACGGATGATGACCTTGTAGTTGGCGTGAAAAAAAATGGGCATTTTAATCTCAGTCATCGGTCCCCCCTTGTCTGTCGTCTGTCCGGTTTCCCAATTAGTAAGTGAGTAATGAAGTAAATAAGTAATCAGGTCGTTAAAACGATTACCCAATTACTGATTTCCCTGAAGCCCGAAGCCTGCTTATCACATTCGCTTGCGGAAATCTACCGCGGGCCCGTCATTTTGATTGTCATGGCTCCCGCCCGTGTGCTAGGATCAACCCGCTCAATGTCTTCTGCAAAGGAGCAACGCCATGGATCTCGGTGATCTTGTCGTCGTCACCCACCCCGGCCACCATATGAAGGGCGCTCGGGGAAAGATCGTCGGGCGGCGCGGGGAATATCGCCCCGATGACCCCTGGTACCTCGTCTACCTGCCCAGCCGGATGCGGAGCTACCTGATACCCGGCTCGGCCCTCGAGCTGGAAAAAGTCGGCCCGGCCGCGCAGAAGGATTATCTGTATCAGTGATTGAACATTGAAAGGGTGGCCCGAAAACCCGGGCGAGTTAGAAGGGGGGACGATTCTCTGAATCGCCCCCTCTTTTTTACTACTTTCGCAGGTTTACCCTAAGAAAACCCATTCCTTGATCTTCCTCTCCCTATGAGGAATATTCACTTCAGGCTCCCTCTCCCTTGAGGGGAGAGGGGCGGGGTGAGGGTGAATACTCCCCTTCCTCAAATTTCTAAACTCCTGGCACCGTGGTGCAAGGAATTTTAATTATCCCCTTTCCCTTGTTGTTATTCCCCTTGCCGTCACAATCCCCGTCACCAGCTCCGCCGGCGTGAGGTCGAAGGCCGGGTAGTAACCCTTCACGGCGGGGCCGCTGATGGGTGTGCCCCGGAACTCGAGAACCTCCCCCGGGTCCCGCTCCTCGATCGGGATGTCGGCGCCGCTGAGCGTCCGCTTGTCCGGCCCGCCGTAGGCGAGAATGTAGAAGGGGATCTTGAAGTAATCGGCGCAGATGGCAAGCTGGAGCGTCCCCACCTTGTTGGCCACCACCCCGTCCATGGCCACCCGGTCGGCCGCCGCGAAGACCTTGCTGACCATTCCCTTCGACATGCAGTGGGCGGCCATGTTGTCGGTGATGAGCGTCGTGTCGATGCCCAGCTCGCTCACCGACCATGCCGTGAGCCGAGCCCCCTGCAGGTAGGGCCTCGTCTCCGTGCAGATGACCCGCACATCCTTGCCGTTTTCGCGGGCCATGCTCAGCATGTACAGAAGGGCCGGCCCGGCAAAACAGTGGGTGAGGATCCGGTCGCCGGAGGAAAGAAGCGTCTCGGCATGACGCCCCGTGTCCTCGGAGATCCGGCGCTGGCTCTCCAGGGCCTTTCGCAAGGATGCCATGATGACCTCGGAGGCGGGCTTTGTGCCGGCCGCCTCCTCGATGCGGCCCATGAGCTTGTTCACGAGAGCCGCCAGGTGAAAACCCGTGGGCCGCGTGGCGATGAGCCGGTTCGCGGCTTCCCGAAGCGTTGCGGTTTTCTCTGCGGTGCCGCCGCGCTCGAGATTCCGGGCCGCCAGGTAGAGCCCGAATCCCGCCGTGACGGCGATGTCGCCCGCACCCTGGACGGCCATCTCCTCGATGGCCCGGGCCACGGCCTCGTGGTCGGGGCAGCGCAGGGGGACGATCTCGCCGGGTAGCCTGCGCCGGTCGATGATGACGAGCGCATCGCCCTCGAGGGTTACGTTGTCCTCCAGGTCCATGAGCAGCGGCTTTTTCATAAAGATGACACCTCTCAGGTTCGCTCTCCCCGGCATTATTACCACATCCGGCCGGGGGTGTAAATCTGCGTCGGACCTTCTCTGTTTTCCCACTTGATCGGGCCCCGCAAATGATATAAGCCCTTACTGGGGTTAAGCATGTCAGGGTCCGGTTGCGCCTAGCATCAGGTTTCCCCCTATTCTTTTTTCCCTTCTCAGAGGCGTGTGCCGTCCCGATTCCCGTTGGGTTCCTGGAAAAGGGTAAATGAAAAAAGCTACTGCACGCGATAAAGCAAATCCGCACATCCAACAGAGCGATAAAAAATACGTCCGGCTCATCGAAGAGCTCAGCAAATCCGAGCAGGAGAAAGCAGTCATTCTCGATGCCATGACCGAGCTCGTCCTGTTTCTCGATACGGATCTGCGGGTGATCTGGGCCAACAAGGCGATGCGGGAGGCCTTCAACCTCAAGCCCGGCCAGCTGAACGGGAAACACTGCTACCAGGCGCTGCACAACCGAAACCGGGCCTGCAGCGTCTGCCCGGCGGAAAAAACACTCAAAACGGGCGAGCCCCACGACGTTGTCGATATTTCCTCGTACAAGAAGAACTGGGTCCTGCGCAGCTACCCCGTGCGGGATGAACGGGGGGCCCTCAGCGGCGTGGTCGAGATCGTCACGGACATCACGGAGCGCCGAAAGGCCGAGGAGGCCATGCGGCAATCGGAGCAGAAGTTCCGGGAATTGTTCGAAAACGCAAATGACATGATCTTCCTCCTGGATTTCAAGGGAAAGATTTTGTCCTGCAATGCCGCCGCCGCCCGCACATATGGCTACGAACCCGAGCAGATGCACGGGATCAGCCTGGAAGAGCTCCTCGACCCCGAGTATCTGACGGTCGTGAGGGACATGTTCCGGAAAAAGCTCTCCGACCTCATCACCAACTCGCAGGAGTTCCTGACCTACACGAGGACGGGAGAGTCTGTGTGGGTGGAAATCAATGCCCGGAGCGTCATCGAAAAGGGCAAGCCCGTCGCGATCCACGGGATCGCCCGGAACATTACAGAGCGCAAGCGAATGGAGGCGGCGCTGAAGAAACGCGAACAGGAGCTGGAGGAGAAGTCCCGGAACCTGCAGGACGCCAATGCAGCTCTGCGCGTCCTGCTGAAGCGCCGCGAGGACGACAAGACCGAGCTCGAGGAGAAGGTGATCTGCAACGTGCGTGAGCTCATCCTCCCCTATCTCGAGAACCTGAAGGTCACCCCTCTCGACAGCCAGCAGCTCAACCAGCTGAACATCCTCGAGCGAAACACCAGCGAAATCATCTCCCCGTTCCTGCGCACCCTGACCTCAAAGTGCCCCAACCTCACCCCCATGGAGATCAAGGTCATCAACCTCATCCGGGAGGGGCGCACGACCAAGGAAATGGCGAAACTGCTCAATGCATCGGCCAGGACCGTCGAGGTCCACCGGGACAATGTCCGCAAAAAGCTGGGCCTCCGGAACAAGAAGGCCAATCTCAAATCTCACCTCATGGCCCTGTAGGCCACAAAATACGTATTTATAATACGTGTTTTTTAAGTAGTTATTCCGTATTGCGCTTTACAGGAAGGGATGTTTGTATAAGCGTCCCCGGGAGGTTTTTCTCCGGTCCGAATTTTGGCCTCTCACTTCCTGAACCGGAAAACATCTCACCAAAGAAAAGGAGGATATACCGATGAGCAAAGAAGAAAAGATTGAGGCCATCCGTCAACGTGCCCGGAAAAACTTTTCACTCGGCTACAACTGCGCTGAATGTGTGACCGAAGCCGTCTTCTCCCTCGTCGACACGGGGCTGCCTGTCGCGGTGAAGAAGTGCGCCACCGGGTTCGGCGGCGGCATCGGGCTCTTCGGGGACACCTGCGGGGCCCTGGCCGGCGCCGTCATGGCCGTGAGCGCCGTCCACGGCAGGGAGGGGCTCCCCGAGGGGGCGGACCCCAAGGAGCAGGCGATGAAGTCCAAGGCGCAGTTCTACGGCAAACCCGGTGTCTACCGGATCTTCAACCAGGTTCCGAACCGCTTCAAGGCCAAATACGGCAAGACCTGCTGCAGGGACCTGACCACGGCGTGGCAGGCGAGCTGGCTGTGCAAGGAGCACGCGCTGTACTGTCGCGAGGTCATCACCGATGCGGCCGGGATCGCCGCGGAACTCATCCTTTCCGACAAGGACGAGCTGGCCGCAAAGCCCTTCGGGGAGAACGTGGAGAACCTCAAGGACTGAGCGACTCATTCGACGCTTTTGCAAGGAGGATCATTCATGAGCAAGAGACTGGTTGTCGTAGGCGGCGGGGCAGCGGGGCCGTCGAGCGCCGCCGAGGCGAAAAGGCGGGACAAATCCCTGGAAGCCACCCTGATCGAGAGGGGGGATTTCGTCTCCTACGCCGCCTGACCGATGCCCTATTACATCGGTGATGTAATCAAGGAATCGAAAAAGCTGGTCATGCGGACGCCGGAAGAGTTCAAGAAGACGGGCATCGACGCGAGAATCCGGACCAACGTCGAGGGCATCGACGCGAAAAAAGGACAGGTCTTCCTGGCCGGCGGCGAAAGCATCCCCTACGATTATCTCGTCATGGCCACGGGAGCCGACGCCGTCCGCCTGGACATCCCCGGCAAGGACCTGGAAGGCGTTCACGTGATCCGCGACCTGATGCACACCCTGAAAATCAAGTCCTACCTGAACGAGGGGGGCGTCAAGAAAGCCGTCCTGATCGGCGGGGGCTACATCGGCATGGAGATGTGCGAGGGGCTGCGCAACGTCGGCGTCGAAGTCAAGGTCGTCGACATCCTGCCCCGGCCCGCCTACCGGTGGGACCCCGAGTTCACCAAGATGATCGTGGAGGAGCTGGGCAAGAACCAGGTCGAGTTCATGCCCGAGGCGAAGCCCCTGGCCATCGAGAAGGGGAAAAGCTCGAAACTAAAATTGTCCACGAGCAACGGCGATCTGGACGCGGATCTCGTCCTGATGGGCGTGGGCACTCGTCACAACACCGCGCTGGCCCGGTCCATGGGGATCGAGATGGGGCAGAGCGGCGCCATCAAGGTGGATTTCCACCAGAA
Source organism: uncultured delta proteobacterium (assembly GCA_963705165.1). GTDB lineage: Bacteria > Desulfobacterota > Syntrophia > Syntrophales > UBA2192 > UBA2192. Next base: position 95,758 of record CAVPJD010000024.1, on the reverse strand, counting down.
GACATCCCTTGAGAATGTCTGGGCCGTGGGGGACTGCTGCGAGGTCTTCCACAGGGTCGCGGGCCGATGGGTCTATTTCCCGCTGGGCGACATCGCCAACAAGCAGGGCCGTATTGCCGGCATGAACATCGGCGGCTCCCGGGTCGCATTCCCCGGCATCGTCGGCGCCCAGGCCTTCAAGGTTTTCAACCTCGAGGTGGCCTCGACGGGCCTCATGGAGGACGAAGCCGCGAAATACGGCTTCGATCCGGTGAGCACCCTGGTCTGGGGCCTTCCCATCGGACGGCCCATGGCCAAGGGCGAGAAGCTGGGGATCAAGCTCGTCGGCGACAAGAAGACGGGCAAGCTCCTCGGCGCCCAGTGCATCGGCGAGAAGGGGGCCGTCCAGCGTGCCAGTGCCCTTTCCATCGCCCTCTGGTCGGGCCTGACCGTCGACGAGCTCGGTTACGTGGATCTGCCTTATGCGCCGCCCTTCGGAGGCGCCTGGGATGCAATCCATATCGCAGCCCAGGACCTGGCGAGGAAACTGTGACCGCTGCGCGGTGGGTACAGGGTAAAGGGTAAAGGGTATCGGGTATAGGGAAGAAACAAAAACAGAGAAACTCGTCGGAGCAGGGAAGGGCTTTCTCGGGAAGGTAAGAAGAAATATTATGTTTCATGAAGACCGATGTGACTATTGCGGAGACTGCCTGGCGCGGTGCAAGTACCTGGAGTTCGACAAGGAGAGCGGCTCGGCGGCCTTTCGCAAGCTTGCCGCGGGAGAGAAGTCCGATTGGATTTACGACTGCGTGACCTGCATGGCCTGCGACGAGTATTGCCCGACGAAGGCACGGCCCTTCGATCTTATCATGAAGAGGATGGAGGAGGCGGGCGATTTCACCGACCCGAAGTTGCGTGCCGACATGGCCGCGCGGTTCAAGCCCGAGGGGGAGCCGAAGCCCATGCCGCCCGCCGAGCGCGCCATGTCCATCTGCGTCATGCAGGGCAACATGCCCTGGGCTGTCCAGGGGCAGCTCTTCGAGACGATCCCCCTTCTCAAGGGAAAGCACTATTTCTGCAATGTGCTTTTCGCCCACATGGGCGACGAGTCCGTCCTGCGCGAGCGCCTGCAGGGCATGGTGGACAACCTGGCCAAATCGGGGGCCAAGGAAATCGTCTTCGTGCACGACGATTGCTATGCCGCGCTCAAGGGTGTCGCCCCCGACTTGGGCATCAAGATTCCCTTCCGGCCGGTGCACATCTTCGAGCACCTCCGGGACGTCCTGAAGGAGAAGAAGGGCAAACTCCGCAAGCTCGACATGAAGGTCGCCTACCAGCGGCCCTGCGCGTCGCGCTACACACCGGAAAAGGACCCGCTGGTCAACGAGATCTTCGAGCTGATCGGGGTTGAGCGCATGAAGCGCCAGTACGAAGGCGTTGACGCCCTTTGCTGCGGCGTGGAAGTAGCGGGCCCGGGACTCAAACTCTTTCCCCGCGGGAAGAACTACGAGCCCTTCCGGGTGAAAAACATCGAGGATGCCAAGGCGAGCGGCGCCGAGGCGATGGTCTATCTGTGCCCCATGTGTTTCACCATCCTCAACAAGAAGGTGCGCGAGGCGGGCATGAAGAATTACATGATCAGTGACATCTGCCGTCTCGCCCTGGGCGAGGAGCTTCCGGCGGAAAAACCCGCCTGATGACAGGCGACGGGAGCCAGCACGAAGAGGATCGAAACAGGTTATCAAGCGAGGTTGAATCGGGAATGGAAATCATAGAGGTGAAAATCGGGAAGAGCGGCCACATCTACACGGGGCTGGAAGGAACCTTTGCAAACATCGTGGAGTGCTGCCTGCGAAAGAAGGCGCTGCCGGGTTTTCACGGAAAAGGCCTGATTGCGGATGCGAAGCTGAAGGACAAGACCCTGACGCTGGTTCTGTCCGGCAAGCACACGCAGGCCAAGCTGACGGAAATGATGGAAATCGCAATGCCGAATATCGGGGCTTATCCGGATAAAGGGGACAATGCATCTTTTTTTATAGGGGTCAAATCGGAAAAATAAAACAAAAAAAGGGAGGACACGATGGCTTTAATCACGTCACAGCAGTATTTGGACAGCGTAAAGAAGCTGAAACCCAGAGTGTACGTCGGCGGGAAGTGGGTGACGAACCTGCTCGACAACGCCGTCACGAAGTCCATGGTCATGGCCAACGCGGCGATCTATGACCTGGCCCAGGAGCCCGAGCACCAGGGAGTCATGGTGGCCAAATCCCACCTGACAGGCGAGCTCGTCAACCGCAACCTCAATGTGGCCCGCAACATTCATGACCTCGACATGCGCCAGGAGATGGCCCTGCTCACCAGCCAGACCGTTGGCACCTGCAACTACCGCTGCGTCGGATGCGATGCCCTCAACGCCCTGGCCTCAACGACCTGGGAAATGGACCAAACCCTGGGCACGAAGTACCAGGAACGCTTCAACAACTGGCTCAAGATGGCCCAGTCCAAGGACCTCGCCGTCTCGGGCGCCATCACCGACGCCAAGGGCGACCGCAGGAAAAGGCCCACGCAGCAGGAAGAACAAGACGTTTACCTTCACCTGGTAGAGAAGCGCGACGACGGGATCGTGGTGAGAGGCTACAAGGTCAGTCAGAGCGGCGCCATCGGGGCGCATGAAACGCTTGTCCTTCCAGGCGGGGGGCTCAAAGACGACGAGGGGGCCTTTGCACTGTCATTCGCCGTACCCAACGGATCCCCGGGACTGACCTACATCTGCCAGTACAACGCCTACTCGGCAGAGCGCGAGTACTTCGGCGACGAAATTGAAGAGATAGGCAACCCCATCTACGGCCAGCGCGAGACCTCGACGATGGTCTTCGACAACGTCTTCATCCCCTGGGAGCGGGTGTTCATGTGCGGCGAGGCCAAGTATGCCGGCCGTCTGGTGACCCGGTTTGCCAAAGCCCATCGCATGAACTGCGGCGGGGCCTGCAAGGTCGGGTTTGCCGATGTGATCATCGGTGGGACGATGCTCGCCGCCGAATACATCGGTGTGGAAAAAGTACCTCATATCCAGGAGAAGATCATCGACATGGTGCGCCTCAGCGAGACCTCGCACGCCTGCGCCATCGCGGCGGCCATGCGCGGCCGTGAGGAACCGAAGGGCTCAGGGGTCTTTCTGCCCGACGATCTCTTCGGGAATGCCGCCAAGCTTAACATCGCCCACGGGTTCTGGGAAATCATCAAGAACGCGGGCGACATCGGAGGCGGCCTGGTCGTGACCATGCCGAGACTCAAGGATCTGGATAATCCGGAGGTCGGACCGACGCTGAAGAAGGTCTTCGGAGCCGCGGCCCCCGCCGAGAAGCGGCTCAAGGTCGCCAAGTTCCTCCAGCACTGGTCGGCGGGGCTTCACGGCGCGGGCACCTGGCACGGCGCCGGCGCCCCCCAGACGCAGCGGTTCATGTTCCAGGTGCTCACGGACTTCGACAAAAAGAAGAAGATGGCCAGGAAGCTCATGGGCATGAAGGAAGACGAGGCCCCCAAGGCAGCGCCGGCGAAGAAGTAGCCCCTTAATTCAAATTAACGAAAAGAGAGGCAGGGGAAACCCTGCCTCTCTTTTTTCGTGCACACCGGCGTTACTTGTTGGCCTGCGTCAGGTGCAGTTTGTAGTTGTGCTTACGCCCCTTGGCGTCCGTTACGACCATCACCGCTTCAATGGGGATCTGGTTGGTGATCCGGTACAGCTTCCAGCCCGGGGAACCCGGGGAGTCCGTTAAAGGCGTGATCCTGACGATTTTCTGGCCGGCCATGCTCTTCGGCACGTCGTAGCTTGCCACGACGTCGTAAGGCAGAGCGCCGCCTCTCACCATCAGGAGGTAGGTCTTTGCCTCGGGCATGAACGAGGCCTTAACCTCGAGGGCGCTTTCCTTATAGAGATATGACTGAATCGTAACGGAATTATTGGCGCCCCCTGTCCGGAGCTTCGTTCCGGGAGCAGGACTTTGACCGTAGACTATTCCGTTAAGCTCCGGGCGAGCCGTATCCGTGGGCTTACTGCTGAAGCCGAGTCCGGCGGCCCTGAGCTTCTGCATTGCGGCATCGACCGTCAGGTTCTTGATGTCAGGAACAACTGCCGTGGGCCAGTATTTCGCGAAAACGAGCACCGTGGGAGTGTCCGGCTTGACCGGTGTCCCGGGCGCAGGGGTCTGGCTGACAACGCACTGGTCGATGCATTTCGGGTCGGTGCTGTCGTCCTTCCATGAATATCGACTGCGGTACTTCTCGAAGTCAATCCCCGCCTTCTTGAAAGCTTCATAAGCCTGCGGGAAGCTCATGCCGACCACGTTGGGCATGACCGGTCCGAATGCCGCCATGACGTTAGGTGCAACCGTTACATTCACGGGCGCAGCCTGATACATGACCGTGAACAGGGTGACAGCGCCACCGGCGGCGACTTTCTGCCCGGGCGACGGATTCTGCTTCGTAATCTTTCCCGCCTGCTTCTGATCCGGCGTCATGCCTTCAACGGTTACGGGGGCTCTCAGTCCCAGGGATTGGATGGTCTTGATGGCTTGATCGGCCGGCATGCCGACCACGTTGGGGACAGCCACCTGCTGGGCCTGCACCGGCAACGAAAAAAACAAGGCCAGCACGGCAACTGCAAAAATCAATCGTTTCTTCATCTGCTTGCTCCTTACTCCTTGTTGATTGCGTGCAAAACTCTTGCATTTTGCGTGCAAGAAGGCTTCGGACAGGCAAGCACCGTGCCTTACCCTTCTCCGGGCGGCAGCCTGGAGGATCCGATCAGCAGTGCCGATCCGATCCGTGCCAAATCGGCATCGGGCCCGCATCCCCATCATATCATTCGATATTTGACCTTTTGGTGCCCTAATGGAGCATCGCCATGATCGGGACCGGATCCGTCTGCCGGCGCGCGGTTGGCTGTAAGTGCCTGATATAATTTGCTTATGATAGAAAGGATTCGCTGCTGCCCTGTTGGTATCGTCCGTGCTCATGGGATGGTAAATCGTGAAAGGAATGTCGCAGCGGAATCCCATGAGTGAGCGTTCTCACAGACATCATCCAAAACGATCCCGCAACCAAGGGGGGTTCACCCTGGTTGAATTGATCGCGGTTCTTGTCATTCTCGGGGTCCTTGGCGCCGTGGCCGCGCCGCAATTTATCGGTCTGAAGACAGAAGCGGAAAACAAGGCCGCAATGCAGGCGGTGGCAGAGGGAAAGAACAGGCTCATGAACCAGTACGCAATCAAGCTGATGAATGCAGATGCGGATGCAAACAATCTTGCTGGCATTATCGCGTCCGTGAGCACGGATGCCGGTGATTATAGAGTGGAGTTTGCCGTGGCGGGAAGTGAAGTGAAGATAACTGCCAGTGGCAATCAGGCAAGAGGTGTCTCCGGGCGGGCAGAAGGGAGCTGGAAAGTCCAGTAAACTGAAGCGTGAGCGGCTCGCGTTGCGGATTGCGGCCCGAGGAAGTGAAAGCAAGTCGCGTTATCTTGAACTGATTTTCTTGCAGGAGGGTTTATGCAGGAGATCGTCCCCGTAGGAGAACTGAAAGTCGGAATGCACGTCACGATCCCGGGCTCATGGTTCAAACACCCGTTTGTCAGAAGCCGATTTGTCGTGAGCTCACAGCGAGATATTCATCGGCTCGCGGCGACCGGAATTTCGCAGATCCCGGTCGATCTTACAAAGAGCAACATTGCCGTACCGGAATTGTCGGAGAACATCTTTCCGGAGAATCCGAATGAGTCCGCATATCAGAAGATGGTCCCCCCCGGACTGATGGAGGCGCTCACGGATCACGCCGCAGCCCAGGAATCCAAAGCCTATGCGGTCAAATCGTCTTCGAAGATCATCATGAAGAAACTGATGGAAAAAACCCCCGATGCAGGAATGCTCTGCGAGGCTCGCGAAAGTCTTTACGAAGTCATCGACTGCATTCTGGATGGGGATCAACTGAACACATTTCTTCTGACGATATCCGACCACGACATGTATACCTACACGCACTCCGTGAACGTTGGCGTTCTGTCACTGCTTCTCGCCAAGAAATATTTCGGCTATTCGGATCGTCATAATCTGCGGGAGCTCGGAGTCGGCTTTTTCCTGCATGACCTGGGGAAAATAAAGGTTGATCCCGCCATCATCAATAAAGAAGGCAAGCTGACCTTTGACGAATTACAGGCAATGCGCAGGCATCCTCTTTATGGGTTCAACATCTTGAATGATGCCAACCAGTTGACCACCGAGTGCAAGCTGATCATCCTGGAGCATCATGAAAAAGAGGATGGCAGCGGTTACCCGTACGGCCTTTATGGGGGGGAGATCCACGTGTACGCCCGAATCTGCTCGCTGGTGGACATGTATGACGCCATGACGACGGACCGACCCTACAGATGCAAGATGTCCCCTTTCCAGGCGCTGAATATCATCAAGTCCAAAATAAACGACTCCGTTCAGAAAGCCCTCTTTGAAAATCTTGTCCTGTTATTGGGAGAAAATTAGCCATGCCTGTTTCAGGGCGAGCCAGGGCGGATGGAACCATTCGCGAGAGGAAAAACATTTCCACTCTCCTGTGCGGGGAGTCTTCCCGCGATATTTTGACCCCCTGCGTCGTACTTCCCAGGTTATTTTTAACTGATGTCAGGAGAAAATCTGAAGCTTGAGAAATTATCCAATACATTGAAATCACTAAGTAATCAAAACATTTGTATGCCAAAACGGCATTGCGTGCACAAATTACTGTAATCATTAATAAATACACGATACCATCCCGGAATGACACCCTGGAAAGCTCTTAAAATTCTCACTCCATTCAGCCCATATTAAATCTAACGACTTAATATAATTAGCGTTTATTGTGGCATGCCACTCGTGGCACTCGCTATGCTCATGGAGAGGTCAACGAAAATGTCGACTTCAACGGGAGTGAGCCATGAAGACAAGAAGAATAAACAACCTGTTCATCCTGGTCCTGTTCGTGATCGGTTGCTCGGGCGGAGGCAGCAGCCAGTCATCGCCTGCCGTCCATATGAATACCGTCTTGAACAACGATACCTCCATTGCCTCCGCTATCGGTGAGCTTCAGGGCACCGCCCTCGGCAAGATTCCTTTTGGAACGACGGTTGAGATCTTGAAAGCCGCAATCGTCGTCGCTCGCGGTGCGACATTTAATATCTATGAGTCAGACGGCCGGACGACTGCAACGACGTTAACCGATACCTGCACCGTCGTCGTAACTGCCGAAAACGATGCGAAGGCGACATACACTCTGGCGATATTAAAGGATCCGGCGATCGTGGCGGAATGGATCGGCTTTACCAGCGAATGCCGAGAATATGTAATAGCAGATGTCGAAGCCGCCGAAGGCTACCATGGCAATCACAACGGGCTGCTGTTTGACGGCGACCCGACGACCCTCGATTACGTCATCGCTCCCGACAGCGATGCGCTGACCCTGAGAAACAACGGAACCGTCGAGGTCCTGGTCCGGGTGGATGGCATTCATCCCTTTGCCGGAATCATCCACAAGGGCGAACGCCGGGATTTCAGTGACGAAGCCTGGGGAATGCAGTTGTGGTACCACGAAGGTTCCCATGCCCGGCCCCTTTTCATGATTACCGGCGATGACGGCAACTGGGTCGGCGTCTATGGCAGTTTCGATCTGCAGCCCGGCCAGTGGTACCACATCGTCGCGACCTGGGATTCGACGTCGCTTCGCCTTTATGTCAACGGGATTCTTGACGACGAGACGGCCAATACGACGGGCGGTGTCCGGGACAGCAACGGCAGCCTGATTGTAGGCGCGCAGCTCGCCGAAACATACGATGCGGGATATGGCAACATCGGGTGGGATGGCGTAATCGATCGCGTCATCATCAGAAATGACACATTGACCGATGAGCAGGTTCAGTCCCGTTATAACAGCTTGTAAAAGATGCGCCTGAATGATCGTTAGCAGGCTCCACACATGAAGAAAGGCAAGGCCGCCACCGGCCCTGCCTTTCTTTTATGCCGATTTCCCCGGGCCCCCGAAGCGCTGCCATCTCCTCCCCTCCCATTCTGGACATTATCCCCGATCGCCTGATTTTGCGCATGCATGGCGGCATGGTGTCCCAAAACGGAAGGGTGTCTCGAATGGCCGGCCAGGGCCGCAAGGCATATAACGCACTGTATTTACTACATAATATCTGCTACAGCCCCGCGGCATGTCCGATGCTCCTGTGAAAGGCAGCAAACACTGAACAGGAGGTTATTGAAGAATGAACTGGTTAAGGAAAAAAAGAGAACAGAAGGGGTTCACTCTCGTTGAACTCATGATTGTAGTGGCCATCATCGCGATTCTTGCGGCGATTGCCATCCCGCAGTTCACGGAGTACCGCAAGCGCGGCTACAGGGCCGAGTTGAATTCGGACCTGAAAAATGCCTTTACGGCAGCTCAGGCCTACTTCACCGACTATCCTGCCGCAACCGTAAACGCCCTGGCGAAGATTTCGGGCTATGGCTACCAGAAATCGTCGAACATCACTTTCAGCGCGGGTACTCTGACCGTTTCGAGCGGCACCATCACACTCGTCAACGGGGCGCTTCCCGCCGGAGCCAATACCGGCACGGTCGCCAGCACCGGCGCCATCACGATGCCCTAAGCCCTGCCAACCGGGTTGCTTGAGAAGGAGCAGGCAGCCGAAACAAAAGAGGCGGAGAGCCCTTCCCCGCCTCTTTTTTTATACACGCTACACGCTCTTCCCGCTGCTGAACCTCCACGAGAAGACCCACTCCGCCGGCGGTGTAAAAAATCAACGGGCAGGGTATTGCAATCAAACCGGACAGCGGGTAATAATCCGACTATCGAGAGGCGGAAAGGGATCGCATCAGCCAACCCTCGAAAGAGGACCCTCTCCATGCAAAGGTCGCTGGAGCCGAAAAACGGCACGGACCGAGCTCCCCCTTTAGTAAAGGGGGACACAGGGGGATTTGATCCCTGGTTCTTCGCTTGACACATGACCCATGACACTGTGTGCCGACTCGTGGGGGTGTCACCATGAAAGAGCGCATCAAGGTCTTACAGAAGAAGCTTCTCGACGGGGGGCTTGACGCAGCCCTTCTCGTCTATTCCCGGGACATCCTCTACTACACGGGGACGGCCCAGCCCTCCTGTCTGCTCGTCACCCCCGATGACTACACCCTCTATGTGAGGAGCGGGTTCGAGTTTGCCGTGCAGGACGTCTTCATCGGACGGGAGAAGCTGGCAGAAGAGCGGCGGCTCGAGAAGATTCTCGCAGGCGCCCTGTCCCGGCTGGCGGGGAAACAGGGAAAGATCGGCACGGAGCTCGATATCCTGACGGCCGAGCAGTTCGAGGCCCTCCGGAGGGCCTGCCCCGATGCCGACTTCGTCAATATTTCCCCCGTCACCCTGGAGCAGCGCAAAGTGAAGGAGCCCTGGGAGATCGAGAGGCTTCGCCGGGCCTGCGATGCCGTCCACGCGGGGCACGAGGCGGTCCTGGTGACACTCCGGGAAGGGGTTACGGAACTGGAGCTGGCAGCCGCCGTCGAGAACGCCCACAGGCTCGCCGGGCACGAGGGGATCTTCTTTATCCGCCTGCCCGATTTCTTTATGAGCCGGGGGCCCATCGGGGCGGGACCGAACCTCGCCCGGGTGAGCGGCGTCGTCTACACCATCACAGGCGTGGGCATGAGCCCCGCCGTGCCGGCCGGCCCCTCCCGTCGGGCCATAGGGCGGGGCGAGACGGTCATTGTCGACATCCCCACCCTCGTCGAGGGCTACCACGCCGACCAGACGAGGACCTACTGCATCGGGAATGCGGGGAAGGCCATCCATGCCCTCTATGACGATCTCCAGGCCGTAGCCGACCACCTCATCGGTACGATCCGGCCGGGCATGCGGGGCTGCGACGTCTATCAGTTGGCGAAGCAGAAGGCGGAGGATCTGGGGCGGTCCGCCGAATTCCAGTCCTTCGGCAAAGGCAGATCCTCCCGGATCATCGGCCACGGGATCGGCCTCGAACTCAACGAGCCGCCGATCCTTTCCGGGTTCGATTCCTCTTTGATCCCGGAAGGCTGCGTCGTCGCCCTCGACATGCACATGATGACCGAGGGGGGCGGGGTCGTCAAACTCGAAGACATGATCCACGTGGGCAGCGGCGGCAACGAGATCCTGACAAAGACCCCCCGCAGGCTCTTTGAGCTCTGATTCGGGAAAACCCCTTGTTGCCGTCACCACGCCCGGAAGAACCTTTTTTGTGACGATCTTTCTTTGCCCTCCCGTCCCCGCAGGGCTTCCGCCCTGAAAGGCCCATAATGCGGGCAAAATCGCCGTCTTTTAGCTTGACAAAACGGGGTATTTTGTATACGGCATCGGGTGGGTCTATTATTATAAGGGATAGTCAGGGTTTAATAAATTGCGAGGAGTGTATATGGCTTAAATTTTTAATTTTACGGACAAGGAGGGAGAAACGTGTATTTCGCAAAGGAAGTTCTCGAGCAGTCCAGCCGGCTCCGCCAGCGCTGGGAAGATGAGGTCAAGAAGTCCGTTTCCAAGTGGGCCGATCAGAAGCCTGAGGCTCAGTGGTCAACGGTTTCGGACCTCCCCATCAAACGTCTCTACACCCCCGATGACATCAAGGACATGGATTTCGAGCGGGACATCAATTACCCCGGGCAGTACCCCTACACCCGCGGTAACCAGGTGACCGGCTATCGGGGCAAGTACTGGACATTCCGAATGTTCTCGGGCATGGGAGATGCCGCCACCACCAATGAACGGTGGCACATGCTCCTGAAGGAAGGCCAGACGGGTCTCAGCACGGCCTTCGACTTCCCCACCCTCATGGGGTATGATACCGACTCCCCGAAGGCCCGCGGCGAATGCGGCAAGTGCGGTGTGGCCATCGACACCCTTGAAGACTTCCTCGTTCTCACCAAGGGCATCCCCCTCGACAAGATCACGACCTCCATGACGATCAACCCGCCGGCCACGGCCCTCTGGGCCATGTACTGCGCGGCAGCCGAGATCCATGGCATTCCGCTCTCCAAGATCGGCGGCACGATCCAGAACGACATGCTCAAGGAGTTCATCGCCCAGAAGACCCTGATGTGCCCACCCGAGCCCTCCGTGAAGCTCATCAGCGACACCGTCGAGTTCGGTACCCTGCACGTTCCCAAGTGGAACACGATCTCGATTTCGGGCTACCACATCCGCGAGGCCGGCGCCACGGCAGTGCAGGAACTGGCCTTCACGCTTCGCGACGGCATGGAGTACGTCGAAGACGTGATTCGCCGCAAGAAACTCGACGTCGATGCCTTCGGCCCCAGGCTCTCCTTCTTCTTCAACGCACACTGCGACTTCTTCGAGGAGATCTGCAAGATGAGGGCGGCCCGCAGGATCTGGGCCAAGGCCATGAAGGAACGCTACAAGTCAAAAGACGAGCGCTCCTGGTGGATGCGGTTCCACACCCAGACGGCCGGATGCTCGCTCACGGCCCAGCAGCCCTACAACAACGTCGTCCGCACGGCCACACAGGCGCTCTCCGCGGTGCTCGGCGGGACCCAGTCGCTCCACACCAACTCGCTTGACGAAGTGTGGTGCCTGCCCTCCGACTTTGCCGTCCAGATCGCCCTTCGGACCCAGCAGATCATCGCCGAAGAGACGGGTGCGGCCACCACGATCGACCCGCTGGCCGGCTCCTACTTCGTCGAGTCGCTCACCAACGAGATGGAAAAGCAGGCCTGGGAATACATCCACAAGATCGACGAGTTGGGCGGCATGGTCGCCGCCATCGAAAAGGGTTTCCCCCAGCTCGAGATCTCCGATGCGGCCTACAAGTTCCAGCGCCAGATCGACAGTGCCGAGAAGATCATGGTCGGCGTCAACAAGTACGTCTCAAACGAGAAAGAGTCCATCCCCTTCCTCGAGATCGACGACAAGATCGAGACCGAGCAGATCGAGCGGCTCCAGGCCGTGAGGCGCAAGCGCGATGGCAAGGCTGCCATGAAGTGCCTCGGCGATCTGAAAGCTGCCTGCAAGAAGGGCGAGAACGTGATGCCTTTCTGCATCGAGGCCGTCAAGGCCCTGTGCTCCGTGCAGGAGATCTGCGACGTCTACCGCGAGGTATACGGCGAATACCGCGATCCGGGACTCTACTAGGAAGGAGGGGGAGATATCATGTCTGATCGAAAATTGCGTGTTATGGTTGCAAAGCCGGGTCTGGACGGGCACGACCGCGGCGCCAGGGTTCTGGCCCGCTGCTTCCGCGATGCCGGCTACGAAGTGATTTACACGGGCTGTCACCAGACGCCCGAGCAGATCGTGTCGGCGGCGGTGCAGGAAGACGTGGATCTTCTGGGCCTGAGCTGCCTTTCGGGCGCCCACCGCTATCTTTATCCTGCCGTCACGAAGCTTCTCAAGGACAAGGGCGCCGACGACATCATGGTCATCGGCGGCGGGATCATCCCCGAACAGGACTTCCAGCTGATGTATGATGCAGGCCTGAAGGCGATCTTCGTTCCCGGCGCGACGCTGGATTCCATCGTCACCTGGATCAACACAAACGTGAAACCGAGAGCATAGGTAAGGACATCCGGAATGGAAATCACAAAGAAGATCAAGGGCGGTGACATACGTGCCGCCTCTCGCCTCATCCGCAACCTGGAGGATCGGATGCCCGAGGCGAAGCTCACCATCAAGCACCTCTTCCCTCTCACGGGGAGGGCGCACGTCATCGGCATCACCGGCTCGCCCGGTGCGGGGAAGAGCACGCTGACCGACGGCCTCATCGACTGCTTCCGCAAGAAAGGGAAGACCGTCGGCGTGCTGGCCGTCGACCCCACAAGCCCCTTCACGGGGGGCGCCATCCTCGGCGATCGTATCCGCATGCAGCGCCACGCCGAGGACCCGGGCGTCTTCGTCCGGAGCCTTGCCACGCGCGGGGCTCTGGGCGGCCTGGCAAAGGCCGTGGGGGATGCCATCCATGTGATGGACGTCCTGGGCAAGGACATCATCATGGTGGAGACCGTCGGCACGGGTCAGCAGGAAGTGGACATCATCAACCACTCCCACACGGTTCTCGTGGTGCTCGTGCCGGGGATGGGCGACGAGATCCAGGCCATCAAGGCCGGGATCCTCGAGATCGCCGACATCTTCATCGTGAACAAGGCAGACCGCGATGGCGCCTCCAAGCTTTCGCGGGAGCTGCTGGCCATGCTCGACATGGCCCCGCCGTCCGCCTTCCAGGGGGGATGGCGGCCGTCCATCATGAAGGTGGAAAACGCCTTCCAGCCGGAGGGCTTCGGAAAGGCGCTGGATGACGTCACCACCAAGATTGAAGAGCATTACAAGCATCTCGTCGACAAGGACCTCATCGGCAGCAGGATGCGCCGCAAGGCGACCGTCGAGCTCAACGAGGCCATCCGGGCGAGCATCCTCGAGCCGGTCCTCCTGAAGCTTCTCGGAAGCGGCCAGATGGAAGGGTTGATCGAAAAGGTTATGAAGAAGGAGATCGACCCCTACACCGCTGCCGAGGACATCGCCAAACGGTACCTGGAGGGGTGCCTGTGATCGAAACCATTAACTAACGAGGAAAGCCCGGGATGGTCTTCTAATGACCCTCCCGGGCTTTTTCAATTAAACTCCCCCTTTCATAAAGGGGGACACAGGGGGATTTTCTTCATTTTCCCTGTACCCTAGCCCCTTTTTTCCCGGAGGACGACATGACCAAGGATGCCATCGAAGAAACCCTCGCGAAATACAATCGCGGTCTCATCATGGTCTTCACCGGCGACGGCAAGGGAAAGACCACGGCCGCGCTCGGGCAGGCCCTGCGGGCGCTCGGCCACGGCAAGAAGGTGCTCGTCGTCCAGTTCATGAAGGGCCGCAAGTACGGCGAGGTCCTCTGCGCCGAGCAGTGCCTCCCCAACCTCACCTTCAAGCTGTGCGGCCTCGACAGCTTCGTCATGCGGGGCAACCCCGCGCCGGTGGACGTGGAGCTTGCCCGCGAGGGCTTCAACCTGGGCAAAGCGGCCATCCAGTCCGGGGATTTCGACATGGTGATCCTCGACGAGCTGAATATCGCCATCGACTTCGGGCTCATCCCCCTGCAAGACGTGGTGGATGCCCTGAAGGCAAAGGCCCAGACGGTGGACGTGATCCTGACGGGCCGTTACGCCCCCAAGGAGATTATCGACCTTGCCGATACGGTGAGCGAGGTGAAGGAGATCAAGCATCATTACTCGCAGGGCATAAAGGAGCGAGCCGGCATCGAGTTTTAACCTTATAGGTTCCCTCTCCCCTCGCGGGAGAGGGCAAGGGTGAGGGGGTCCTTCGGCAAGCTCAGGATGACTTTTCTAGATTTGCCATGGTGAGCTCGTCGAACCATCACCCTTCTTCCTGAACCCTGAACCAGATACTCTGCCTGGGGGGCACATGCAGAAAACGCCGAAGGAGGAACTGGACCGCCGGATCAAGGCCCTGCAGGCGCGCCTGGCCGAGGCGAAAATCGACGGGGCGCTCATTGTCCAGAACGCCGATCTTTTCTACTTCACCGGCACCGTCCCCCAGGGCTGGCTATTCGTCCCCTTTGACGGGCACCCCATCCTTTTCATCCGTAAAAACCCCAACCGCATCCACTCGGAAACCCTCCTCGAGCATCTCTTCACTGCGCGAAGCCCCCGAGAGCTTGCCGGTGTGCTTGCCGACAAGGGCTACAAAAAGATCAAGCGCCTGGGCATGGAGCTCGATGTCCTGCCCTTCAACCAATATGCACGCTATGTGGAGGCCCTGAATCCGGGGGAGATCGTCGACATTTCGCCTGTCATCCAGGCCATCCGCTCCATCAAGTCCCCCTTCGAGATCGCGATCATCCGGCAGGCGGCAAAGCTTGGCGACCAGATGATGCGCGTTGCCCGCGAGGCGCTCAAGGAGGGCATGACGGAGCTCGAGCTCTCTGCGCGCATCGAGATGGCCGCCAGGATGAGGGGGCATCAGGGCTACGTGCGGATGCGGGCATTCAACGCGGAATGCTACTGGGGTCCGGTTATTTCCGGTGCCGCCGCCGCCGAGCCTGCCTTCGTGGACACGACGGAGGGCGGTCACGGCGCAAGCTTCGCCCTTCCAGCCGGCGCCAGCCACCGACCCATTGCGCGCCACGAGCCCGTCATCGTCGACATGGCCGCCACGATCGGGGGCTACAACGCCGATATCACGCGCACCTTCTCGCTGGGCAGGCTTCCCGAGAAGCTGGAGAGCGCATACCGGGAGTCCCTGGAGATCCTCCAGGCGCTGGCCGGAGACATCCACCCGGGTGTCGCCGTCAGCGAGCTTTACCGCAAGGCGGAGAAGCTGGCCGACAAGAAGAACCTGCTGCCGCACTTCATGGGCTTCGGCAACGACAAGGCCGGCTTCTGCGGCCACGGCCTCGGCCTGGAGCTGGACGAGCCCCCTGTCATCTCACGCAACAGCAAGGCCGTACTCGTGCCCGGTCACGTCATCGCCCTGGAGCCCAAGTTCACCTTCCCCGGCGAAGGCGTCGTGGGGGTGGAGGATGTCTTTCTCGTCACGGAAAACGGCGGCGAGAAACTGACAAAAAGCGGCTATTGCGTAAAAATCTAGAGAAGGTTCGAGGATCGAGGTCCGAGGCACAAAATAAACGTCATTGCGAGCGAAGCGCGGCAATCCGCGATTTCCTCTTCGCTTTTCATCAATAAAACAAGGAGTATTCATTTGAAGCCGTCCGCGAAAACGCCATCACAAAAACTCAATAAAGTCATCGACACCCTCAAGAAGAAAGGCGCCTCGGAGGTCAAGATCATCAAGGCCACCGACGTGATCGTCGATGAGCGCGTGCGCCTCAAATGCCAGATTCCGATCTGCGAATCCTACGGCAAGAACCTCATGTGCCCGCCCTATCTTCCATCGGTTGCGGAGTTTCGGGCTGCGCTTGCACGTTATGACAAGGCGCTGGTTGTGCAACTGAGCGTTCCCCTTCACAAGAAGACAAAAGGGAGAACCAAGGCCGTCTTCGACCCCGCACGGGTGCTCCACGAACTGGTGAACCTGGGTGAGCGGCTCTGTTTCGAGGCGGACTTCCGCTTTGCCACGGGGCTCATCGGCGGATGCTGCCGTCTATGCGAGGAGTGCATCGTCATGGAGCCCGAGGGCCATTGCCGCCACCCCTTCCGGGCGCGGCCCTCCATGGAGGCCATGGGCATAGACGTCATCGGCACGCTGGTAAATTCGGGACTCCCGGAACTCCACTTCCCCGTGACGGAGAAGGTCACGTGGACGGGCCTGATTTTGCTGTAAGCAAAATCAGGCAGTGACCGGTAAGCTCAGTGACCAGTGTAGAAGAAAGAAGAGGACCGAGGAACGAGGTTCGAGGAAAAAGAAAGTCATTGCGAGGAGGCCCACAGGCCGACGAAGCAATCTACGTTACTTATCTTTATGAAATCCCCCTTTCATAAAGGGGGATAGAGGGGGATTTTCCCTTCTGTCATTGCGAGGGGCGAACGCCCCGCGACAATCTCGCTTTAACCTCAGGCACTTAGACCTCAGCACTTTTTCTGCCGAAATAAACGAAACAAACGAAATAAACGTTATTAGGAGGGAGTAGAAATGGCAGTTCTTAAAGAAGGCGGTGTTCCCCTCGGACGTTTCATGATCATCAACAAGACAGACGGCCTGACCCAGGATGACCTCATCATCGAGGCCAACGGCCAGTACAAGATCATGGAAAAGCCCGATGCGTTTCTCATCAAGAATGAGGAGTGCTGTAGGAGTATAGTCGTCAAGGTTTCAAAGAAAGACTGAAAGGCTGGATCAAAAACGGCCATCTGCGGCGTTGCCCTTGCCCCGCGTCGCTCAACGTATGTCTCTATACGCCTCGCTCCGCGGCTCGTCGGGCGCCTTGCATCTGGCCATTTTTGACCAGCCTTTAGCGGCAAGAAAGGGGCGAAATTCAAAAGGCCACATACTGCGTTGCCTGGCGCCTTCGTCACTGCGACGTACGCACAAAGTACGCCTCATTCCTCAGTCGCCCCGACGCCTTGTCTCTGGCCTTTTTCCCTTCGCCGCGGGAAGGTCAATAGTGAGGCTAACACTATCTATTGTTCAATTATGGCGACAGAATATATTATCGGTGATGTAGAAAAGGGGTCAAATCTTTATCCTTGAGTCTTTGCGGACCGAAGACGGAATGTTGATGGAGATATACGGATCCGTGCAGGTGACTTCGTGAGACAAAATACCAGATGGCTGCGTATCAGCTATTGGGTCGGAGCGATTTCAGACGGGATTGCAGCATGGGTCATGCTCTCCCAGGCGGTCCTTGGTTTCGAGAGCCCTCTCACTCACATGATTCCGGGAATACCTTATCGATACGCAATGGGGATCGCCGGTTCGCTCATGGTGGGGTGGACTATCCTTTTACTTTGGGCAGACAGGAAGCCTGTAGAGCGGAGGGATGTCCTGGTCATCACGAACGTCGTGATCCTCGGACTGATGGCGAGCGGCATCTATGCCGTTTCGAGCGGCTTTGCGCCCCTCTCATCCATGGCGCCGATGCTCATCTTTCAGGGGATGTTGATTGTGCTATTCACCTCAGGCTACATGCTTTCCAGAGGGGGGAAAGCATGAAAGATCTGGGGCAGACTAAAAACTTGAGATCTGCACTCTTCTGCAGGACGCACAGACGGCCGTATTCCTTTCGCCATGAGGATGAATCAGGATTTGAAGAAGATAGAGACTTCTTACGACGCAATCGCCGGAGATTGGGCGGTAGCGTTTTCCGGCGAGCATGAAAAGAAACCGAAGGACCGCGAGTTGCTGGGAAGATTCCGCCGGGAGATGGCAAACAGAAAACCGGTCTGGGATTTCGGCTGCGGTCCCGGCAACACGGCAAGATACCTGAAAGACCTTGGCATGGAAATATCGGGGCTGGACCTGTCAGAGGCCATGCTGGAACAGGCGAGAGCACGTCACCCGGACATCCACTTCAGAAAGGGAAACATTCTCCGTCTCGATTTCGAAGACGAAACGATATCCGGCGTCGTTGCGTTCTACGCGATCATTCATTTCACGGAAGAACAGGTTGGAACCGCGTTCCGCGAGGTGTTTCGTGTATTGAAACAGGGCGGGCTCTTCTTGTTGACATACCACGTAGGGGAGAGGACAATCCACCTGGACGAGTTCCTCGGCAGGAAGGTCGATATCGACGTGATGTTCTTCAACATAGATTGGATTTCCAGAATCCTGAGGGAAAGTGGATTCGAAAGAATAGAGACCATCGAAAGGGAGCCCTACCCCGGC
The DNA here is from genome assembly GCA_963705165.1 of uncultured delta proteobacterium. GTDB lineage: Bacteria > Desulfobacterota > Syntrophia > Syntrophales > UBA2192 > UBA2192. The sequence goes on along the minus strand of CAVPJD010000024.1, from coordinate 77,439 downwards.
GTGGAATATCAAAGCCGCAGGGCGTACGTATTTGCGACAAAGGTCGAAAGCAGGGCTCAGAAATGAAGGGGTGCTGATTCCGTTGGCAGTGGAGCGGAACCAACTGAATGACGCAACAGGGCGGTAGAATGGAGGCCGTACGATGAAGAAAGCGGAATTGGCATTGCCGGAGATTATGTTGATCGCCGGCACCCGCGTCATGTTGGGGGCGGGAGGCGCACTGCTGCTTGCCGATCATCTGGAAAAAGGCGAGCGAAAGAAGCTCGGGTGGACATTATTTCTGATTGGGGCGATCAGCACGATCCCATTAGTTATGGATGTACTGTCCAAGAGGAAATGACAGCCCACGTCATGGAAAACAGCAGGCGGATGAAACGTTGCGACTGGGCCAATCGAAGCGAACTCGAACGGGCCTATCATGATCATGAATGGGGTGTGGAGATCCACGATGACAGGACGCTGTTCGAGTTTCTTGTTTTAGAGGGCGCACAGGCGGGATTGAGTTGGTCGACCATCCTGAGAAAGCGGGAAGGTTACAGAAGAGCTTTTGACAATTTTGACGCCCGGAAAATCTCCAGATACTCTGAGAATACAGTATCCCGGCTGCTCACCGATTCAGAGATCATCAGAAACAGGCTCAAAATCAACGCGGCGATCACGAATGCCAGGGCATTTCTGCTGGTTCAGAAGGAATTTGGAAGTTTCGATCGCTACATCTGGCAATTCGTTCATGGCAAACCGATCCGGAATTCATGGAGAACGATGGCGGAGATCCCCTCTCGCAGCCCTGAGTCCGATGCCATGAGCAAGGATTTGAAGAAGCGGGGGTTCAAGTTCGTCGGGCCGACCATCTGTTACGCCTTCATGCAGGCAGTAGGCATGGTAAATGATCATGTCGTAGACTGCTTCAGGTACAAGGAACTCAAGAACAAAAGGAAAGCATAACTACTCGCCGCACCTGATCGTCGAAAGAGCCGGTTGTGCAATTGCGTGCGGAATAAATTCGAGTGAGGAATAAATGCCATGCAGCCAAAACTGCGTCCCACGATCGCCTATATTGCCGGACGGATCATCACCGGCCTGGACACGTTATCCATCTATGATCATTTACAATCCAAGTCTGTAAGTTTTGAGGGGACTATAAGCCCAAGTTTCATTAACATATTCAGTAACGACAGGGGCTGTTATACTGCCGGACCCAGAGAAGAGAACATCCTCGATCTATACGATTTCGGCCATGGCCATCTCATCGATGTGCAGATAAATGGTAATACGTTCAAGGGCTGGGATGATTTGACACCTTGTCATTTTAACGGCGAGGTGAACGGAGATGATATCTCCTTTTATGATGATTATGAGGCAAAAACATTTTATTTTAGTTTTAAACAGCCATGATGATAGAGGCAAGGCCTTGTATTTCAAGATAATTGAAACAAACAACGCCCCAGGGGTTGTGAGTTGAGGAACCAATGGTCGAATACGGGCTGCTGGCATCCAAATCATCCGAATTCCTGTCGGGCATCATCGGGCAAATGCAAAGTCTGTGGGACGCAATTCCGTTTGGGTCGCCCGTTGCGATTGGGGCGGGTATTGCGACGGTGCTTTATCTGTTATTTTGGAAGCGGTGATGCGGGAAAGGTTGATGTAAGGGACCCGCAGACCCTCCCTTGAAGAAGGAGTAAACGATGGAGAAGAAAGCCTTTCAAGATTACTATCCCGATGAATTTGCGCATTGCTACGGTTGCGGGCGGCTCAATCACGAGGGGCTGCACATCAAGAGCTACTGGGACGGCGAAGAGAGCGTCTGTCATTACACGCCCCAGCCGTATTACACGGGAGGCGTTCCCGGATTCGCCTATGGAGGCATCATCGCTTCCCTGATCGATTGTCACGGCGCCGCTACCGCATCGGCGGCGAAATTGCGGGAGGAGGGGCATTCCCTGGGTGAGAAACCTCTTCCACGCTTTGTCGCGGCATCCCTGAAAGTGGATTACCTGAAACCGACACCGTTGGGAACGTCCCTGGAGTTGAGGGGAAGGATCATGGAGATCAAGGGCCGTAAAGTCACTGTGAGCGTGACATTGTCCGCGGAAGGCGTGGTCTGCGCGAAAGGCGAAGAAATTCTGATACAGATTCAGGACAAATGAGAGAAAAGCAGGAAACACCGGGCTCAGTCTGAAATGTTGAGATTCGTCCCCTGTTTCTGGCCGGTCAGATCACCCAAGGCAGGACGATCAGGACAATTCCCACGAGAACCATGATATAGACGTTGGAGACGAAATAAGGAAAAAGGCAAAGACCGATACCGGCGATCAAGGGGAGAGCCGCCTGTTGCTTTTTGCCATAGACAAAATAGCCCATGCCTATCGATCCAAAGAGGATCGAGAAAATCAGTGTGGTTCCAAAATCCATGGATGCACTCCTGCAGGCGTGTTGTGGTTGCTCCCGGAACTAGTATCGGTTTTTTTCTCCGTAAGCTGAAGCTCCGATGGAGCCTCGCCCCCCCGGGGGCAAGTGATCAGACGTGATGATTGACTGAACCTGCAATCCTTCAAGGAGGGTGAAATGAAAAAGTCACTCGGTGCCAAAACGATCCTGTATCCCACGCCGATCATGCTCGTGGGAACCTATGACGCTACAGGAAGGCCGAATGTCATGACGGCCGCCTGGGGCGGCATCTGCTGCTCGAGCCCCCCCTGCGTGGCCGTTTCGCTGCGAAAGGCCACGTACACCTACGGAAACATTGTTCAGCAGGGCGGCTTCACCATCAGTATCCCCTCCGATCAATATGCCGTCCAGGCCGACTACTGCGGCATGGTGTCGGGAAAGAAGGCGGACAAGTTTGCCGAGACCGGTCTTACTCCGGTCCGAAGCACCCTGGTCAACGCCCCTTACATTGAAGAGTTACCCCTCGTCCTGGAATGCAAGCTGGTCCATCAGATCGAGCTGGGACTGCACACGCTATTCGTCGGTGAGATCCTCGACGTCAAGGCCGACGAGGATGTCCTGGATGACAAGGGGGTGCCGGACGTTGAAAAGCTGAAACCCTTTTTCTATGCCCCCGAGGCGAATGCCTATTACGGCACAGGCAAGCGGCTGGGCGATGCCTTTTCGATCGGGCAGGCCGTGAGAAAAAAAGGCAAATAGCGAAAGGCGCAGGGGTCAGGGAGTAAAGCGACCCAATCTCGACCCTTTGTCAGTGACCGGGGCTTAAATGGAGACACGCTCATGCAGATGACAGATATTCCCTTCGGGACGACCGACTGGTCGTCCGTGGAGGTTACGGAGCACAAGGGCGAGACCGGGGTTGCCTATTGGCGAACCCGGAACTTTGGCAGTATTCGCGTGCGCATGGTCGAGTATTCGCCGGGCTATCTCGCCGATCACTGGTGCAGCAAAGGGCACATTCTGTTTTGCCTGGAGGGGGAGCTGCACACCGAGCTGGCCGACGGCCGCATGTCCGTTCTCACGCCCGGCATGAGCTACCAGGTGGCCGACAACGCGGAGGCCCATCGCTCGTTCACCGCCGGAGGCGCGAAGCTGTTCATCGTGGATTGACCGGGGGCGCATCCCGCAGGCCCCGCCTTGTGGGCGGGGGTAGGGTGCGCAATCATGTTTGGCTCTTTCTTACCGGGAAGCCCCGCTCTGTTTGCGGTGGCTTCATATCTGCCGGGCATCCGGCCGAAAGGAGAAGGATATGGGCGTATCAGGGGACAGAGAGCCATCGGGGCTTTACATCCTCCGGATATCGGGTGTGTTCACGAATCAGGATCGGAAGGCGATGGAAGCGGCCGGCCGGGCGGAGATCGATCGCAGCTCGAAGATCAAGATCCTGATTCTCGCCGACGGTTTCGCCGGCTGGGGCAAGGAGGGCGATTGGGGGGATATCCGCTTCATGCTCGAGTACGACCCCTACATGGAGAAGATCGCCGTCGTCGCCGACGAGAAGTGGCGGGATCCGTTTCTCGCGTTCCTCGCAGCGGGCCACCGGAAGGCGGCCGTTGAATTCTTTCCGTCGGGCGAGGAAAGCAAGGCCCGGACCTGGCTGGGATAGGCTGAAGGGACGATTCCCGGGCGGAGAAGAGGGATTAAATATCGAAATCCGCCGGATAAGAGACTCAGCGTGAATTATCAGATCCGCACCTGCACCCGCGAGGACGTCGGCATCCTGGCAGAGACGATCCGCGGCTCCTTCAGGGGAGTGGCCGAGCGCTTCGGCCTGACCGAGGAGAATTGCCCCCGGCACGCGTCCAACTGCACGGCCGACTGGATCGAGAAGGACATGGACCGCGGCGTCACCTATTTCGTTCTGGAAAGCGAGGGCCGCGCTGTCGGAAGCGTGGCTCTCGAGCGGGCCAAGCCGGAAGTCTGCTACCTGGAGCGCCTCGCGGTGCTCCCGGATCAAAGAAAGCGCGGATTTGGCAAAGCCCTGGTTTCACACGTGCTGTCGGAGGCAGGGGCGCTTGGCTGCCACCGCGTCGGTATTGGGGTCATCGCGGATCAGGCCGAGCTGAAGGACTGGTACCGGGGACTTGGCTTTGTCGAGACGGAAAACAGGGAATTTTCCCACCTGCCTTTCCTCGTGACCTTCATGTTTTACACGTCGCGCTGAGGCCAGAAAAGCGGCCGTGGAATACTTTCCGACTGGCGAGGAGGCGAGGGCCCGAGGCTGACTGGGCGATACTGGGGAAATGCCTGCCCCGGGCCCTCCGAAAGTCTAATGGGGATAGTGGACATGCAGGGTGCCGCAGAACCAGCCCGTGCGTTCCCTTCCGTCCTTGTCGGCATAGGCCACCAGCAGGACCAGGAGTCGATCGCTCCGATTCGTGGTGTATTTCTCCAGGACCGTGACCTGCTGGCCCGCGGGGACATCGGTGATCTTCAAAGTCATCTGCCTGTCGGCGAAGAGCGGACTGGTCCTCTCGACCAGCGCCTTGAAAGGTCGCGTGTCCTCACCGGCTGCGCCCGTCGGGTGTGAAGCGTACAGGGGTTGAAAAACCTGGGCCTGCACTGGTCGGCTGAATGTCCACGCGTAAGCCAGGAGGCAAAACAGGACGAAGAGAATCTTGAGCATTTTCATTTTGCAATCCTCTCTTTTTTGCGAGTTCAAAGATCCTTTGGATTGACCTTGTTCTTCCTGGTCTCCGGGATGAGCATCAGCCGTGCCGCAGGGCCGGAGTTGACAAAGCTGCTTTTATTCCCGATGGTTGGCTCGCCATGAGAGCCCCGGGGGGCCATTATCGAATGGCCCCGGATTGTGCCACAATGGCACAGTGGTTCCGATTCGCTTTTCTTTCCCGCAGTTAAGAGGGGTGAATTGATTTGGGATAGTCCATTGAGATCGGTGTCGAAAGGAGGCCAGCCATGAGCATCCGTACAAACCCAACCCGTACGCTGTGTATCACCGCCATCGCCACGCTCGTGTTAACGCTTTTGTACGGCCTCTGCTTCGCCCAGGCGGGCAAGGGCGCCCGGGCTGCGACCCCCGCCGGCTCGGGAATGCAGAAGATCGTCACGCAGCAGGCCTCTTTCGTCCTCTACGTTCCCAATGGGTGGAAGGCGCAGGAGTCAACGGACGGGCAGGCCCTCCAGGTCACCGCCTCGGACCCCTCGGGGCGTTCTTTCGTGTTCTTCTCGACCGGGGCGGCTTCGCAGGGCGAAAACGTGACGGCCCTGGCGAAGCGCGAGGCCGCCAAGCTCGGCCGTGCAGCCCCGGACCTGGAGATCCGGAGCGCCTTCGCGTCCCGTGACGGATCGTCGCTCGCCTTCGACGGAACTTACACGCCTCCGAAGCGGGGCAAGACCGAGTTCCGCTCGTGGGTGTCCCTGCAGGGGGGCCAATCCGCCTGTGCCCGCATCGAGGCGCCGGCAGGGCAGCTCTCGGCGATGAAGCCCACGCTTCTCACGGTCCTTTCCAACATCCGCGTCATGAAGGGCGCCGCTGCCCCCCAGGCTGCGGCAGCCCCCGTCCGGGTGCAGCTGGTTCCCTACCGCCTGAGGGATGGCTCGGCCTCCTTCGTGATACCGCAGGGCTGGCAGTGCCAGGACCTTGGCAAGGGGACCTTTGTTGCAGGGGATCCCGGCGGCTACTCGTTCATCTCGGGCAACGTCGACCTGCTCACTCCGCAGATGCGGGTCAACCAGCCCGGCATCCTTGTCTCGCCGTACCTCGCCCCCGGCCAGGCCTGGCAGTTCATCACGGCGCGCTACGGGCTTGCCTCGAATATGCGTTACGAGAAGGTGATCCCGCGCTCCGACATGGCCCGGCAGATGGGGCAGGTCTACACGGCGGGGCCCGTCACCGTCGAGGAGCTCATCTACACCTTCACGAACAAGGAGGGAAAGGCGACCCGGGGATACACCTTCGGGATCTCCTTCGGCTCGCGTCTCGGGACCAACTGGAGCTTTCGGCACCTGACCGTGACGGCCCCGGCGGATCGCTTCGGCCCCTGGGCCGGCAATTTCGCCGCCATGCTGGCTCCTACAAGATCAACGAGCGCTGGGCGTCGGACTACGCCGCCCAGGGCGCCCGCAGGCTTCGCGAGATGCAGCAGCAGACCTCGGCCATGGTGACCCGCAACGCCCAGGAGATCCGCCAGATGATGCAGGCCGCCTACGACGAGAGGCAGAAAAGCATGGACTACATCGACTACCAGCGGACAAGCTACATCCGGGGCCAGCAGGACTGGATCTCCTCCATGGAGGGAGGCGCCGTCTACCGGAGCGACAGCTGGGGCACGAAGAACACGGCCACGGGCGAGTACCGGGAAGGCAAGCCCTACGACTACGTCCACTTCGAGGGGAAGAACCCCAGGTACAACGAGCAGATGCAGCCCGTTGACTCGAGAGCCCTCTGGGAGCGCCACATCCGGTGATGTCCGGCGTCCGTCCGGTTCGAAAGGGCAGAAAGAGGATTTATCATTTTGACGCAAGGTGCTATAAAGGCACAACCCTATTCAAGGAGGTATCTCAGAGTGACTCCTTTGCACGCTTTTGTCGCGTTTCTTGTGCTTTCGTTCTTCACGGGCCCGGGGTTGTCGGCGGCTCAAGGCACTCAGCCCCTCGGCCCTAAAATCGACAAGCCGGCCTCGACGGTCGCTGTCCCCAAGGCAAAGACCGGTCAGGATTCTCAGGTCAGGCCGGCGGCTCCAGGGCAGGGAGTCCGCAAAGTCGACTGCTTCGACGAGGCGGCCTACGGGCGCGCGAAAAAGCAGGACAAAAATCTGGCCGGGGCCCGGCTCTGCGGGGCCGACCTGAAGAAGGTCTTCCTGGCCGGGGCCGATCTGAAAGGGGCGAACCTCTCCGGCGCAGATCTCGGCGGCGCGAGGTTTGACGGTGCAAATCTGCAGGGCGCGACACTCTCGCGGGCGAACCTGGCCGGCGCATCCCTGTCCAGTTCCAATCTCGAGGGCGCCAGGCTCGACGGGGCCAATCTCCGCGGTGCCCGCGTGTCAAGCGCGAATCTCAAGGGCGCGGATCTCTCGAGGACCGATCTCGAAGGATCGTACCTCAACGAGTCGAACCTGACCGGCGCCAACCTGGAACGGGCCATCCTCAGGAATGTCGAGGCCCTGTCTGTGAGATTCACCTCGGCAAATCTGCGTTACGCCAGACTCGATTCTGCAAACCTCAAAGGCGACCGATACGGGCGTCGGGCGGACTTCGCCGGGGCCAACCTCAGCGAGGCGACGCTCAGGCAGGCTCAGCTCGAGTATGCAAACCTGGAGGGTGCCGACATGACCCGAGCGGACTTCACCGGCGCGAGGCTGGAAGGCGCGAACATGAAAAAGGCAAAAGGCCCCCGGGCAGTATTCAACAACGCGGGACTCGCCAATGCGTACTGCCAGGAAGCCGATTTCAGCGATGGGCAGTTCCGGGGCGCCGACCTCACAGCGGCGCATCTGCAGAATGCGCAGCTCGGCAGGGCGGATCTGCGAGCCGCCAATCTCACCCGGGCGGAGGTCCACAACGCCATCCTGGTGGAAGCCAATCTCGAGGGTGCGAATCTCATGGAGTCGGAAATCCGGGGCACCAACTTCAGGGGCGCCAATCTTGCCGGGGCGAACTTTCATGAATCATCGCCCTTCCGGGCCATCATCGATCTGCGCTGGAAGGAGCTGCTGAGGAGCCAGAAGCTCCGCACGGACAAGATGTTCGACAGCATCCGATGGGGTCAGTGATGGAATTCAACAGCTTGACGAGAGCCGTGTGATTGCACAGGAGGGACCTATGAAGAAGCTCGTGGCCGCATGCATCATCATCCTCGCATGGACCGTCCTGTCCGCGCCTGCCGCCGCGGACACCTTCTTTCCCATGAAGCCTGGCGATGTTTACACCTTCTCGGTGAGCAATCAGGCCGCGAAGGGAGAATTCACGGTCAACAGCCCCGTGCGCTCGATTGCAAACGGCAAGAGCTACCATGTCCTCGTGCTCTTCAATCCCTCGGGACCTCACGAAGAGGTCAGCCTCCTCCGATCTGTCGGCAACGAGGTCTTTCGATACGATGGCGACGGGGTGGAGACCCGGATGCTCATGGAGGGGCCCGCGGGGATCTCCTGGGACCAGAAGAGGCGTGACGGTCGGACCGTCCGGACGACAATCGAGGCGATCGAGACGGTGACGGTTCCTGCCGGGAAGTATACAGGCTGCCTGAAGTTCCGGGAGGAGCAGGTGAGGCCGCAGCAGAAGCTCTACATGCGCACCTGGGTCAAGCCCGGCTTTGGCATCGTGAAGGCGGCAAATTATGACTGCCCGGGATGCACCCTGGCCAACCCGCAGATTCTCGAACTGGTATCGCACAACTCTGGGGGGTTTGTCCGTCCGCCGAAACCCGACATGAAGTCGCTCAACCGATAAGTGGGACACGCCATTGCGCAGGGAGATGCATGCATGAAGAAAGCGAGCCCGCCCGATCCCGAATTTGAATCCCGCATCCGGTCCAGTTTTGCCCAGCAGGGGCTCATGAAGACCATCGCCGCGCGCCTGCTGAAGGTTGACCCCGGGGAGGTCCGGATCGAGCTTCCCTGGAGCGAGGCCGTCACCCAACAGCACGGGTTCATCCACGCGGGAATCCTGAGCACGATTGCCGACAACGCCTGCGGGTATGCCGCCTACACCCTCATGCCGGCGGGCTCCGAGGTGCTCGGGGTGGAAAACAAGATCAATTTCCTGGCACCGGCCAAGGGAGAGCGGTTTGTTGCGATCGGGAAGGTGATCAAGGCGGGGCGGACACTCGCGGTCTGCTCGGGCGAGGTCTGGGCGTACGACAACGGCAAGGAGACGCTCGTTGCGGTCATGCAGACGACGATGATGGCCTTGGCGCGATGAGTGCCGGGTCGTCTTCACTTCCGGTCCGTAGCAACCATCAATGTTCGAATGGAAGGACACGTCATTGCTGACGAGAAGCAACCTCATCGAGAAAGCCCTGGAGCTCGGCTTCGAGGACGTGGGGTTTACGACGGCGGAGCCCTTCGGCGCCCAGCTCGAATACCTTCGGAATCACCAGGAGGAATATGGCTGGACGGAGAAGGTGGGGCTCGGCCTGATGACCGGCACGGACCCGAAGGCCGTCATGCCCTCGGCGAAGTCCATCATCGTTCTCATGGAGAGCTATTTCCGGGAGGCCTTCCCGCCGGCGCTCGAGGGCCATTTCGGCCGCTGTTACCTCGACGATGACAGGGTGACGAAGGACGGCCTGGCGCTTCGCATCAAGGCGTTTCGCAGCTTCCTTCGCGAAAACGGGATCGACTCCAAGGTGCCCTTCAATCTTCCACACCGAGCGGCTGCGATGCGGGCGGGCATGGGGACCCTCGGCAAGAACGCCTTGCTCTATGCTAACCGCGCGGCGCTCATGAGCTCCTGGGTGCTCCCCCTCACCGTGGTGGTGGACCGTGAACTTGCCCCCGATTCTCCCTCCGGCGGCCTGGGCTGCCCCGACTGGTGCCGCAACGTCTGCGTTGCCGCCTGTCCCACGAAGGCGATCAAGGGAAACGGGGCGATCGATCCGCGCAAGTGCATTTCATTCATGACTTATTTCGGTAAGGAGATCACGCCGAGGGAGCTGCGCGAGCCCATGGGCCTGTATGTCTATGGCTGCGACCGCTGTCAGAACGTCTGCCCGCGCAACCTTTCCTGGCTTTCCCGGGCACGGCCGGTGAATCCCCGCGTGGAGGCGAAAGCGAAGGACTTCGATCTCAGGGCCCTGCTGCAGATGGACGCCGCCCGGTTCCAAAGCCGGGTCTGGCCGCACATGTTCTACATGTCGCCGAAGAATCTCTGGAAATGGAAGATGAACGTTGCCCGTGCCATGGGGAACAGCCGCGACGAATCCTATGTGCCCGATCTGGTTCGCGCCTGGGATGAGAACGACGACGCGCGGGTCAGGGGTATGCTCGCCTGGGCGCTGGGCCGCATCGGGGGCAGGCAGGCAAAGGATGCTCTCGAGCGCTTTTTTGCGGGCAGTGACGGGGCTGTACGGGGAGAGATCGAGGCGACCCTGGGCAACGTGTAGGGGGGTTACAGGTATTGCATGAGGGCCACGATGTCGGCGGCCTTCCTGGGATTTGCCTTCTTGTAGAGCTGAAGCAGGATCTTGCTGATCTCTTTGGGGTTGAGCGGCTTTACCAGGTATCCCTGCACCCCATAGTGGGCACAGACCGAAACATCATCCTTGTGGGAGGACAAGGACGAGATGATGATGGTGGTCGCAAGATCTTTCCGGGCCTCGCGGATCTGCTGCAGGACTTCCTGGCCGCTCATGACGGGCATCATGAGATCGAGCAGGATGATATCGGGACGCCACTCCGTATAGATCCCGAGTGCATCTCTGCCGTTTTCGGCAAACCGCTTGTCGAAGACTTTGCCCGAAATGTAATTGTCATAGAATTTTCGGCTGAAACTGTTGTCTTCCGCGATCAAAATTTTGAGATTGTCCATGGCAGTCGTCCGCGCGTTTGGGTAGTAATCAGCATGTGCTTCAGCAAACATCATGCCATGTGGAGACATAAAAGGAAGGCAAACGGGTCATCCAATAATTTCCCCCCGATTGCGTTTTTTCGTCTATAATGGAAAAATAATCACTTAAACCATTTTCAGGAAGGAGGAAAGATATGAAAGGAAATCCCAAGCTGATCGCGACACTGAATGACCTTCTCGCCGACGAGCTGACGGCCATCAATCAGTACATGGTCCACTCCGAGATGGCCAACAACTGGGGCTACAAGAAGCTGCATGAGGCCTTTGAGAAACGCGCCATCGACGAGATGAAGCACGCCGAGACGCTCATCGGACGCATCCTCTTCCTCGAGGGGTCCCCCACGGTGAGCAAGTACAACAAGATGATGATCGGAGCCGATGTACCCAAGCAGCTGGCCGGCGATCGCGGCATGGAGATGGGCGCCATCAAGTCTTACAACGAGGCCATTATCCTCGCCGGAGAGGTCAAGGACTACGCCACCCGCGAAATCCTCGAGAAGATCCTCAAGGACGAAGATCGGCACATCGACCAGATCGAGGAACTGCAGGATCAGATCCAGCAGATGAGCCTGCAGATCTTCCTCTCCACCCAGGTGGGATGATCCGGGTACCCTTGGAGTGACGACGTTCAAAACCCCGCTTCCCGGAAAGAGGCGGGGTTTTTTCTTTGCACGCGCATGCCCCTCTTCAATGGGTAGAGTGTATCATGAAAAAATCGCTGAATGCCGCCCTGCTTTCCGGCCTGGTTTTCCCCGGGACGGGCCAACTCTATCTGGGTAAGCGCAGGCGGGGCTGGGCGCTTATCTTTTCGGTGCTCCTGATCTTCGTCTACATTGTCATTCACATGACCGTGCAGGCTTATCGAGAGATCGCTGCCGCGGCGGCGCAAGGTTTCGCAATCGACATGAGTGCCCTACAGAAGGCAGTTGCGGCCAGTTTGGATACCGTCACGACCGCCGGACTCGCCCTCCTTGTTCTAATCTGGCTTGCAGCGATCATCGACGCCTATATGGCGGGTGAGCGTTTGCGGGACATCTGATATTTTTCATTCGCCATTACAGGGTGGCAGAATCTGAAGAGGTGCAAGATGATCCGTTCCTTCCGTGACATGGACAGGCTGGCCTCCGAAAAAGGGCCGAAGAGGCTCGTGGTGCTGGCTCCCGAGGACGAGGAGTTCATGATGGCCGTCAAAAAAAGCGCCGAAGAGGGATACACACAGCCCATCCTCATCGGCGACCGGGAGAAGATGGAGCGGCTGGCCGACCAGGTGCACTACGACATCAGCAAGACGGAGAAGATCTACGAGAAGAGCCGCCAGGCCATCGCCGATCTCGGCATCTCCATGCTTTTCTCCGGCGAGGTCGACATCGCCGGCAAGGGTCAGATCCCGACGGCCTACATCTACCGGGCCATCATCCGGGAAGAATCGAAGGCCGGCAAGGGGAAGGTCGTCAGCGTCATCTCGATGTGGGACATCGAAGGCCTCGACCACCTGACCTGCTTCACCGACACGGGCGTGAACATCGCGCCCGATTACCGCGCCAAGGCCGAGATCCTGCGCAACGCCGTCTTTCTCTTTCACCTGCTGGGCTACCGGCGGCCGAAGATCTGCGTCCTTTCGGGCAAGAGGGAGATCAGCGGCGACATCCCTTCCTACCAGGACTACCTCGAGCTGAAAAAAGCGGCCGCTGCGGGCGATCTCGATTCCTGCGAGGTGATGGGGGCTACCTCTTTTCTCGACATCTTCTGCCCGGGGGAAAAGGCCTTTCGCCTCGCCGGCATCGACATCGGAAAGGCGGACTTCCCCCACATCATGCTAGTCCCCAATCTCGCGACAGGCAACATCCTCGTGAAGCTCGACTTTGCCCTCAAAAACGTCCGGAGGCGCTCCCTGGTCATGAGCTCGCGGGGGCCCGTCATCATCCCCTCGCGATCGGATTTCCAGGACTCCATCCTCGGCGAGATCGCCGCGGGGGTCACCGTGGCCGAGCAGATCAAGGGAGGGACGGCATCATGATGACGAGCTTCGATCAGATCCGTAAAGAGGCAAAGGCAAAAGGCAAAAAGAGGGCCGTCGTTGCGCCCGTCCCGGCCGCGATGGATTTCGGCGCCCTGTCCGCCGCCCTGGCGGAAGACCTGGTCTCCCCCATCGTTATAGGCTCGAGCGACGCCTTGTCGTCCTGGGTGAAAGGGCTTGGAAAGAAGGCCTCCGAAATCGAAATCATCGAAGAGCCCGACGCCATGCGGGCGCTCGCCCTTGCGATAGACATGCTGAAAAAGGGCGAGGCGGACATCCTGATGCGGGGGTCCCTGGACCCGAATCGATTCCTCCAGGCGGTCCTGGACAAGGAGAAGGGCCTGCTGAAAGAAAGGGTCGCAAGCCTCGTCTCCGTCTTCGACCCGCCTAGTGTCGAGCGCGTGACCATGACGACGGACACCTACATCAACAGCTTCCCCTCGATTGTCGAAAAGGTCACCATCACGGAAAATGTCATCCGCCTGGCTCGCGTGCTGGGATTTGACTCCCCGAAGATCGCGGCGCTGTCGGCCATCGAGCAGGTCAACCCCGCCATCCCCTCCACACTGGATGCGGCGATCCTCTCGAAGATGGCCGAGAGGGGGCAGTTCGGCGACGTCACCCTCGAGGGCCCCCTCGATATCGACTGCGCCGTGAGCCGCAGGGCCGCCACCCGCAAGGGCGTCCGCAGCTCCGTCACGGGGCAGGGCGACATCTACCTCGTGCCCAATGTCGAGGCGGGCTTCCTCATGGCCGAACTCTCGGTCTTCATCGGCAAGACCCCCATGGCCTGCGCCCTCATGGGGACAAGCCACCCCGTCGTGCTGAATCTCCCCTTCGTTCCCGCGGAGAATCGCGCAACGGAAATCGATCTTGCCGTCCTTCTCTGCGGGAGGTTGCAGTCATGAAAAAGACACACCACATCCTGGCCATCAACGTCGGCTCCACGTCCACCAAGGTCGCCTTCTACCGGGACTCGGAGCGGCTTGTACAGGAATCGATCACGTATAACGCTGCCGACCTTTCCCGGTACGAGGGCCTCGGGGAGCAGCTGCCGCTTCGCGAGGAGGGCCTCCGGAAGTTTATCGAGAAAAACGCAATCGACATGAGCAAGGTCGATCTCGTAATCAGTCGCGGGGGGTTGGGCCGGCCGGCGCCGGCAGGCGCCTATGCCATCGATCAGGCCATGTGCGACGATCTCATGCAGGGTAAATACGGCAAGCACCCCTCGGCCCTGGGGCCGTCCATGGCGATCGGCTTGGCGCGGCTATACGGAATGCCCACCGTCGTGATCGACCCGCCGAGCACCGACGAGTTCCAGCCCCTGGCACGCGTCTCGGGCCTGCCCGAGATCGAGCGAAAAAGCGCCTTCCACGCCCTCAACCAGAAGGCCGCCGCGCGCCGGGCGGCCCGGCAGTTGAAGAAGCGCTACGAGGACGTCAACTTCGTCGTTGCCCACCTCGGCGGCGGAATCACCATCGGCGCCCACTGCAAGGGGCAGGTGATCGACTGCACGCACGGCCTGACCGAGGGGCCCTTCTCGCCGGAGCGGGCAGGGGCCCTGCCGACGCAGGACCTGCTCGACCTGGCCGGCCGGACGAGCCCGAAGGATCTCGCAAGAAAGCTCGTCGGCCAGGGGGGCCTTGCAGCCTACCTCGGGACGACCAATGCCGTCGACGTGGAGGCGGCCGTAAAGAAGAGCGACGCGAAGGCCGAGGTAATCTACCGGGCCATGGCCTACCAGATCGCCAAGGACATCGGCGCCATGGCGGCCGTCCTGGCGGGAGACGTCGACGGCGTCGTCCTGACGGGCGGGCTTGCCCATTCGGAGATACTGACCGGATGGGTCCGGCAGCGGACGGCGTTCATCGCGCCCGTCTTCGTTTTCCCGGGTGAAGACGAGATGGAAGCCATGGCCGAAGGGGCGCTGCGAATCCTCCGGGGGGAGGAAACACCGCAGGAGTATCAGCCCTGAGGTGCGGAGGGTGATGCAGTTGGCGGTTTATTAAACGATCCCGTTGTGCTACACCTGCGTCACGCATTTTTTTATAGCGATTGGGAAGCACGACGGTTCAGGAAAAGATGGCCAAAAAGATCATTGCACTCTCCGGCAGTTATCGGCGCGACGGCACCATCGAACGCGCCGTCGATGCGATCCTGCAGTCAGCAGCCGAGAAGGGGGCCGAGACGGAGAAGATCCGTCTCATCGAATCCCGCATCGAGTTCTGTCGGAACTGCCGCAAATGCACGCAGCTGGAAGGACTGCAGAGAGGGGCCTGCGTCCAACCCGACGACATGGATGACATCCTGAAAAAAATCGAGGCGGCCGACGGCTTGGTGCTCGCATCGCCCGTTAATTTCTTCGGCGTCACGGCGGTGACGCAGCGCTTCATAGAGCGGCTCGTGTGCTATGCCTTCTGGCCCTGGGGGAAACCGGGGCCCATCACAAGGGTGAAAGACAGGGGAATCAAGGCCGTCCTCGTCACCTCGAGCGCAATGCCCGCCGCCCTAGGGCGGATTTTCACCCGGTCGCTGGGCGGCCTGAAGCGCGCCGCACAGACCCTGGGCGCAAAACCGACGGGCACGCTTTTCATCGGGAAGGCCGCCCTGCACGAAAAGCAGGAGCTGCCGCAGGCGATTCTGGACAAGGCGCGGAAACTGGGGTACGAACTGGCGCGTTAATACGTCTCAGCCGGGAGCCATTGAATTGATCGACCCAATCCTGCCCGACCTCTACCGGATCACCCTGCCCATGCCCTTCCGCCTTCGACATGTGCACGTTTATGCCCTGCTGAACGAGGGAAGGGTGGCCCTCTTCGACACGGGCATGAACATTCCCGAGACGTACACGGTGCTCGACGAGGCGCTGGCGACCCTGGGGAAGACGACGAAAGACATCGACCGCATCTTCCTCACGCACTTCCACGCCGATCACTGCGGGATTGCCGGCAGGATCCAGGAGATCTCCGGCGCCGCGGTCCGCCTCTCGGCTCTCGACGAGATGCGCCTGCAGCACAACAACAGGCACGAGGAACTTGTAGAGCGGGCACGGAGCTTCTTTCTCCCGCAGGGCCTGCCGCAAAAGGCCATGGACACGCTGGTCAAGCTGATGGCCGTCTTCCGGAAAGCCACAATTCCCTTCCGGGTGAGCAGCCACCTGGAGCCCCGCGAAAAAATCACCCTGGGGAGCAGGACCTTCGAGGTCATCGCCGCCCCGGGCCACACGGCCGGGCAGATGTGCTTCTATTTTCCCGACGAGGGCATCCTGCTGGCCGGCGACCACATCCTGACCGATATCACACCCAATCTCAGCCCCGACATCTTCCGGCTCGAGTACCGGCCGCTCAAGAGCTTCCTCGAATCCCTGGGCGCCATCCGCGACCTGCCCGTCCGGATGGTCTACCCCGCCCATGGGGATCCCTTTCCCGATTTGCAGAAGCGCGTCGATGAGATCCGGGAGCATCATGCGGAGAGGACTCAGCTGATCGTCGCGGCCCTGCAGGGAAGAGAGAAGACGGCCTTCGAGGTCTCCGGCGTCATCTTCGGCACAGAGCTTCCGGAGTTCGACCAGTTCCTCGCTCTCAACGAGACCTACGTCCACATCGTCGAGATGATGGACAAAGGCCTGGTGAGGGCAGACGAGCGGGGCGGGATTGTACTGTACCGCACGATCTGAGCGGAGCCCCTTCGCCATGCATCGATTTGCGTACCATAACGAGGCTATGGTTGAACCCCGCGCGACAGAGACAAAACGGCGGAGATCGCCAGCGTAAACACGGTCAGCCCTGTCAATTTTTTAACCTTCCGGAGGAGCGAAATGCGAACGATCCTTATTCTGTTTCTGGCCATCCTCATTGCCGGCTGCGGTGCATCGAATGTCCAGCTGATGAAACCGGTGAACGGCGACATGAAACCGTTCCTGACAACGGAAATGCAGAAGGCACGGTGCTACAACATCCTGGCTGCAGGCCGGGAAGGCGAATCAGTCGCAAAGAAGGCAAATCTTCAGCTGAGCGAATGCAATCTGAAGGTGATCGATGTGATCAACCGGTTGTCCCTGCTGACATACTCCACCAAGGACAGCTACATGGCCGAAAGCGGCGAGGAGCACGTCATCTCGAAGAGGGTCACGGGCAACAGGGACATCGAGGTCCTGACGAAATATTACTATGAAAAGGAAGGCGCAGTGAGAGGCATCGAAATCATCATCAATGATTTCATCGATCCGAACTATGACAAAGGCGCCACCCCCGGCTGGGCGGTGAGCGTGTTATACCGGGAGCTTCGGATGCAGGACGGCAAGTTGATTGTGGTCCGGGACGGCATGACGCGGGATGAATTCATCGAGGAGGACCGAATCGAGCATTACAAGATGCTCAACCGGATGATGCAAGAGAAGAAATAAGAAACGATCATTCGCTATCCATGAAGGCAGGGCCGGCAGCGGTCCTGCCTTTTTATTCAATTAAGGGTTTGATGCCCGAAACCTGCTTCGCATGTGTCATTCCCGCGAATGCGGGAATCCATCTGGATACTGGATTCCGGATCAAGTCCGGAATGACAGGAGATATTTGCTGCGGGTAATTCATTTTGTCTCGTCCTTCTTGGCCCCGTCCTTGGTGACGGGGTTCTGGAGCGAATACCCCGACTCCTTCGCCTTGTAGCCGCCGTAGGCGCCGGCCCCTGCCGCCGCGGCATACCAGCAGCCCGAGAGGGCGGGGACAATGAGCAGCAGAATAGCCCATACTATGAATTTCTTGGATTTCATGTTTTCCCTTCCGATCGCTTAGTCTGTACCCTTCCCTACCGTTGCAGGGCATACAGCTTTCTTATCGAACGAATCGACACAAACTTGAGACTTCCGGAGTGTTGACTCTGCAAATCGATTTACGGAAACGCTCTTGAAAATTGAAAACGATTGCACGCGCATTCCCCGCAGCTTGCTGCGGGGTAAGCGAGCATAATAAAAGATAAACCCATTCCTTAAGTTTCTAAATTCCTGGCACCTTGGTGCGAGGAATTTTAATTCGTCCGTTTCATCCAGAAACGGCAGAGCCGATCCCGACCCTGCCGTTTTATCGTGTCTTTTATTCAAGCGGATTACTTCACTTCCTCGATCTTTACTACGTTTTCGTACATGGATAAAATCGGGATCCGCCAGCCGTACTTCCAGATCTTGACCTGCTTGCCTTTGAGCCGGACGGCATCGTTCTGGATGGTTCCCGAGTCGAACTTGAACCGGTACTTCGCATCGGAATTGACCAGGGGATTGTATTCGGTTGCGATCATAAATTTCCCGTCGACCATGTTCATCTGCGCATCGTTGATCCGCGTCACCACGGTATCCGAAACGAAGTAGCTGTAAAGCGGCACCAGGATAAGGATCAGAATCGTTGCCACGATGCCCTTGAACTTCGCGCTCTTTAGAAATTCTATCATATCCTGCCTCTCATATTCTGCCTGATGCCTTGCCGCCCGGCATGACTGATCAGTCCATATTCGAAAACGTTACACCTCCACGACAGACAGCTTCACCATCTTGTCGCCCTGCCGGATTGCGTTAACCACGTCCATCCCCTCGACCACCTTCCCGAACACCGTGTGCTTCCCGTCCAGGTGCGGCTGGGGGGAGTGGGTGACAAAGAACTGGCTCCCATTGGTGCCGGGCCCCGCATTGGCCATGGAGATGAAACCCGTGCCGTGCTTCAGGGGATTTCCCTTGAATTCATCCTCGAACTGGTAACCGGGGCCTCCCCGGCCCGTGCCCGTGGGGTCTCCCCCCTGGATGACGAAATCGTCGATCACCCGGTGGAACACGACACCGTCGTAATAGCCTTCCTTTGCCAGGAAGACGAAGTTGTTCACCGTCTTGGGGGCATGCTGGGGATAGAGCTCTAGGACGATCGTGCCCTTCGAGGTCTCCATCGTCACCCGGTAGTTCTTTGCCGCGTCGATCTGCATTGCAGGCGGTGTCTGCCACTGTTTGGCTGCCATGTGTACGTTCTCCTTTCCGATTCCCGTTTCGGCCGGCATCCCGGCTTGCGGTAGAAACTTCCCGTATTGCTAACAGAGGCTGCCGGACAAGTCAAGCCGGGTCCGTCGCGGCTCCGGAATTCGCAAAAAATAAAGTTGCACGCGGGGCGAAACGGGGGCATAAACTCCCGATGCTTCTTCGCGATATCCTTTTTGTCCTCATCACAACGGTGGCCGTCTATGCGGCGATCTATGCGCCGCAGCCCATCCTGCCGCTTCTGGCCGGGGAGTTCGGGCTGACGAGCTCGGGCGGGGCCCTGCTCATGACGGCCGTGCTGTTGCCCCTGAGCTTTGCCCCCCTGTTCTATGGTCTCCTTCTGGAATCGCAGCCTGCCAAGCGGATGCTGCTCGTCACGATCGGGGCCCTTGCTCTTCTCCAGGCCGCCTTCGGGGCCGCCGAATCCTACGGCCTGCTCATCACCGCCCGGCTCTTCCAGGGGGCCTGCGTGCCGGCGATTCTCGCCGCCATCACCTCGTACCTCGCCTACACGGTGGACCGGGAGCACATCCAGCGGGCGATGACCTGGTACGTGGCAGCCAACATCCTGGGCGGGTTTGTGGGGCGCGTCCTCTCGGGCTGGGTTGCGACGAACGCGGGGTGGCGCTACACCTTTTACCTGATCGCCCTGGCGCTGGCCGGCTGCTTTGTGGCCGTGACCCGGATGAAGGCCGACTCGCGCCTGTCCATGTCGTCCGTGCGCCTCTCGTCCGTCATGCCGATCCTGCGAAACGGCGACATTGCGCGGCTCTATGCCGTGGCCTTCACGATCTTCTTTGCCTTCATGGCCCTGCTCACGTTTCTGCCCTTCCGGCTCAAGGAGATCGACCCCTCCTACACGGCCTTCGTGATCTCCATGATGTACTCGGGGTTCCTGATGGGGATCGTCATGTCGGTGGGGGCGACGAGGATCATCGGGCTTTGCGGCGGGGAAAGACGGGCGATGACGATCGGGCTCGTGCTCTTCGGAATCTCCATGCTCCTCATCAACGTGCCCAGCGGCGCGGGGATCTTCGCCATCATGTTCGTCATGTGCGGGGGGATGTTCTTCGTGCATGCCGTCGCCATGGGGACGATGAACAAGCTCGCCACGGAAAACCGGGCCGTTGCCAACGGCCTCTACATCTCCATCTACTACACGGGGGCGGCGCTGGGCTCCTGGCTGCCGGGGTTGATCTACCAGGAGTTTGGCTGGGGGGCTTTCACCGGCGTACTCACCGCGGCCATCGCCTGTGCCGTCGTCATCACCCGGGGCTTGCGGGTTTCGGGCTGAGATCGAACTGCGGACGATTGTTGATATTTCCGATAAGCTGTTCGCTTATTGATAAATCTTCCCATGCATCTTGAGGCGCGTCAGGTAGATGACCTCGCAGGAGCCGTCGCCGCGGTCCGTCGTGGAAGTCGAAGAGTTCCAGAAGTAATTTTCCGATTTCTTCGTCGCCGCCACGTCCACGAGGTGCCCCGTCATTTCCACGGCGTCGCCTTCCTTCAGGCTCCTGACGGCTTTCGCGAGATTCGGGGTGGCGGGGATCAGGTGGTTGTTCGAGCTGTGAACGGCGACGAAGTCGTTGTTGTAGCCGAACTCATCGCCTGCGCGCCAGAAGTACCATCGGTTTCCCTGGGACCACTTGAGCCTTTTGTACGTCCCGTTCTCGGCGAGCTTTCCCCAGCACAGGGCCACGTCGGCGGGCGAGATGAGCGAGTTCCACCCCGAGTGGTAATTCTCCCGGCCGACGACGATCCCGCGAACCGTGTAGGCGGCCTTCTGCGTGATGGCGATGTCGTAGCCGTCCTTGGATACCTTTACGATCCCGGGCTCCTGCTGTTCCAACGATGGCGGCTCCAGGACGTTGATCGGGGAGCCGTCCCGGCCCGACGGGCTGGGCCCGCAGGACAAGATGCAAATGATGGTCAGGGATGCAGCAACAAGACGGAAAAACGGCATGTCACGGTCCGGCAATATGGTTCTCTGCGCCCTCCGGGGCGGCATCTCCTGACCTTGCAACTTCCGCACCGGGATTGCCGGAAAACCGATCTCGGCAACCTGGACCCCTTTACCGGCTGTGGCCGGATAAAGTTCCGGGTGAAAAAAATGGCAAAGAGGGTTAAACTCTTCCCATATGAACACGCGAAAGGAGGACGAGATATGAACAGCCGGATTTTATGTCGGGTCATGCTGTCGGTGTCCCTGGTCGTTGCTTTCACATTTGCCTTTTCGATCGGTGCGTCGGCGGCGCCCGCAGCGGACCAGAAGAAGTTCGAGGAGTACCGGGCGGCGATCAAGAAGGCCCACGGCATCGACATCAAAAACTTCAAGCAGAGGATCAAGGGCGGCCGGGCGGACGCGAAACAGATCACGGATTTCGATCTCGAGCAGCTGATCATGGGAATCAAGGTCGAGCAGGAGCACACGACCGACAAGTATACGGCCCTCGAGATCACGATCGACCATCTCGCGGAGTACCCCGACTATTACACACGGCTGCACGAAATGGAGGAGACGGCCGAAGAGGAGGCTGCCGAAGAGGCGAGAAAGAAAGAGGCCGAAAAGAAGAAGTAGGCAGAACATCGACGAAGCAAAGGGGGTACACCCGGAAGTGTGCCCCCTTTGCTTTCAGAACGCTCTGAAAAAACCGGGCGGACCGCCCGGGATGCCTAGGAGCCTCAGGTCCCTCCGCCGTCGAGGCTGCAGAACGTCTTTTCCTCATCGTGCCGCATGCAGGCCCGGATGAAGTGCTCCAGCGCCGCAGGGCGGCTTGACAGGTGGAGGTGGGCGTAGCCGGCCAGGATGTTCCCCTTCTGGAAGCCCTCTTCGACAGGGGCATCGGCCCGGCTCTTCTTCATGCTGTATACGGACCGCCAGCCCTCGAGACCTGCGGGGTTTGCCGTGAGCGTCGAGTGGTGAAACTCGTGACCCCGGACGCTCTCTCCCGCAAGGCCCCAGAGGGAATCCTCCTTGAGGGTCACATTCACGTAGGAAAGCGCCTGAAGTCCTTTGTGCATCTTTGTCCCCGCCGGGAGAATCCCCGTCATGGGATATCGCTTCCCGTCCGCCGTCTCCAGATCCCTGCAGAGGTACATGAGGCCCCCGCACTCGGCATAGACGGGGCGGCCGGAGGCGGCAAACCCCCTCACGGCGGCGAGCATGGGCTCGTTTGCCGAAAGCTCCGCCGCCTTTTCCTCGGGGTAGCCTCCGCCGATGTAGAGGGCATCGAGCCCTTCGGGCAAGCCCCCGTCTGCAACGGGTGAGAAGCGGACGATACGGCAGCCGGAATCTTCCAATTCGTCGAGCAGATCCCGGTAGTAGAAGTGAAAGGCCGCGTCGTGGGCCACGCCGAGGCGCACCCGCTCCGCAATCCCCTTCCTCTCGGGGGCCTCCACATAGAGAAAAGGCGCGCTGCGGGCCATGTTGACGATCTCGCTCAATGCAGAGTAGTGCTCGAAGGCATCGGCCAGCGCCTCGAGTGTCTCGGGCGGGAGGTTGCGAGAGTCGGCCGTGACCAGGCCCAGGTGCCGCTCGGGAAGCTCAGGGAGCGCACCCCGGGGCATGGCGGCCACCATCGGCGGCAGTCGCGAGGCCTGGAGCGCCTCGGCGAGCATGATCCCGTGGCGCACGGAGCCGCAGTGGTTGGCGATGACCCCGGCCACCCTCACCTTTCGCTCGAAGGTGGCGAAGCCCTTGACGACGGCGGCGAGGCTTCGCGCCATGCCGTAGACGTTGGCCACGAGGATCACTGGCGCCCTGAGCCAGGAGGCGATCTCGGCCGTGCTCCCCTCGAGGCTGTCGGTCTCGGCCCCGTCGAAGAGACCCATGACGCCTTCGATGACGGCGATGTCGGCATCGGCCGTGGCTCGCGCCACGAGCTTTTCCACGTAATCGCGTCCCATCATCCAGCCGTCGAGGTTGTAGCAGGGCCTTCCCGAGGCGATGGCGAGGTAAGAGGGGTCGAGAAAATCGGGCCCTACCTTGAAGGTCTGGACCCGCGCCCCCCGGCGGCGAAGGGCCGCAACGAGGGCTAGGGTGAGCGAGGTCTTTCCCGCGCCGCTCTCCGTCCCTCCGATGACAATCCGTGGGCAGTCGATCATGATGGTTCACCTATTGCGGGACATGGCTGTCCCGTTTTTCTCATGAGAACCTGCAAAATCGGGGCCTATTAATAGATCGCCAGGAGTCCCTTACGTAGCAGGGCGAAGATCGTGGCGGCAATGATGGTCATGGCGAACAGGAGGGCATTGGCCTGCCGGATGTGCTTCGGCTCGAGGCGGTGCACGGGGTCGCCCATGAAGGGCTCGGGGTCGAACTTGCCGTCCCGGAAGACGGGGCCGCCCAGCTGCACCCCCAGGGCCCCGGCCATGGCCGCTTCGGGGAGCCCCGCGTTGGGGTTTGCCTGCACCGACCCGTCGCGGCGGCTGATGAGCAGGGCCGCAAGGGGCCTCATTCCCAAAAGCATCGCCGAGAGCGCCATGAACCAGACCGCAACGCGCGCAGGGATCCAGTTGGCCAGCCGGTCCAGCCAGGCGGAAAACCTGCCGAAATCGTAGTATTGCTCGTTTTTATGGCCGAAAGCCGCACCGAGGGTGTCAACGGTTTTGTAGAGGAATGCGCCCAGGGGGCCGAAGAGGAAGGCGCAGATGAGCGGGGCGATGACGCCGTCGACGCTGTGGCGGGCCACGCTCTCGATGGCCGCCCGGGCGGTCTCCTCGCCGTCCATGCGATCCGTGTCGCGCCCGACCATCTCGGAGACGCGCTTTCTCGCCAGGACGAGGTTCTTCACCTCAAGGGCCCGGCAGACCTCGGCGCTCTGATCGGCCAGCGACCGCGCTGAGAGTGCCCCGTAGATGAGCCAGATCGAGAGGGCCGTATACGCCCAGGGGTGGATGGAGGCCGCAAGCCTCAGCAGCCCCCAGGCCGCAATGCCCGCAAGGCCGATAACCATGACGGCGGCCAGCACCCCCGCCTCCCGGGGCGACTGGATCATCCGCCTCACCGAAGGCTCCAGGGCGAGGGCAAAGCGCTGCACCATCCTCGCCGGGTGGGGGAAGCCGCGGGGGTCCCCGAAGAGCAAATCGAGGAAAAGGGCGAAAAGTATCTGGATCTCGAGGCTCATTTCCGGCGTACTATACAGGAAAATGGCGCAATCTGAAAGGATAAGCCACAAGCCGCAAGACATAAGCGCGGGCTTGAATCAGCTGTCCAAGAGCTCAAGCTGACCAGACAGATCGTGCCAGGTGAAGCGTCACTTCCTGAAGTCGCTGAAATCGGATTCTGGGGATGGGTAGAAGATGACAATCGGTAACCGTGCATGGGCTCAGTCGAAGATGCGCTTATGAAGATGAGCGGATCAATATGACGGAGCAGCAGGGCTCGTTCGTTCAATACGCCCAGTAAGGTCCTGTGCCCAGGCTGGAGGCCTTCTCTTCGATCCCGATGTAGACGTTGCGTCCAAGGTGAAATGGGAGTCCCCAATCGAAGTCCACGTTATAGCCGCCGATGTCGGCAAACACGTTGTTGGTCGTAGTAACAAACAGGGTCTCGAAATTCGCGATCTGGATTGAAACCGCGCCGCTCGGCGCGCCGGAGGCCCCTTTGTTTGTAGCGGAAAGGTTTTGAGTGGATGAGGGACAGTACCAGCCTGAATAGGTAGCGTAATCAGGAAGCGAGGGGGAAGGGAAGATCAGTCCGTTGCTGCAGGTGTCGATGAACCCGGTGTAGTTGCTTCCGTTGAAGGATGTGATGAAATTGCCGGACGCATCGGCTGCATAGGCTGTTACTGCGGAAGGTGCGTTGTTGGCCGGGCGCCGATCCCGAGCACCAGGTAGCCGTTGACCGAGGTCGATCCGCTGGAAGGAACGCTCGGACGCTGCACGATCACGCCATTGTTGTCAACGGGCAGAAGTGCCACAGGGTTCTGGACCTGATTGGCAAGGGGAACGGCCGCTCCGCTGCAGGTTGTGCCGCTGCAGGCATAATAAATTCCGTTGCCGGCACCGGCCGAGCAGGCCGTTCCGCAGTCCTGTGCGAAGAAGCTGACCCCCAGGGACCCGTTGTAACCGGCATCGGCAGGGGTCTGATAAGCACCGGAGCATCCGGGCGAGGAAGTGCCGAACGTGGAGTTGATGATGTGGATCGGGACCTGGACGGCAGGCTCGTTTCCGAGGACAACGCCTGCAGCCTTTACAGGACCCCGCACCGATGAGCCGTCAACGTACTGGATGTACTCCCCAACCGGGTGCCACCGCTGGTCACCTGCATGAGAGAAACGCTGAGGACCTGCTTGAAGATCTGCAGCCCGGAATCTCCGGTATCGAGAAGGATGTCATTGATCGTCTGGCAGAATGAGCCAAGCCCGGCCCGGCAAGGCAGGCTTGAAGAGCCCGCCTTAACTGTCGGCAGGGTAATCATTCCAGGAAGGTAATGGATGACTTGAGAAACAGGGAAAAGGAGCCACACCAGTTAGTTGTGCCTTTCTCCTTGCATGCTTTTTCGTGGTTCTAGGCCTGTCAATGCTCTATTTCGCCTTCGACGTCTGGTGAGCAAAACTTCTTATTTACAGAATCAACGTGTTCGTCATTGCCTTTATAGTCATCGCCGCATATGGGCTGGCCCGCTTGACCATTAAAAGGGACCCGCTCTTCAGGTGCTTATCCGGCTTTTTCATGGTCATACCGTAAGGCATGGCGCCTACTTGCTAAAAAACTTGTTCAGGATCTGCCCAATGATCGTATCTGTTCCCGGGGGTGGGGTGGTGAGAGAAACGAAGCCCTGGGGTGCCTGGGTTTCCGATGCGGCAATCACCTTGCCGTCCCGGGTGATCTCCACTTTCAAGGTGCCCTCGGCCGACGTCTTCCTGAAAAGACAGAGCGCCGTCAGCCCCTTCCCCTGATATTCAACCGGTACGGTGCCTTCCACATTCTGCGGCTTGGGCACCTCCCCGGTTGCCACAAATGCATAGTGACCGCTGACCTTGAGACCGGGTGTCCCCGTGACACTGATTTTCAAATCCGACTCCATCCCCTTGAAAGTGTCCCCGCAACCCCAGAGGATGAAAACCACCAGCGGGATGACAAACAACCATCTTTTCATGTTATCTCCTTTACTTGCTGCTTGCTTACTCATTTGTGGTCATTGATTTTTCGCGATCTCCGTGCGCTCGGATTCCGTCAGCAAACACCCGGCCAAGCATTTGTCGGCGCAATTACCGGTGCAGGGCTCGATGTGGATCGACACGGTGGAGTTGGCCAGATGCCCTTTGATGGCCCGGGATAATCTCTGGGCCAGACGGTGTGAGCTCTCTACCGTCATTTCCGGGTCCACCTGGATATGGAACTCGACAAACCGGTAATGTCCGGCCTTTCTCGCCCTGAGATAATGGTAGCCGCGAACCGTACCCCGATTCTCTTCGATGAGATTCCGAATCCAGGCTTGCTCTTCCTCGGGCAGGTTGGCATCCAGAAGATCCCGGGCGGACTGCACCGTCAGATCATAGGCCGCCTTGATAATCAGGAGGGCCACGGCAATGGCGCAGACCGGGTCCAGCCAGTCGAGGTTATAATTTGGGAAAATCCATTTCCCGAGCCAGATCAGGGCGAGCCCAACCATGACGCCCAATGAGGTATAAACATCTGTTCTCAGATGCCACGCGTCGGCCTGAAGGGCGACGGAGTCTGTTTCCCTGCCCACTTTGAACAGCTTTTGGGAAACGATGACGTTCGTGACGGCCGAGATGAGCATGACCCCGACGCCCCAAAAGGCCGCCTCGATGGGCTCCGGATGGATAAACTTCTTGATGGCTTCATAGATGATCCACCCGGCGGCGAGAAAGATCAAAAGCGCCTCAACGGTGCCCGAGACATTTTCGATCTTCCCGTGGCCGAAGGGGTGATCGTCATCGGCGGGCTTGCTGGATGTCCTGACGGAGTACCAGGCGATGATCGCCGCCACCAGATCCATCCCGGAGTGAATGGCCTCGGAGATGACGGATACCGAGTTGATCATGATGCCCACAACGAGCTTCATCAGGACGAGAGCCGTGTTGGAAATCACAGACAGAAGCGCAACTCGGGTTTTTTGTTTCTGCACATCCATGAGTTTGCTTCCTGCTCCCCGTTAGTCGAACAAATCCTGAAGAAATCCCTTCTTCTTGTGATGATAACTTCCATGATCCTTGTGGTCTTTCTCGCGATGCTTGTCATAGGGCTCCTCCTGCCTCGATGTCGGCGGTGCCGGACGCTGCTCCGGCATCGCTGTCGGAGCTGAACGCTCGATAATCTTGTCGAGCTCCCCCCTGTCGAGCCAGACGCCACGGCACTTCGGGCAATAGTCGATCTCGATACCCTGTCGCTCGGACATCACTAAAGATACATTGCAGACTGGACAATTCATGACTTGCCTCCATGGTGGTTTGGATTCAATGTAAAATTCAGCCTCAACGCCAATCCCGTGAGAAATGCTTCCTCAGACAGCTGTCGGCTGTTTCAGCTACCGGTAATCGAATGCGAAGTAAAAAGGATGGGTTTAAAGCTGGATGGGAGGGGCCTTGTTCTTAATTGTAAGAAGGTAAGGCGATTCCTGGAGAGAATCCTGAGAGATAGAAATCAAGAGCAATATCGACTGCAAGGGATTTGTAAGGAGAGGAGAACAAACTGAGAATGCAGGGTCAATATTGATTTTCGCTTTATGATAAGTGCCCGAGGCTGAGCCCTTCATCTTGCAGATCGAGCAGGTCTGCCCTTGCAGCGGAATATCATGATGATGAAGGGCAATTGCCAGAGAGCTGATAAAGAATGCGACGATTGCGATGAATATGAGATTCCTTGTTGATGATACTTTCATGTATGAGCGCGATCCATCGGCTTTGTTTTTGCGTCTGCTTACCGTCCGCTTACCATAATGGGCATGCCACGTCAAGGGCCACCGATACCGAATGACCCTATGCGCTCGTAAGTGCTCATAACACCCGGGTTAATATTTTCCGATCAGTACGGGCAACGCGGATGCTATCTGCAACCCCACGCGGTGGACGGCCATACTGACAGACCTGGCAACCGATTTGATGGGGCCGGAGGTTAGGGCATAGAGCTTGCAACTAGAAACGCTCGTGCGGTTCTACTATACGAGGAGAAGTCATGAAAGACCTTCTGATCAAAACGAACACAGTCCCTCAAGCCGCTGTCGTTGAAAATGCAAAAGATAAAGTAAATAGTAACGACAAAACATTCGGTACGATCCTTAAAACGAGCCTGAGTGAGGTCCATCAGCTGCAGAATAATGCCGACAAGGCAATCGCAAATGCAATGCTCGGCGGCACCGGCAGCATACATGAGGCCATGATCGCAATGGAGAAGGCGGGAATATCGTTCCATGCAGTTACGGCTGTACGCAATAAGGTGCTGGAAGCTTATCAGGAAGTCATGAGGATGCAGGTCTAGGACTGAGTGATACCAACTTGACACCGTCTCCTCTGTGATGTTACAAAAGCTGCACTGTCATCGTGATTGCATTTTCGACAACGACCATGAAGGATACCACCAGAAAACAAATCGTCGTCATTGCGCTTATCAGCTTCACGCTGATCTGCTTTTCCATCGCGTTGCATCAGAATGACGTCCCCCTTGCTCTGTCCACCTGTAAAATATGCAAATCGAAGAATTCTGCCGTCGATACGGCGTGCAAGAAAAAGCCGGGTTTCTGTGATTCCTCGGCGATGGTCTACTCCGAACCGCCTCATAGAGATCCTGCCTTCTCAGTCACCAGGCATTACTTGGACTCCTTCCCTGTTCTTGCTTTTCATGACCTTCCCTATTTGAACAAAGCTCCGCCTCTTTTTTCCTGAAGACATTGCCTTCAACGTCATGTCGTTCATGGAACCCGTTGCAGACCTTACCGGATCAGTCCCCGCAGCGGACCATGTTTGAATGCGTATTTGCCGCCATGAAAAAGGACAGAATGATGATGTGTCCAGTCTGCAACGTGAACATATCGATGATCGAGCGACATGGAATGGAGGTAGATTACTGCCCAAAATGCAGGGGGATCTGGTTTGATCGAAGCAAAGTGGGGAAAATCGTTGAGCGCGTCATGCGGGAGTATGGCCCCATCAGTGATAAGTCCAATTGCCCGGGCATTCGGGGTTTACGCTGCGCTGCGATGGGTTGCGATACTCCCGGTATACGCCTATCTCACAACAAGAACGAAGAACCCAGAAGGCATTGATGAGACCGTCCTTATCTCTGTGCCCAAATGCGAAGCGACAAGAGCCAGAATTGCTGCATGCTCCTGACGGTGGTAATCCTTGCGTCTTGCATCGGCGCAATTTCGCAGAATATTTTGCTTTCCCTGACATGGATTCATGGAATGGGAGCGTATGCAATAAACGTTTTGAGCGAGGCCGATCATGAACACCCTGAAAGTAATCCTGCTATTGGCGTCTCTATCCGGGATCCTCATGGTCCTGGGGGCCTTGGTTGCCGGTCGATTGGGCGTGTTGGCCGCAGTGATCATTTCTGTTCTGATGAACATCGGCGGGTACTGGTATTCCGACTCGATCGTTCTGAAAATGTATAATGCTCAGGAAGTGTCGGAAGCCCAGGCGCCCGCCCTTTACACCGTGGTCAGGAGCCTGGCCGAGAAGGACAAGCTTCCCATGCCGAAACTATACATCCTTGCCGGCAGCACTCCGAATGCCTTTGCGACGGGAAGAAACGAAGACCACTCGGCCGTGGCGGTAACGCAGGGGATTCTCGCGATGCTCACCCGCGACGAACTCGAAGGAGTCATCGGGCATGAGCTGTCCCACATTAAAAACAGGGATATCCTGATCAGTACAATGGCGGCCACCATATCCGGCGCCGTCGTCATGCTGGCAAACATGGCCAAATGGGCCGCTGTCTTTGGCGGTGGACAGGATGGTGCCGGAGGCACGATTGGCATGATTGCAATGGCGATTGTAGCTCCCGTAGCTGCAACGATCATCCAAATGGCTATTTCACGATCGCGGGAGTACCTGGCGGATGAGAACGGAGCCAAGATGTCTGGTCATCCCGAAGCGCTGGCCAGTGCCTTGAGAAAAATCGCTGACGCTTCAAAGAAAAAGCCGATGGATGCAAATCCGGCGACGGCGCATATGTTCATCGTGAACCCGTTGAGCACGGACACGATTATGAATTTGTTCAGCACCCATCCGCCGATCGAGAAAAGGATCGAGAGACTGATGTCAATGAAGTAAGAGATCCCACCGGTCGGGATGGCCGAGTAAGCGTTCAACGGGGCATATCGTTTGCGTGCACTTTCGTATGACAGCGCGGACGGTCATGCCGCGGTGTCAAGACATGAAAAACGTTACAACGAACGGTACTATCTATCATGATTAAATCCGTATTGTCCGGCGGATGTGTACTTGCAGGCAGGCGAAGCCGGTAAGCTGGTAAGACTTGATTGGCGCCGACCTGACAAGTCAGGTTCTGCCTTTCACTCATATCCGTGTTCATGTTTTTTGCCCCCTCCCTGTTTAAGCGCTTCCATGCTCACAGACTCAGTCGCTCCTGCACTTTATCCCATGTGGGGTTGACGAAATCGCCCGCCTGGCATAGGATCAATCTCCCATGAAACAAACTCTTGCCGTAATCGTGATCCTGCTATGTCTTGCAGCCCCGGCCTTCGGGGCGGGACCGGCAAGGATCGTCTCCCTTGCGCCCAACATCACCGAGATCCTCTACGACCTGGGCCTCGAGGATCGGGTCGTGGCAGTGACCGATTTCTGCGACTACCCCCCTGCCGCGAAGGCCAAGCCCCGCGTGGGCGGCTTCACGAACCCCTCGCTCGAGGCCATCGTCGGCGCAAAACCCGACCTCGTGATCCTGACCGACGACGGCAACCCGAAGGCGATCTATAATCGCCTCAGGGACCTCGGCATCCCCTGCCACGTCTTCTCGGCGAGGCGCCTGAAGGAGCTGCCCCGGGGCATCCGCGAGCTGGGGGTTGCGCTGGGCGTAGAGAAGGAGGCCTCGGCGCTTGCGGGGCGGATCGATAAGGACATGGCGGCCCTGGAGAAAAAAGCACGGCAAAATCGTTCCCGCCCCCCGAAGTCGGCCCTCTTCATCATCCAGCCCGAGCCCATCGTCGTGGCCGGGCCCGGCACGCTCATCCACGAGGCCTTCGGCATCCTCGGCATCCGCAACGTCGCGGCCGACGGCGAGATCCAATATCCCAAGTACTCCCTCGAGGAGATCATCCACCGCTCGCCCGATTTCATCCTCGCAGGGCAGGGCTTCATGTCCGGCGGGGGCATCGATCGCCTCAAGGAGAGGCTCCACATGCTCCCTGCGGTCAAGCAGGGGAGGGTCTGCGTTGTCACCGAGCGGCTCTACCGCCTCAGCCCCCGGGCCGTTGCGGGGATCGAGGAAATGGCGCAATGTGCCGCCGGATTTTAGCGCTGGTTTTGCTGCCAAACACCTTCAATTTACCTGATCTTCTTGACTTCCTGTCTTCCTGAATTCCGTCTTTTTCTTGGGCCTTGACAAAGCCCCGATGCTCTGTTAGTGGGTTGGTATCCAAAGGGGTGGGCAGATGGAAGAGGGGTGAAATGCCCCCGCTGCCCCGCAGCCGTGATGGGAACGAAATCCCAATTAGCCACTGTCATGGTCACCATGATGGGAAGGCGGGAGAGTAGGGCGCCCTGAGCCGGAAGACTGGTCCACCCCGTTAGCCTCGAGGGAGGTTGCGGTGACCCGGTTCTTCCTTTTTACATTTCTTCTGGCCGTTCCGGCAATCGTCCTTTCCGTCGCAGCGAAAATCGAGACGGGCAAGGCGGTGACCCCGCGTCGGGTGATCCGCGTCTGTGCCCTGCTCGCTTTCGTATTCCTGGCCGTGGCGGCCATTGCCGCAATCACCGGCCCCCACCGCATCGACCTGCTTTCGCTTCTCAGGCAGGACGGTGCAGCGGCATCTCCCGAGCATACCATCATCTTCTCCGTCCGCATCCCCCGGATCCTGCTTGCCGCCATCGTCGGCGCCACCCTGTCCACGGCGGGCGCCGTATTCCAGGGGCTGCTGCGCAACCCCCTTGCCGACCCCTACATCCTCGGGATCTCCGGGGGGGCCGCCGTGGGGGCCGTTCTCGGGATCATCGCCGGGCTGGACTTTTTGCCCTTCGCCGTCCCCGTCCTTGCCTTCCTGGGCTCTCTCATCACCATCGTGCTCGTCTTCGGCGTGGCCGGCAAGAGGCGGGAGTCCCTGTCGGGCACGCTCCTGCTCTCGGGGGTCATCGTGAACGCCTTCTGCACGGCGGCCATCATGTTTCTCATCTCCACCGCCTCGGGCACGCGCCTGCACGGGATCATGTTCTGGCTCATGGGGGATTTGGGGCTTGCCGACACCAGCCAGACCCTCTTGGGGGGCGTTGCCCTCCTTGCGGGGTTCATCGTGATCTACCGTCACGCCAGGGCCCTGAACCTGCTCGTCATCGGCGAGGAGCAGGCCCTGCAGCTCGGTGTCGACGTCGAAAAGACCAGGCGGGTGCTCTTTTTCGCGGCCTCCTTCATCACGGCGGCCGCCGTGTCGCTCTCGGGCCTTATCGGGTTTGTGGGGCTGCTCGTGCCCCACATCATCCGGATGATCTTCGGCTCCGACTTCCGGCTGCTGCTGCCGGCAAGCTTTCTTTTCGGCGCGACCTTTCTCGTGGCCGCCGACACGCTGGCCCGCACGGTGCTCGGACCGAGCGAGCTCCCCGTGGGGGTGATCACGGCACTCTTCGGGGCGCCCTTTTTCATCTACCTGCTGAAGAAAACGGAGGCCGGCCGATGCCGCTTCTGAACGTCGACAATGTGAGCTTCAAATACGGCGAGCAGTGGGTCCTCCGAGGGGTCGGCTTCGAGGTCGAAAAGGGGGATTTTCTCGGCATCATCGGGCCCAACGGCTCGGGCAAGACGACGCTGCTGCGCGTCATCGACGGGATCCTCACGCCCCAGGAGGGGGCGGTGCTCCTCGAGGGGACGGAAATCGGAAAGTTGCGGCGAGAGGCCCTGGCACGTTCCGTGGCCGTCGTACCGCAGTATTCGGCCCTTGCCTTTCCCTTCTCCGTGGAGGAGGTCGTGCTCATGGGAAGGGCGCCGCACCTCGGGCGCTGGCGCTTCGAAGGCGACGAGGACCACCGCATCGCCCGCAAGGCCATGGAGATGACGGACACGCTCGGCCTTGGAGCAAGGGACATGGAATCTCTCTCCGGCGGCGAGCGCCAGAGGGTGCTCATCGCCCGGGCCCTGGCCCAGGAGCCGCGGCTCATGCTCCTGGACGAGCCCACGGCCTTTCTCGACATACGGCACCAGGTGGATTTTTTCGACCGCATCCGGTCGCTCAATCGCGACCGGGGGCTTACGATCATCGCCGTGACTCACGACATCAACCTCGCCGCCCACTACTGCGACCGGATCATCCTGCTGAAGGACGGGCGCATCGAGGCCACCGGGCCTGTCGAGGCCGTAATCACGGAAGAGCACATCCGAAAAGCCTACGAGACAAAGGTCATGGTGGACCGGCATCCCCGGACGGGATCGCCGCGAATCACCCTCACGTGAGGACGTGAGGGAGTAATTAGTAACCAAGTAATTGGGTAATTGAAGAGATCGGGACCCTCATTTTCCTTAATTACCATTTACTCAATTACTGAATTACCGGTTTTTTAAGAGCCGTTGGGGGAGGAAGCCGGTCTCAGTCCGGCGCTGCCCCGCAACTGTAGGCGGAACGAAATCCGCAGCGTTAGCCACGGGCTTCCGGAACAGGGGGCCTGGAAGGCGCGGAGAGTAGGGGGCCGCAAGCCAGTATACTTGCCCGACGGCGCAAGCCACATCATTTCCCGAGGGGGGAGGAGGATTCACCATGAAGAGTTTCTTGCGCAGTGAATGGGTTTTGTTCGTTTTGCTTGCCGCTCTGTTGGCGGTGCCGGGTTCCGCTCGTGCACAGGCGGCCCCCGAGACCGCCCGGCCCGAGTACCGGATGGGCGAGGTGGTCGTCACGGCCACCCGCGATGCCCAGGAGGTCCGGAAAGTCCCGGCCAACGTGACCGTCATCACCGCCGACGACATCCAGAAATCGGGCGCCACGAGCGTTCCCGAGGTCTTGACGGGGCTTGTGGGCCTCAACGTCACCAGTTACAGCGGCAATGCCTCCCAGTCCATCGTGGACATGCGGGCCTTTGGAACCGAGGCGGGCTACCTTCGACACGTGGTCATGCTCGACGGCAGGCGCCTGAACCGTCCCGACATTGCCGGGCCCAACTGGCTCGAGATCCCGCTCTCGGAGATCGAGCGCATCGAGGTCGTACGCGGCGCCAACAGCGTCCTCTACGGGGATTCGGCCATCGCCGGCTCCATCAACATCATCACCAAGCGGGGCGAGGGAAAGCCGAAGGGCGATGCGACCTTCATCGGCGGAAGCTACAACACCTACAACGGCCGCGCCGGCGTCCGGGGCTCGGCTGACAAGGTCTACTATGCGCTCAACGGCGAGGTCCTCACGAGCAGCGGGTACCGGGACCGCTCGAAGTTCACCACGGAAAGCGCAGGCGGCAGCATCGGCTACAACCCCACCGACGCTCTCGACGTCTCTCTGGGGATCACGGCCAACAAGACCGACAACCAGTTCCCGGGCGCCCTCACGCAGGCCCAGTACAACGCCAACCGAAAGCAGGCCCAGAACCCCGACGACGATGCGAGCTCGACCTTTTTCGACGCCAATCTCCTCGTCAAGACCATCCTGGGCTCCTACGGACGCCTCGACGCCAACCTGATCTACGGCAGGCGGGAGGTGACCTCCAACTATGCCTCCTTCGCGTCCTTCACGAAGATCGACATCGACACGGTGGGCGCCACCCCGCGCTATATTCTCGACAAGAAACTTTTCGGTTTCGACAACAAGCTCACCGCCGGGTTCGACTTCTATCAGGACAAGCTCGACAAGGACACCTTCGCGAACCGCTCGCAGGCGGTGAGGACCTACGAGGCGGAACTGAAGCGGCAGACGATGGGGCTGTATGCGCGCGACGAGTTCAGCATCCTGAAGGACCTCATCCTGGCCCTCGGTGCGCGGACGGAGCGGGCCGATGTAAACGGCAGCGAAACAAACCTCGCGACGGGCGCCAGTGTCTTCGACGGCGAGAAAGTTCACAAGGGCACCGCCTGGGAGGGCTCGCTCACGTACCTCTTCGGGGAGAATTCGAAGCTGTGGGGCAAGTACGCAACGATCTACCGCTTCCCGTCGCTCGATCAGCAGGCATCCTACTACGCGTTCCCTTTCGACAGCTTCCTGACGGATCTGGAAAAGGAGACGGGCAAAAGCTACGAAGTGGGCACACAGTTCTACCCGATGAAGGAGCTCAAGCTGGGGCTCACGTTCTACCTCATCGACATGGAGGACGAGATCAGCTACAACCCCGTCACGTTCCGAAACGAGAACCTGGACAAGACGCGTCACCAGGGCGTCGAGTTCTCCCTGGACTGGCAGTTCCGGAAACTGGCGCGGCTCTGGGCCAACTACACGTTCCAGGAGGCCTTCTTCCGCGATGGGGTGAACAAGGACAAGGACGTCCCGCTCGTGCCGAAGAATATGGCCAACGGGGCCCTCGACATCTACATGCCCTGGAGCCTGACGCTGCGGCCGGAAATCCGTTACGTGGGAAGCCAGTACTTCGGCTCCGACAACGGCAACAGCTCGACGAAGCTCGACAGTTACACGATCGTCAACCTCTACCTGCGCTGGCAGCCCGACTGGAAGATTTCCGACATCGCGAGGCCGACCGCTTTCGTGGGCGTGGAAAACCTGTTCAACAAGAGCTATGTTCCCATTGGTTTTCTGAATCCTTTCTCGGGACAGCTGTCTTATTACCCCGCTTCGGAGATCAATTTCCGGGGAGGGGTTTCGCTGTACTTCTGATCCGGAGGAAGAAGCCGCAAGGATGGATGAATCATGAATGTGACGACTCTGAGCAGAGAGTGCCATTACCCTGTCGATCTCGGCCTGGCCATCCCGGGTCCCGCTGAGAAGGTCCCGCGGGGAGCGGTGCGCCCCGCGGACGGGCCGCGCCGTTTTGGAAAGAGCATGATGCCCGGCATTGCCCTGTCCTCGATCCTGCACGCGGGGGTCCTGGCGTTTGTCCTGTTTGCCGTGGCAAACCCTTTTGTCAGCTTCCCCACGGCAGGCGACGAAGGGGTCGTCCGGGTTTCCCTGGTGACGGTCATGCCGGGTCCCGAGAACGGCAACGGGGCCGCCCAGGCCGACGAGGTCACGAAAAAGCCGGTCATTCATGCAAAAACCGCCCCCGCCATTGTTCCGAAGGCCATGGAAAAAGCCGTCATCACCGAAGCGGTCGACAAGCGGGAGACGATGGAAACGAGCGTCTCCGTCGAACCCGCGAAGGGGAGCGTTGCCGCAGCCACAGCGGGTCGGGGTTCCCCGGCGGGTGAGGCGGCCCGGGGACAGAGGCAAACGGGCGCCAGCGCCCAGGAGGGTTACTCGGAGGCCATGCCCCGCTACCGCGAGAACCGGCCCCCCGCCTACCCGGGCGCGGCGAGACAGCGGGGCTACGAGGGCGACGTGCTGATCGCGGCCGAGGTCCGGGCCGACGGCCGGATCGGGGCCGTCCGGGTCAAGCGCTCCTCCGGCTACGCCTCGCTGGATGATTCGGCCCTCGAGGCCGTGAGGTCCTGGCGGTTCGAACCGGCACGGCGCATGGGCGCCGTCGTGGATGCATGGGTGGAGATCCCCATCCGCTTCAAGCTCTCGCAGGGCGATTCGCTCATGTGATCCGGCGTGCCTGTAAATGCCCGTCCCGCAATGGTTTTGGTGGTCCCTCGGCGGCATGGCGGAAAATTTCTGTTGACAGGGGCGCCCGATCGTGTTTTCATGGGCCACTTTTTGAAGGAAACCTTTGTGATGGAAAGACTGAAACTCCGTAATTTTGGCTTCTGGTTTAGCACCTATTATTTTTACGGACAGGTCTGCCCGTCGCTGAGGAGGACTTAGACTTAAGCACGAAAGAATAAGCCAAACCGAAGCCATGGGTAGATCGAAAGACGCTGCCCATGGCTTTTTTGTTTTCATCGAGGAGGGCCATGGGGGCGACAGCCATCATGGCCTTTTTCATTGGAGGTACTGCAATTATGATCATCGTGATGAAGAAAAACGCAACGGACGGACAGGTCGACCGGGTTGTCGAGTGGATCGAGTCTGTCGGGTACCGGGCTCACCTCTCCCGAGGGACGGAGAAGACGATCATCGGCGCCGTGGGGGATGCCCGGGGCCGCGAGCAGATCAAATCCGTTGCCCACCTGCCGGGGGTGGAGATCGTGGTGCCCATACTCAAGCCCTACAAGCTTGCCAGCCGCGAATTCCGGGAAGCCGATACGATCGTCCGCGTGGGCGAACTCGCGATCGGCGGGCCGCGGTTCATCGTCATGGCGGGGCCCTGTGCCGTCGAGACGGAGGAGCAGCTCATGGAATGCGCCTGGGTGGCAAAGAAGGCCGGCGCCCATATCCTCCGGGGCGGCGCCTTCAAACCCCGGACCTCGCCCTACAGTTTCCAAGGCCTGGAAGAAGAGGGGCTCAAGCTCCTGAAGAAGGTCCGCGAGCATACGGGGCTTCCCATCGTGACGGAGGTCGTAAATCCCGCCGACGTGGATCTCGTGGAGGCCTACGCCGACATCTTCCAGGTCGGCGCGCGCAACGCCCAGAACTTCGCGCTCCTGAAGGCTGTGGGCCAGGCGCGCAAGCCCGTCCTGCTCAAGCGGGGGATGATGATGACGATCGAGGAGCTCCTCATGTCGGCCGAGTACATCCTCTCCGAGGGCAACAGCCAGGTCATCCTCTGCGAGCGGGGGATCCGCACCTTCGAGACGGCCACGCGAAACACCCTGGATCTCTCGGCCGTTGTCGTCCTCAAGGAGCTCTCCCACCTTCCGGTGATCGTGGACCCGAGCCACGCGGCGGGCCACTGGAAGTACGTGGCGCCCCTGGCCCGGGCGGCCGTCGCCGTGGGGGCCGACGGGATCATCGTCGAGGTCCACCCCGAGCCCGAAAAGGCCGTCTCCGACGGGATGCAGTCCCTGAAGCCCGAGAAATTATACCAGCTCATGGAAGATCTTGCGGTGCTCGAGACCGCCATGCAGCGGATGCAGAGGGTGCCGTCATGAACCGGATCAGGGTGAATCTCGACAGGCGGCTCAACGCCTCCTACGACATCCACATCGGCTGCCACATCCTCGACCGGGTCGCCCCTGTCCTCACCAAGAACGGTGGGGCCTCCCGCTGGTTCGTCGTGACGGACGACAACGTGTCGGCTCTCCACGGGGAGAGGGTCCTCGGCGTGCTGCGCGAAAACGGGCTTGCCGTCGAAACGATCGCCTTTCCTGCCGGCGAGGCCTCGAAAACCATCGGCACCTGCGTGGAGATGGCGGGGCGCCTGCTGGAGTCAGGCGCCGACCGGACATCGGGCCTGATCGCCCTGGGCGGCGGGGTCGTGGGCGATGTGGCGGGTTTTGTCGCCTCCATCTACATGCGGGGCATCCCCTGTGTGCAGATTCCCACGACGCTTCTTGCCCAGGTGGACAGCTCGATCGGGGGAAAGACCGGCGTCGATCTCCCGGCGGGAAAGAACATGCTGGGCACCTTCCTGCAGCCGCGGGCCGTCTTCATCGACCTGGCCTTCCTCGACACGCTTCCGGCCAGGGAGTTCACCAACGGACTGGCGGAGATCGTGAAGTACGGGATCATCGAGGACCCCGAACTCCTGGAGGCCATCGAGGAAGGGACCGAGGCTCTGCAGGCCAGGGATCCCGCCCTCCTGGAGCGCCTCGTCTCCACGTCCTGCCGGATCAAGAAGGGTGTCGTCGAGGTCGACGAGACGGAAAAAGGGTTGCGCCGCATCCTCAACTTCGGCCACACTGTAGGCCACGCCATAGAGGCCGAATCGCAATATGCCATTGCGCACGGCGAGGCGGTGGCCATGGGCATGGTAGCCGCCACGCTCATCTCGGAGAGCCAGCGCTACCTCTCCGCCGTGGACCGGGAGCGGGTCGTTACCGCAATCGGGCGGGCGGGCCTTCCCGTCCGGATCCCGCAGAGCCTGGATACGGCGCGCATCCTGTCGCATTTGGCGGCGGACAAGAAGAAGGCGGGCGGCAAGATCCACTTTGTCCTTCTGCGCAAACCCGGCATGCCCTTTATCAACGGCGGCGTTCCGCTGGAGCTCGTAGAGCAAACCATCGAGGCACTCAAGGCATGAAGAAAACGGGCATCGAGAACATCCGGCGCGAGATCCGTCACAAGGACCGCGACATCGTGAGTCTTCTCAACGAGCGCGCCCGCCTGTCCCTGGAAGTCGGGAAGATCAAGGGGCAGGAGGGGATCGGCGTTTACGACCCCGCCCAGGAGTCACGCGTCCTGAATGAAATCGCAGCCCTCAACGAGGGTCCCCTCGCCGTCGAGACCCTGGGGCACATCTACCGGGAAATCCTGTCGTCGTCGCGGGCGCTCCAGGCGCCTCTCGCGGTGGCCTGCCTGGGACCTGAAGGCTCGTTTGCCCACCTGGCGGCCCTCGATCGCTTCGGAGGAAGCGCCCGCATGGCGCCGCAGGAGACGATCGGCGCGGTCTTCGACGCTGCGGAAAAACAAAAGGCCGACCTCGGTGTCGTCCCGCTGGAAAACTCGGTGGAGGGGCCCGTGAGGGTCACCCTCGAGAGGCTGATCGCAACGCCGCTTTCGATCCGGGGCGAGATCTTCCTGCGCATCTCCCACTGTCTCATGGCCCGGGGAACAAAGGCGAAAATCCGACGGGTCTACTCCCATCCTCAGGCGCTGGCCCAGTGCCGGCAGTGGCTGGCGAGGAATCTTCCCCGGGCGGTCCCCGTCGAGACGGAGAGCACCTCGGCGGCCGTGCTGCGGGCCCTTGCAGGACCGGGAGGCCGCCGCAATCGGCAGCCGCCTCGCCTCGGAAATCCACGGGCTTCCCATCGTCGAGGAAGGCATCGAGGATCACCCGGCCAACACGACACGCTTCATCGTCATCGGCAGAGGATCCAACAGCCCGACGGGGCGGGACAAGACGTCGATCCTCTTCTCGACGCAACACCGGCCGGGGGCCCTGCACGCCGCGCTCGAGCCGTTTGCAACGGCGGGGATCAACCTGCTGCGCATCGAATCCCACCCGGCGCGGGATCGGATGTGGCGGTATCTCTTCTTCATCGATCATCGAGGGTCATTCGGACGAGCAGACCGGTGAAGGACGGTCTTCGAAAACTGCAACGCAAGACGGCTTTTCTCAAGGTTCTGGGGTCCTACCCCGGGGAGGCGGAGAAACCATGATCTGCATATCCATCGTGCCCGAAACGAACGAGGAGGCCCTGTGCCTGCTCGCGCGGGCGCTGCCCGCGGCGGATCTCGTCGAATTGCGGATCGACCGCATCGGTGAACCTGACCTGCCCCTGCTCCTTCACGCCGGGAAGGAAAGGATCCTGGTGACAAACCGCCGCAGGGACGAGGGAGGATTCTTTGCGAGATGCGAAGACAAGCGCACGGCGCTGCTTCGCGAGGCGGTCGATCTGGGCGCACGCTATGTGGATATCGAGGCGCGAACGGGTGCTGCGGCCGTGGGCAGACTGGGCAAGGCGATCCGCGCGAAGAAAGGCAAAACGGGGCTTATCGTCTCCCATCACGATCTCAAGGGAACCCCTTCCCGGCAAACCCTGATGAAAAGGCTCAAGGCCTGCCGCCTTCTCGGGGCCGACATCGTGAAGATCGTCACCCTGGCACAGGCGGCAGAGGACAACCTGAGAGTGCTGGAACTCATCCCGCAGGCCCTGGGCGTGGGACAGGACATCATTGCGTTCTGCATGGGCGCAAAGGGGCGCCTGAGCCGCGTGGCGGCGCCGTTGCTGGGATCCTGCATGAGCTATGCGAGTCTCGAGGATGGGGCTGAATCGGCGCCGGGACAACTGACGGCGGGGGAGATGAAAACGATTCTGGGGATCTTACAGGAGTCGTCGTGAAGGAAAGCATTCGACAATACGCCCTCTTCGGCAACCCCGTGGGGCACAGTCTCTCGCCGCTGATGATCAACGCGGCTTTCGGGGCCATGGGAATCCGTGCCCGCTACGAGGCGCACTGCGTGGAGAACCTGGAGCTCTCGATCCGGATGATCCGTGAGAAGCCGCTTGCCGGCGTGAGCGTGACCCTTCCCGTGAAGGGCGCCGTCATGGACTTCCTCGACGAGGTGGACGAGGATGCCAGCGCCATCGGCGCCGTCAACACGATTAAAAACGAAGGCGGAAGGCTTCGGGGCTCCAACACGGACTGGACGGGCCTCACCGCAGCCATGCAGGAGCAATTTCCCCTGGAAGGGAAGACCGTTGCCGTGCTGGGCGCAGGCGGCGCCGCACGGGCCGCCGTCTACGGCATTCTGAGAGAGGGAGGCGTTCCGATTGTCTTTGCCCGCAGCCTCGACAGGGCCGAATCCCTGGCAAGATGGTTCGGGTGCGGCGCGCAGCCGCTGGCCCATCTGGGCACGGTGGAGGCCGAGGTGCTCATCAACGCAACCCCCGTCGGGATGCGCCCGCTTATGGATGAGACCCCCGTCGATCGGCGGTACCTGGCCCGGTTCCGATGGGTCGTGGAGACGATCTACAACCCTCTCGAGACGCGCCTGCTGCGGGAGGCAAGGGCGGCCGGGTGCGGTGTGATCACGGGGCTTTCCATGTTCGTCCGCCAGGGGGCGGAGCAGATCCGCATCTGGACGGGACTCGAGCCTCCGGTCGAACTGATGTCCCGGGTGGTGAAGACGACCTTGGAAAGACAGGGTCTGAAGGTACGAGTAACGAGTTCTGAGGACCCAGA
This sequence comes from uncultured delta proteobacterium, assembly GCA_963705165.1. GTDB lineage: Bacteria > Desulfobacterota > Syntrophia > Syntrophales > UBA2192 > UBA2192. The sequence continues at coordinate 35,541 of CAVPJD010000024.1, read as the reverse complement.
CCCTGATCTCCCTCTCCCTTGAGGGGAGAGGGTCGGGGTGAGGGTGAATTGATCCCATGCCTTTTCCGGTACAGGGTACAGGGAAGGGCGCAAAGTCGACAAGCCGGGGATGAAAAGATGACCGAAATAAAGGAAATCAGGCCGCTCAAGCGCGTGAATGCCGAGTTGCAGGTTCCCGGCTCCAAGAGCTACACCCAGCGGGCCCTCGTCATTGCGTCGCTTGCCAAGGGGAAGTCGATCCTGCGAAACACGCTCGTCTCGGAAGACACGCAGGTTCTCGTGGAGAGCCTCCGGCGTCTGGGTGCCGGGATCGTCACCTCGGACAGGGACATGATCGTCACGGGAACGGGCGGGCGCATCCAAAACCCCGGCATGGAACTCTACCTGGGGAACAACGGGACGGCCATGCGGTTTCTTGTCAGCGTCGCGGCCCTCGGGTCGGGCGACATCACCCTGACGGGCGACCCGCGCCTGTGCGAGAGACCCCTGCAGCCGCTGCTCGAGGGGATCCGGAGCCTCGGGGTGTCCAGTACCTGCCGGCACACCGGCGGCTTTCCTCCTGTCACCGTCCACGGCGGCACGCTTCGGGGCGGGCGGGTCATGTTCCGGGACATCGAGAGCAGCCAGTATGTCTCCTCGATCCTGATCGCGGCGCCTTATGCAGCAGGGGACGTGGAGATCGAGATCCGCGGCTCCGCCGTGTCACGCCCCTATGTGGAGATGACCCGGGCGGTGATGAAAGCCTTCGGGGTCCCCGTGGAGAAGCATGACGAGAATCAGTTTTCCGTAAAGAGCGGGCATCGCTACCGGGGATGCCGCTACCTCGTCGAGGGGGATCTGTCGAGCGCGTCCTATTTTTTCCTTGCGGCGGCCTCTAAGCGGCGGAACCGTCCGGGTCACAAACACGAACTTCTGGACGCACCAGGGCGATGTGCGATTCCTCCGGTATCTCAAAGAGCTCGGCTGCGGCGTTACGGCCACGGACCGGTGGATCGAAGTTTCGGGGGGAAGGCTCATCGAGGGCGATTTCACGGCCTCCATGGAGGATCTGCCCGACATGGTGCCCACCCTTGCCGTCCTTGCGGCCCTGCGCCCGGGGCGGACCATCATCCGCAATGTGGCGCACCTTCGCATCAAGGAGAGCAACCGCCTGGAGGCACTCGTGACGGAGCTTGCGAAGACGGGCATCCGGGCCGAGGAAACCGATGACGGTCTCGTCATCACGGGAGGCACGCCGCGCGGAGCCGAGATCGAGACCTACAACGATCACCGGATCGCCATGAGCTTTGCCGTGCTGGGGCTCTGTGTCCCCGGCATGCGGATCCGCAACCCGGACTGTGTCGGGAAGTCCTTCCCGGGGTTCTGGGAGGAGTTGGGGAAGCTGTATCAGACACCGTGATATCCTGACCAGCCAACAATCTCCCCTCCCTTGACGGGAGGGGATGAAGGGGAGGGTGTCCTTCGACATCCTTCGATGGACTCAGGACAGGCGCTCAGGATGACATTTACTTTTGCCATGGTGAGCAGTCATCGTGAGCCTGACGAACGACGAACCATCACCCTCACCTCGATCCTCTCCCCTCAAGGGAGAGGAAGATTAAGGTATCGGGTTTTTATATGAACATCATCTTGATCGGTTACCGCGCAAGCGGCAAGACATCGGCAGGACGGGAGCTGGCGAGGCTTTTGGGCCGTCCTTTTTTCGACACGGACCGGATGATCTTCGCCAAGACAGGCAGGACCGTCCGGGAAATCGTCGAGGCAAGCGGCTGGCAGGCCTTTCGTGAGGTGGAGAAAACGGTCATCTCGGAGCTCTCCGGCCTCGACGAGGCCGTCATCGCGGCAGGGGGCGGCGCCGTCATGGATCCCGACAACGTGTCCATGCTCAGGGCACGGGGCCAACTCGTCTGGCTCCGGGCCGACGCAAGGATCCTGGCCCTTCGGATGAGCAGGGATCGCAGCGGCGCGCTTCAGCGTCCATCGCTCACCGGGGCCGGGACGCTCGCTGAGGTCGAAGAGGTCCTGGCGAAGCGCCTGCCGGTTTACAGGGCTGTTGCCGACGTTGTCGTCGACACGGCAGGGAAGGATCCTGCCGGGATTGCGGCCGAGATCGCCGGGCGGCTGGAGGACGATCTGATGGGAGCAGAAAATAAACGGAAAAGGAGGAGGCCCGATGTCCGGTAACACCTTCGGCGTGCTCTTCAGGGTCACCACGTTCGGGGAATCGCACGGGAAGGCCATCGGGGCCGTCATCGACGGCTGCCCGCCGAGGCTCGCTCTCGGCGAGGCCGACATCCAGGCGGAGCTCAATCGGCGCAAGCCGGGCGGTCACAAGGCTTCCACGTCAAGAAAAGAGGAAGACCGCGTGGAAATCCTCTCCGGGGTCTTCGAAGGAGAAACGACGGGCACACCGATCGCTCTTCTCATCCGAAACAGCGACGCCGACAGCGAGGCATACGACGATCTTCGAAACGTCTTCCGGCCCGGCCACGGGGATTTCACCTATCTGAAAAAATACGGCATCCGGGATCCCCTTGGCGGCGGCCGTGCATCGGGGCGCGAGACGGCGGCCCGCGTGGCCGCCGGCGCCGTTGCCCGCAAGCTCCTCGCCCGCGAAGGGCTCCATGTCCTGGGCTGCACTGTGGAGCTGGGCGGCATCGGCATCGAGACCTGGTCGGGGGATGCCATCGGCGCAAACCGCCTGCTGTGCCCCGACCCCGAGGCGGCAAAGCAGATGGAGCAGAAGCTGGAAGAGGTGAGGGTCGAGGGCGACAGCCTCGGCGGCATCGTGGAGATCCGCGTCACGGGCTGCCCGGCGGGGCTCGGAGAGCCCGTCTTCGACAAGATCGATGCTGACCTGGCCGGGGCCCTCATGAGCATCGGGACGGTGAAGGGCGTCGAGATCGGCGCCGGGTTCGAGGCGGCGCGGATGAGAGGATCGCGGTGCAACGATCCCATCGGCCCCGGCGGGTTCAAGACCAATCACTCGGGCGGAGTGCTTGCGGGGATCACGACGGGGCAGGAGATCGTGATCCGGGCGGCGTGCAAACCCATCGCCTCCATCGCCATGGAGCAGGAAACTATCGACGCCCGGGGAAACCCGGTAAAAATCACGGTGCGGGGCAGGCACGACGCCTGCGTCATCCCCCGCATCGTCCCCGTTTGCGAGGCCATGGTCTGCCTGGTCCTGGCGGATCATCTGCTGAGACAGAAGGCTGTGCGATGAACCGCATTCTTATCATCGCCTTTTTATAAAGGGGGATAGAGGGGGATTTTCTTCCAATGACAAATCCTCCCCTGCCCTCCTTTTCAAAAGGAGGGAGAGAGACGGAGAATATGGAAAAATTCCCCATCGGCATCATTGGGGGCGTCAGTGGTATCGGCCGCTGGTTTGCCGCCTTCTTCGAGAAGGAAGGACACCCTGTCCACGTTTCGGGACGCGACACGGGCCTTCGCCCTGCCGAGATGGCCGGGGCCTGCCCCGTTGTCATCGTGAGCGTTCCCATCGGGGTGACTCAAGCCGTCATCCGGGAGGTGGGTCCGCACATGAACAAAGACTCGCTTCTCATGGACCTCACGTCCCTGAAGGCAGGGCCGGTACGGGCCATGCTGGAAGCATCGGCCTCGGAGGTCATCGGCCTGCATCCGCTGTTCGGTCCGGGAGTGCCGTCCCTGGAAGGGCAGAACATCGTCCTGTGCCCGGCAAGGGGCGACAGGTGGCCCCCCTGGGTTCGGGATGTACTTGGGAAAGGGGGCGCGAATCTCATCGAGACAACGCCTGAGCGGCACGACGAGATCATGGCCGTCGTCCAGGCGCTCAATCACCTGAACACGCTCGTCCTGGGGCTTTCGATCCGTGAGGCCGGGATTCCGCAGGAGGAACTGGAGCGCTTCTCGACACCGCTTTTCCGGGCAAGGCTCGCGGCCGTCGAGAATCTCTTCTCGCACCCGCAGCTCTATGCGGAGATCATCGCGGGGAACCCCCATGCATCTAAAATCCTGGACCTACACGAGAGGGCCATCGGCACCGTGAAATCGCTCATCGGTGATACGGGAGCGCAGGCGCTGGAGGAGCGAATCCGGCAGGAAAGCGGGAGGCGCTGAGGCGATCCGTATTTTTCTTGACAGGGCTTTTCGCTGCCTTTATCCTACCCATGAACTACCCTATCCCATGCGTCGTTGCCGAAACTTCAAATCGCTCCAGAACCCTGGCTTACCGTGCTGCAGAAATTCCAAGGGATGTCTCGCCGGGAGCAGCAGCTAACGGCAATCGAAGCGTAACCCACAGAAAAGGAGGTCGTGCGATGAAGAAGTGGACAGGATGTGCGCTTTGGGCAATCGTCGCTTTCCTGCTGCTCCTTGTTCCCGCAGGGAATGCAGCGGCGGCTGGAAGCGGCGGCTACGTGGGGGTATTTGGCGGTTATTCCAGCCCCAATGACCTGGAGGTGTCCGGGGGGTCCGCCGGATCCGGGGATCTCGGCCTCGACAGCGGGTATGTGGCGGGCTTGAAAGGAGGCTATATCCTGCCCCAGATGCAGTATATCGCCGTGGAGCTGGAGTATTTCTACACGTCAAACGACTTCGAAAACCAGGCGGTGGGCGCCTCCAGGATCAACTCCGGCGACATCACGACGAACAACTTGTTCCTGAATGTATTACTGCGGTATCCCGTCAACTGGTTCCAGCCCTATGTCGGCCTGGGGATCGGCTGGTCCTGGGGCGAAACGTCCGGTTCGGGCACGGGGTCCCTCTCCCGAATCCTGAACCAGGAGGCGAACGACTTCGCCTGGCAGTTCCTCCTCGGGGCCGATTTTATGATCAATCCCCAGTGGGCCATCGACGTAGGCTATCGCTACGTCCAATGTTCGTATGGCTTCGATACCGGCGACGGGGACCTCACCAACCACATGATCACGGTGGGGTTGAAGTATCGCTTCTAGCCACCGGAGATGTTTGTGTTTCCCACGGGTCAGTGAACGGGGCGGCGCCGTCAGGGAGCCGCCTCGTTGCTTTCCCGGGGCAGGCGTGCAATCGTTTTCTTCGATGCGGACGATCAAGGACCGCCTGAAAAGACCGGCTGGTACTGGAGGCACGGGGACAGGATTCATGCAAAGGGAAATTCCGTGTTGCCATGTCGTGCACAAGACGCGCTTCGGCACTGCCGTCATCCTGTGGGAGACCCGGTCGGACAGACCCGTGGTCCGGCAGATCCTGATCTCTAGACCGGGGCAGCCGGCAGAAATGAGCCTGAAGGAACAGTTCCCGGATTCGCTCCCATTCTCCTGCAGCCTCATCGACGATCTGGCAAGGCGGATCGCGGCGTTTCTCGACGGCGCCGATGTCCGTTTTGCGCTCGGGCATGTGCAACTCGATCTCTGTCCCCCGTTTCAGCAGAGAGTCCTTCTGGTGGAATATGGCATCCCGCGGGGCTCCGTGAGCACGTACCGGAGAATCGCAGCCCATCTGGGCATTCCCGGGGGCGCCCGCGCCGTGGGCAATGCCCTGGCGACAAACCCTTTTCCGATCGTGATACCATGCCATCGCGCGATCCGCTCCGACGGGACGCTCGGCGGATACCAGGGAGGACTTGCCATGAAGAAGGCACTGCTGATGCAGGAAGGGGTTGATGTCGATGAGCAGGGGAGGGTTGTGTCACCGAGGCTATACTATTAAGAAAAAAGAAATCTTTCATCGACTCCGATCTTCCGCTCTTCATAGCTTCCTGACTTCCATCTTTTCGTTGACAGGCAGCGGAAGTCTTGCTATAAACAATAGCACTTGGAGCGGTAACGATGCACAGAACAATCCTTTCGAAAAACAGCTGGTGGTGGCGAAACTTCATAGGAGGGGTTTGCCTGCTGCCATAAGAACATCAATTGACTGATCAAGGCCGTGGTAAACCCCGAGGATGCTCCACGGCTTTTTTGTGCCATAAAAACCAAAGGCCGTGCAAAGAGCACGGCCTTTTTGTTTTTCAGCATTGCAAAAGTCCCCCTCACCCCAACCCTCTCCCTCGGAGGGGAGAGGGAGATCAGGGAAGGGGGCTCAACAGGAGCACGGCCTTTTTCATTATGACAACAGAATCAAATCCCCCTTCATCCCCCTTTGCGAAAGGGGGAGATTAGAAAAGGCAATAAACATGTACCAACCGTCATTTAATGAATTCAAGGAACTGTCGAAACGCGGCAATCTCATCCCCGTCTACCGGGAGATCCTCGCCGACGAGGAGACGCCGGTGACGGCCCTGCTGAAGATCCGCAAGCGCCCCTACGCCTTTCTGCTGGAGAGCGTCGAGGGCGGCGAGAAATGGGGCCGTTACACCTTCCTGGGCGCCGACCCCCTGGCCGTGGTCCGTGTGAAGCCCGAGGAGGTGGAGGTTCGCAGCAATGGGCACCTGATGCAGATCCCCCACGGGGGCGATCCCCTGGCGGTCCTGAAGGAGCTTCTCGCCCGATACCGGCCCGTCACCGTGAGCGGGCTTCCGCGCTTCAGCGGCGGGGCCGTGGGTTTTCTCTCCTATGACATGGTGCGCTACTTCGAGAAGCGGCTGGCGAAAAGCCCCCATGCGGAAGGCGGGCTGGACGCCGCCGTGTTCATGGTCACGGACACGCTCATCATCTTCGACAATATCCGCCACACGATCAAGGTGGTGGCCTCGGCCCGCTGCGACGAAGGGCAGGGTTGCCTCGAAGGGTCCTACGCCGAGGCGACGGCGAAGATCGATCGAATGATTGCACTGCTCCAGGAGCCCATCAAGCCGCTGCTCATAAGAAACGGGGATTTCCGCAAGAACGTGGAATTCGAGTCCAACATGACGCCCGGGGCTTTCAAGGAGATGGTCCGCCGGTCAAAGGAATATATCGGCGCGGGCGACATCATCCAGGCGGTCATCTCGCAGCGCTTCTCGGCGAAAAACCCCGTCGACCCCGTGGATCTCTACCGGGCACTGCGCTTTGTCAACCCCTCGCCCTACCTCTTCTTCCTGAAGATGGAGGATGTACACCTCATCGGCTCCTCTCCGGAGGTCATGGTCCGTGTCGAGGACGGTTTTGCGGAGCTGCGGCCCATCGCGGGGACGCGGCGTCGGGGGAAGACGGAACAGGAGGACCGGATGCTGGCTGACGAACTCCTCGAGGACCCCAAGGAGCGGGCCGAGCACGTCATGCTCGTCGACCTGGGGCGAAACGACCTGGGAAGGATCGCGGCGATCGGGAGCGTCCAGGTCAACCAGTACATGATCGTCGAGCGCTACTCCCACGTCATGCACCTCGTCTCGAACGTGAGGGCCCAGCTTGCCGAGGGGAAGGACTGCTTCGATGTGATGCGGGCATCCTTCCCGGCGGGGACGCTGTCGGGGGCGCCCAAAATCCGCGCCATGGAGATCATCGACGAACTGGAACCGTCCCGGCGAGGCCCTTACGGGGGTGCCGTGGGATATCTCAGCTTTACGGGGAACATGGACTTCTGCATCACGATCCGGACGATGGTCCTCCAGGGCGAGAATCTCTCGATCCAGGCCGGCGCAGGCATCGTGGCCGATTCCGATCCTGAAAAAGAGTACGAGGAGACGCTCAACAAGGCCGCCGCGATGATGAAGGCCGTGAGGCTGGCAGCGAGGGGGTTTGAATTGTCGGAGGATTAAATCCGGTGTCATCGCGAGGTGCGAAGCGCCGTGGCGATCTAAACGCGAGCCCAACAGGCCCGATCGGGGATCGGGCCCTACGAGTTGAAGGCCGTTTCTTCCATCGATAACCCCGTCCCAAAACGGGGTCAGTGGCTCGCAATGACGACAAAGGAGAAATGAGATGTACCTCATGATCGATAACTACGATTCCTTTACCTACAACCTGGTCCAGTACCTGGGCCAGCTGGGCTGCGACGTGGCCGTGCACCGAAACGACGAGATCACTCTCGATCAAATCGAGGCGATGGCGCCCGAGGCGATCTTTCTCTCGCCGGGCCCCTGCACGCCGAAGGAGGCGGGGGTCACTGTCGAGGTGATCCGGCGGTTTCACGAGCGGGTCCCCATCATGGGGATCTGCCTGGGGCACCAGGCCATCGGCTACGCCTTCGGCGCCGAGGTCATCCGTGCGGACAGGCTGATGCACGGCAAGACCTCGCCCGTCTTCAACGACGGCCGGACGATCTTCAAGGGCCTGCCCAACCCGCTCACGGCGGGTCGCTATCACTCGCTTCTCGTGCAGCGAGACACGCTCCCGCCCTTCCTGGAGGTGAGCGCCGAGACGGAGGAGGGCGAGGTCATGGGGCTTCGTCACCGCCACTACCCCCTGGAGGGGGTGCAGTTCCACCCCGAGTCGGTCCTCACGCCGAACGGGAAACGAATTCTGAGAAACTTCCTGGAAATGGTCACCGGGAACGGGAAAGGAGAATAGCATCATGATCCGAGAAGCACTGGCAAAGGTCGTCCAGGGAATCGACCTCCAGGAAGCGGAAATGACGGAGACCATGACGGAGATCATGGAGGGGAAGGCCACTCCGGCCCAGATCGGGGCATTCATCACGGCCCTGCGCATGAAGGGGGAAACCATCGCCGAGGTCACCGGCGCCGCCCGGGTCATGCGCCTCAAGGCCACACGGATCGACGCCCGCTCGCCCGTCATCGTCGACACCTGCGGCACCGGGGGTGACGGCCGCAACACCTTCAACATCTCCACCACGGCGGCCTTCGTCGTCGCGGCGGCAGGGCTCACGGTGGCCAAGCACGGCAACCGCGCCGTCTCCAGCAGCTGCGGGAGCGCCGATGTGCTCGAGGCCATCGGCGTCAACATCGACGCCCCGCCCGAGATCGTCGAGGAGTGCGTCCAGCAGATCGGCATCGGATTTCTCTTTGCGCCGAAGCTCCACGGGGCCATGAAGTACGCTATCGGGCCCCGCCGCGAGATCGGGCTGCGGACCATTTTCAACATGCTGGGCCCGCTGACCAACCCCGCCTCGGCCACGGCCCAGCTCATCGGCGTCTACGACCCGAAGCTCACGGAGATGTTTGCCGGCGTGCTGAAAAACCTGGGCACGAAGCGGGCCTTCATCGTCCACGGGGCCGATGGCCTCGACGAGGCCACCGTGACGGCAGAGACGAGGGTCTCGGAGCTGAAGGACGGGACTGTTACGACCTACAACATCAACCCCGCCGATTACTTCGGAAGGATATACGGCGGCGAGGCGCTCCTCGGCGGCGATGCCTCGAGAAACGCCGAGATCACCAAGGCCGTCCTCACCGGCGATGACGGAGCGCGGCGCAAGATCGTCGTCCTGAACGCGGCCCTGGCCATTGTGGCCGGTGGGAAGGCGCAGACGATCCCCGAAGGGATCGAGGTGGCCGAGGAGTGCATCGACAGCGGCGCCGCGATCAAAAAGCTCCAGGCCCTCATCGAGATGAGCCGGAGTTGAAAAACAGGGTATCGGGTATAGGGTCTAGGGTACAGAAAATCAGGCTACAGGTAGCAGGTAACAGGTAACAGGTAACAGACCAGAAAGACTAAAAAGACCAGATAGACCAAACAGACGAAATAGACGAAATAGACCAAGATGATCCTGCAGAAAATCGTCGAGAACAAACGGGAAGAAGTGGCGCGGCAGAAGGGGATCCTGCCCCTCGGCGAGCTGCGTCAGATGTTTGCCGACAGGCCCCCGACCCGTGATTTCGAAGGAGCGATCCGGGACCGGGACTGCGCGGTCATCGCCGAGGTCAAGCGGAGCTCGCCATCGAAGGGCAGAATTCGGAAAGATTTCGACCCTGTCGGGATTGCCGGCATCTATGAGGATAACGGCGCCTCGGCTATTTCCATCCTGACAGAGCGGAAGTTCTTCGAGGGCAACGCCGCTTACGTGCCTCAGATCAGCAGTGTGGTTGGGCTGCCGCTGCTGAGAAAGGACTTCATCATCGACCCCTACCAGATCTTCGAGACCCGTGTCCTGGGCGCAGATGCGCTGCTTCTCATCGCAAGAATTCTGGAGCAGGGGCAATTGCAGGAATTTCTCGGTTTTGCATCGGAGTTGGGCCTTGCGGCCCTCGTGGAGGTCCACAACGAGGCCGACGTGGAAAAGGCCGTCTCCTCGGGGGCGAGGATTGTGGGGATCAACAACCGAGACCTTGCCACCTTTCGTACGGACCTCGACGTGAGTATCCGGCTTACCCGTATGGTCCCGAAGGATGTCACGGTGGTAAGTGAAAGCGGGATCAGCAGCCGCGGCGACATCGAGAGACTGATGGGTGGGGGCATCCACGCCTTTCTGATCGGCGAGAGCCTGATGAGGGAGAAAGATGTGGGGAAGAAACTCAGGGAGCTGCTCGGCAGGGACTAGGGTACAGGGTACAGGGTACAGGGTTCGAAAGTACTGAAGAAATTTCTAAAAAACATTTTGTTTCCTTCCCGATACCCTAGACCCGATACCCGAGACCCTTTTGCTGAGACGGAACAGACGGAACAGACGAAAGATGGTTCAGATCAAGATCTGCGGGATCACGAATATCGAGGATGCGCTGACGGCTGCCTCGGCCGGGGCCGACGCCCTGGGATTCGTGTTTCACCCCGCAAGCCCCCGTTATGTGACGCCCGGCCGGGCGAGGGAAATCATCGGATCGCTCCCACCGGCTGTGTGCACGGTGGGAGTCTTCGTGAATCTCGCTGCCGAGGAAGTCTTAAGTACCGCAGAGCTCTGCGGGCTCGACTTCATCCAGCTCCACGGCGCGGAGACGCGGGAGTACTGCCTTCGGTTCCCCCGCGAAAGGGTGATCAAGGCCCTGTCCTTCCGGAGCGAAGAAGAGTTTGTTTCGATGGCCGATTACCCGGTGAGGGCCTTTCTCGTCGATGCCCACGACCCGGTCCGTTTCGGCGGCACGGGGAAGACCTGCAACTGGAACCTGGCTAACAGAGCGGCGGCGCGCCATCCCCTCATCCTCGCAGGAGGGCTCAGCGATGAGAACATCATTGCGGCCCTGGAGGCAGTGCGCCCGCTGGCCGTGGATATCTCGAGCGGCGTCGAGACAGCGCCCGGAAAGAAAGATCATGAAAAGATACGGTCGGTCATTGCTGCCGTGAAAAAATACGACCTCTCGGCGGCTCTGGATGTTAGAGAGGACATTTTCAGGAAATTGAGGTAGGGGATCATTCACCCTCACCCCGACCCTCTCCCCTCAAGGGAGTCCTGCGGAAGGATTGAAAGGAGAGAAAGACGTGAAGATGCCATCGCTGCCCGACAGGAAAGGGCATTTCGGGGTTTTTGGCGGCCGGTACGTGGCCGAGACGATCATGCCGGCCCTGTTGGAGCTGGAGGCCGCCTACCGGCAGAGCCGGAAGGACAAGGCCTTTCGCGAGGAGTTGCACTACTACCTCCGGCAATACTCGGGGAGGGAAACGCCGCTGTACCTGGCAAAAAACCTCACGGAAAAGCTCGGCGGGGCGAAGATCTACCTGAAGCGCGAGGACCTCAACCACACGGGCTCCCACAAGATCAACAATACCCTCGGCCAGGCCCTGCTCGCCCGGCGAATGGGCAAGCGGCGCGTCATCGCCGAGACGGGCGCCGGCCAGCACGGGGTGGCCACGGCCACCGTGGCGGCGCTTTTCGGGATGGACTGCCGCGTGTTCATGGGCGAGGAGGACATCCGCCGCCAGGCCCCCAACGTGTTGCGGATGAAGATCCTCGGTGCTGAGGTGGTGCCTGTCACCGCCGGGTCGGCCACCCTCAAGGACGCCATGAACGAGGCCATGCGCCACTGGGTGACTTTCGTCCGCGACACCTTCTACATCATCGGCTCCGTGGCGGGCCCTCACCCCTACCCGATGATGGTCAGGGATTTTCAGAGTGTCATCGGCCGCGAGGCGAGGCGGCAGATCCTCAAGCAGGAGGGGCGCCTGCCCGACTGCATCATCGCCTGCGTGGGCGGCGGGAGCAACGCCATGGGGATCTTCTACCCCTTCCGCAACGACGAAAACGTGAAGCTGATCGGTGTCGAGGCGGCGGGTCTCGGTATCGCCACGGAGAAGCATTCGGCCTCCATCTCGGCGGGGCGTATCGGCGTGCTTCACGGCAACAAGACCTATCTTTTACAAGATAACGCAGGGCAAATCCGGGAGGCGCACTCGGTGGCGGCGGGGCTCGACTACCCGGGGGTGGGGCCCGAGCACAGCTATTTCAAGAAGACGGGGCGCGCCGACTATGTCTCCGTCGAGGACGGAGAGGCCCTGGAGGCCTTCCGCACCCTGTGCGCCTGCGAGGGGATCATCCCTGCCATGGAGAGCGCCCACGCAATCGCTTATGCCATGAAGCTTGCGCCCACGCTGAAGAGCGACCGGATCATCGTCATCAACCTCTCGGGACGGGGGGACAAGGACGCGGGGATCATCGAAGAAACTAAAATCTAAAATCCCCCTTTGAAAAACTTTTCCTTCGTTTCCCTCTCCCTTGAGAGGAGAGGGTCAGAGTGAGGGTGAAAGAGGGGGATTTGTCCTTTCAGGGAGATAAGGTTTATGAAGCGCATCGAAAATAAATTTGCCGAACTTAAGAGGAAAGGCGAAAAGGCCCTCGTGGCCTACCTCACGGCGGGCTACCCCGACCTCGAGACGACGCGGGCGCTGATCCCCGCCCTGGCGAGGGCCGGAGTGGACATCGTGGAGGTGGGGGTCCCCTTCTCGGACCCCACGGCAGACGGGCCCGTGATCCAGGCGGCATCCCAGGCGGCGCTGGAAAGCGGCACGACACTCCCGCGGGTGCTCGATCTCATCAGTGAGCTGCGAGGCACCGTGGAGATCCCGCTCGTGCTCTTCAGCTACTACAACCCGATCTTCTCCATGGGAAGCGGGCCCTTTGCAAAGCGGGCCGCCGACGCCGGTGTTGACGGTGTGCTCGTGGTGGACCTGCCCGCCGAGGAGGCGGGGGAGCTGCGCAGTCAGACAGACCCGGCGGGCATCGATTTCATTTCACTGGTGGCGCCCACAACGGGGGGCGAGCGGGTCAGGAAGGTTGTGAAAGCGTCCTCGGGTTTCATCTACTATATTTCGGTGACGGGGGTGACGGGCACGAGGGGCCCCGAGCTGGAGGAAACGCGCAAGAACGTCGGGGCGATCCGTGCTCTGACGAAACTCCCCGTCGTCGTCGGATTCGGTGTTTCCACGCCCGAGCAGGCCCGCCAGATCGGCAATGCGGCCGACGGTGTTGTCGTCGGGAGCGCCTTCGTGAAACTCATCGGTGAGCATGCGGGCCGGTCCGGACTGGTCGGCAACCTGGAGGCCTATGCCGCCTCCCTCAAAGCGGCTTTGCTCTGAGGCCGGATGAAAATATTCAATTGACGGCGGGAGCAGGCTGGCGTATAAACAGCCGAAATGACAGCGCCTTCTTCCTTGATTAGCGATGAAGGCGTGTTTTTTTATGCTCCCTTATGCAAAATAAGTTTTCCAACAGCCCGGCTCGGTCCCTCTCGAGACACCTTACCCCTGCGAGGATCTTCATCCTCAGCTTCGCCGGCCTTGTCCTGGCCGGCGCCATTCTGCTCTGGCTTCCCTTTGCCTCGACAATTGAGTTGCGCTTCGTCGATGCCCTCTTTATGTCGGCTTCGGCCGTCTGCGTGACGGGGCTTGCCACGGTGGATGTGGGTACCGACCTCTCCACGGCGGGGCAGGTGATCCTCATCTGCCTGTTCCAATTCGGGGGGCTCGGCATCATCACGTTCTCGGCCTTCCTCTTCGGGATCATGGGCCGCGGGATTTCCTTCAAGGGGCGCGAGATCGTCCAGAGCACGTTCCTGCACACGCCCCGGCGGGATTTTTTCTTCATCCTCAAGTCGGTGATCCTCTCGACGCTCATCATCGAGTCCGTGGGCGTGCTGCTCCTTTTCATCCGCTTCTCCCAGGAATTCCCGACGTCAAAAGCCCTCTATTACGCCGTTTTCCATGCCATCTCGGCCTTCAACAACTGCGGGTTTTCCCTCTTTCCCGACAGCTTCATCCGCTACCAGGGGGACCTGCTCCTGAACTTCACGGTCCTGATGCTCATCATCCTGGGCGGGATCGGATTCGTCGTTCACCACGAGGTCTTTGCCCGCTTGAGAGACAGGAATGCCAGGCTGTCGCTGCACAGCCGGATCGTCCTGATCACCACCGCCGGTCTCATTGTTTCCGGGGCGGCTCTCTTCTGGCTCTTCGAGGAGCAGACCATTCTCCGGGGGATGTCCCCCCTTACGCAGGTCCTGGTCTCGCTTTTCCAATCCATTACGCCCCGTACGGCGGGGTTCAACACCGTCGACATCGGCCAGCTGACCAATGCCACGATTCTGCTCATGCTCGTGCTCATGTTCATCGGGGGCTCGCCCGGCTCGACGGCGGGCGGGATCAAGACGACGAGCTTTGCCCTTCTTCTGCTCATGATGTGGAACCGCTGGCGCGGCAGCGAAGAGGTGACCGTTTCCAACCGGACCGTGCCGAAGGAGCTGATCGGCCGGACCCTGTCCATCACCTTTGCCTCGATGCTCTCCGTTTTTTTTATCGTCGCCGTGGTCATGGTGGCGGGGCACGTCGAATCGGGGCCCCAGGGGCGCCAGCTGTTCGTGGAATACATTTTCGAGACCATCTCGGCCTTCGGCACGGTGGGCCTCTCCATGGGGGTCACGGCGAAGCTCACCGACATCCAGAAGCTGCTGATCGCGTTCATGATGTTTGCGGGCAGGGTGGGGCCGCTGACGCTGGCGTTCTCGCTCTCGTTCCGCGAGGGAAAGAAACGTGTGGTTTTCGCGGAAGAGACCGTCATGGTCGGGTAAGGAGGCTTTCCCATGAAAAAGCGGGTTGTCGTGGTCGGGCTGGGCATCTTCGGGATCAACCTCGTGAAGGAGCTCTGCAAAAGCGGCGTCGAGGTGATCGCCATCGACAAGACGAAAGAGGCCGTCCAGAAGGTGAGAGACTGCGCGACCAAGGCCATCGTTGCCGACGGAACGGACCAGGAGCTCATGAACTCCATCGGCCTTCGCGAGGACGACATCGTCATTGTCTCCTTCGGGGAAGATCTGGCGGCGAGCACTTTGATCACGCTGCATCTCAAGCAGATGAAGATCAAGAATATAATCGTGAAGGCGCCCAACGAGGAGCATAAACTGATCCTGGAAAAGGTCGGCGCGACCGAGGTCATCATCCCGGAAAAGATCATGGCCGACAAGATCGCCAAGAGCATCGTGTCGCCCAACGTCCTCGATTATATCCCGCTGGCCGACGGCTACATGATCTGCGAGATTGCACCTCCCTCCGGCTTCATCGGAAAGTCCCTCGCGGAGATTCAGCTTCGCAGCAAGTATCACATCGATGTCATTGCCGTCCGCGACACGCTGACGGAGAAGATCAACATGGTCCCGGCAGCCAATTTCGTCGTCAAGGACAGCGAGATCCTCATCGTTGTGGGCAAGGAAACGGATATCGATAAAATCAAGTGATGGCTCAAGGCTTACGGCGAAAGGCAAAGGGCAATAACTTTTTTAGAGAAAAGGGCGCCCCGATGGCACGATATTCGCTATTGTCTTTTCAGCCCTAAGCCATTAGCCTTAAGCCCCGTGCCATGGAATTCATATTAAACTACATCGACTTCGTCCTTCATATCGACCGCCACCTGGACGGGCTAATCCAGACCTACGGGATCTGGATCTACCTCATCCTGTTCGCGATCATTTTCTGCGAGACGGGCCTCGTGGTGACCCCCTTCCTGCCGGGGGACTCGCTGCTCTTCGTCACGGGCACCATCGCCGCCCGCGGCTCCCTGGACCTGCAGACGACGCTCGCCCTGCTCACGGCCGCCGCGATCATCGGCGACAACGTCAACTACTGGACCGGCCGGTTCGTGGGGGACCGAATCGTAAAGCGCGGGTGGGTGCGGCAGGAATACCTGGACCGGACCCACCACTTCTACGAGAAATACGGCGGCAAAACGATCTTTATCGGAAAGTTCCTGCCCATCATCCGGACCTTCGCCCCCTTCGTGGCAGGCATCGCGAAGATGACCTACCCGAAGTTCCTTGCCTACAACATCTCCGGGGCGATCACCTGGATGTGCGTGTTCCTCCTCGGCGGATACTATTTTGGCAACCTCCCCTTCGTGAAGAACAACTTCACGATGGTGATCCTCGCCATCATCGTGCTCTCCGTTCTGCCCAGCGTCTTCGAGCTGATCCGGGCGAGGCGGCAGGCGAAACGTAGTAGGATGTGAAGAGAGAGGGAAATTGGATCTTCTGACTGCGATCATATTGGGCATCGTTCAGGGCGTCTCCGAGTTCCTGCCGATCTCCTCGACGGGGCACATGATCCTGGCCTCCGATCTCATGGGCCTGGAGCACACGGAATTCCTCAAGAGCTTCGAGATCGCCATCCAGGTGGGGTCCATCCTTTCTGTCGTCGTTCTGTACTGGCGGCTCCTGCTGGTGGATTTCGAGGTCATCAAGCGGGTAGCCGTCGCCTTCATCCCGACGGGCGTCCTGGGCCTGACGCTTTACAGGGTGGTCAAGAGCTATCTGTTGGGCTCGACGGCGGTCGTGCTCTGGTCTTTGTTTCTCGGAGGCCTGTTCCTGATTGCCTTCGAGTATTGGTACAGCGAAAAGGAGGGTGCAGCCGGCGAGATCCGCCAGATGTCCTACAAGACCGCCCTCATCATCGGCCTTTTCCAGTCCATTGCCATGGTCCCGGGGGTGTCCCGCTCGGCCTCCACCATTATCGGAGGGCTCATCCTGGGGCTGAAGAGGAAAACCATCGTGGAGTTCTCCTTTCTGCTTGCCGTGCCGACCATGCTGGCCGCAACCGTTTACGACCTGATCAAGACGGGACCGGAAATGACCCTTCCCCAGGTCGAGTTCCTGATTGCCGGCTTCGTCACCGCCTTCATCGTCGCCCTGCTGAGCATCAAGTTCCTGCTTCGCTTCATCCAGACGCACACGTTCATCCCCTTCGGCGTCTACCGGATCATCCTGGTCGTTGTCCTGCTGATTCATTTGAAAATGGCCTGAATGGACAAATCAAGGGTATAGGGTATAGGGAAGGAAGAAGAATTCTTTTCCCGAGACCCCTGTCATTTTGCTTTCGCCGTCACGCGAAACAAGCACTGCGGATCGCCGAAGCCCATCCGGGCGATCACCTCCTGGCTCACGTCGCGATCGGGCAGGAGTGTCGCAAACCATGACTGCCAGAGTCTTTCGCAGGTGAGGCAGGCCTGGACATCCTTTTCCAGCCTGGCCCGCTTTGCCCCCTCCCAGGCGGCGCATTTGTGCACCGTCACCGTGAGGGTGTCTCCTTCGATGGCATAATCCCCGGCGAAGACACCGCGATCGGCCCCGAACATCCGGAAATAGGCTTTCCAGACCTCGAGAGCGTCCCTCAGGTCATCGGCCTTTTTTTTCCCCAGGGCCAGCAGGGTGCTCCGCATCTCGATCCGCGCGAAGGCATTGCGCGTCCGGAAGTTGAGTTCCGCGGCCGCATCCCAGCCATACTTGTCGTTCACCTTCAAAAACCACTGGCCGTCCCAGGCGAGCGCGAGGCCCGCCATGACCTGCGCCCGCGCCTCGGGAGGAATCTCGTAAGACTTTTCCCCGGACATCTTCCCATCCCCTTTCGTACGCATATTTGCCGCGGGGATATTACGAGCGCAGGGCGGAAACGTCAACGGGAAAATCAGGATAGGGTTAAGGGTAAAGGGGCCAGGGTACAGGGAAGGAAGTAAGAATTCTTTATGACCCTGAACCCTTTACCCGGGACCCTGTCTTCAGATGGCCTTTCTGTAGGCGAGTTTCTGCTCCAGATACCGCGAGTAGCTCGTGAGCATGAAGCACAGGATGAAGTAGATGATGGCGATGAAGAGAAAGATCTGGGCCGGGTAGATCATCGTGCGGTTGCTCACCTGGGTGGCCACGTGGGTGAGCTCGGCGACACCGACGATGAAGGCCAGGGACGTGTCCTTGATGAGGGACACGAGCTGGTTCACGAAGGAGGGGATCATGTTCCGTATGGCCTGGGGCAGCACGATGAAGATCATCACCCGGTTCCGGGACAGCCCCGTCGAGAGACCCGCCTCGGTCTGGCCCCGGGGGATGCCCTCGATGCCTGCCTGGACGATCTGGGACATATAGGCGGAGGTGAAGATGGTGAGCGCCGCGATGACGGTCCAGCTCTCCGGGACGACCATCCCCATGAAGGCGGGCAGCAGGAAGTACATCCAGAAGATGACCATGAGCAGGGGGATCCCCCGGATGCAGTTCACGACGGCGAGCACGGGGTACTTGATGAAGCGGTTACCGGAGACGCACAAAAGCCCCACGAAGATGCCGATGACGA
The DNA here is from genome assembly GCA_963705165.1 of uncultured delta proteobacterium. Classification (GTDB taxonomy): domain Bacteria; phylum Desulfobacterota; class Syntrophia; order Syntrophales; family UBA2192; genus UBA2192. The sequence goes on along the minus strand of CAVPJD010000024.1, from coordinate 17,227 downwards.
TCGAGAGGGCGCAGGAGACCACGGCAAGCCAGATCGTGAGCGCAAGCCCGCCGATGGGACCGCTCGGGTAGCGTCCCACCAGGAAGTGAGCCATGTTGTCCCAGATGACCTGGAATCCGAACCAGCCGTCCATGGATTATTTCATCCCCGTTGGAGACAGAACTTTCTTGTCGTAAAGCATCACGAGGCCCGTGATGACGAGCGACATGACCAGATAAACCAGCGTTGCCGCCGTGAAGGCCTCGAACCCCCTGAAGGTGTAGCTTTCCACCTGCCTGGCCTGGTACGTGAGCTCCGCCACGCCGATCGTCATCGCGAGCGACGAGTTCTTCATCAGGTTGAGAAACTGGCTGATGAGCGGCGGGATGGTGAGCCGCACGGCCTGGGGCAGGATGATGTGCTGCATGGAGCGAATATAGGAAAAACCGGAGCTGCGGGCCGCCTCCATCTGCTCCTTCGGGATGGAGCGGATGCCCGAGCGGATGTCCTCGGCGATGAAGGCCGAAGTGTAGATCGTCAGCGCGATGACGGCCGCGGCAAACTCGAAATCCCGCGCGTTGAGCCAGTCGTTCACGGCCTGCGGCAGGATCTGGTAGGAGCCGAAGTACCAGAAGAAGAACTGGACGAGCAGCGGCGTGTTGCGGATGAACTCCAGATAGCCGTGGGCAAATCCGCGGATGGGCGCGATCTGGCTCATTCGCATGACGGCGATGAGCAGCCCCATCAAAAACGACAGGGCAATCGACACCGCCGAGAGCTGGATGGTGAGCTTGATGCCGTCGACGATCCACTGGGCGTATTGCCCGGTGAGGACGACGGACCAGTCAAACTGATACTGGAACATACCCGCACGACCGCTGGAACGTTTGTTCGTCCCCGCATTTCAACCAGCGGGGGCGCGAAAAAGGAGCCGTCCGTACACGCCGGCCCGGCGCGCACGGACGGCCGATATGCTTAAGAAACGATAGGCCTGAACGAAGGGCCGCTACTTCCGGTCCGCCGTGATCTTGAATTTGCCGCGGGGCATCGGCTGGTCGGATTGCGGGTTGAACCACTTGTCCCAGATCTTCTTGGCCTCGCCGTTCTTCTCCATCTCGAGAAGCGTGTCGTCGATGAACTTCAGGAACTTGGGGTTGTCCTTGCGGATCGCAAGCCCGTAGGGCTCATCGGAAATCCGGATGTCTGCGATCTCGTACTGGTCCTTGTTGGGGGCCTTGCCGAGGATGCCGGCCAGGATCGACTCGTCCGTCGTCACCGCCACGACCTTGCCCTGCTGCAGCGCCAGGAATGCCTGGGGATAGTCGTCGAAAGAGAGGATCGTCGCCTTGGGCAGGGCCTTGGAGGCGTTCTGCTCCGAGGTGGTGCCTTTGGCCGTCCCGAGCTTCTTGCCGTCGAGATCGGCGAGGCTATTCACGGTTCCCTTCTTCACGAGGAACTTCTGGCCCGTGAGGAAGTAGGTATGGGAGAAATCGACCTGTTTGGCCCGCTCGGGCGTCCAGGTCAGTGTTGCGGCGATCAGGTCAACATTGCCGGCCTGGAGCTGGGGAATCCGGGCCGCCGAGGTGACGCCCTTGAGTTCGAGCTTCACGCCCATCTTCTTGGCGAGGTAGGCTGCAAAGTCCACGTCGTAGCCCACGATCTCGCGGGTCTTCGGGTCGATGTAGCCGAACCCCGGCGAGGCGTCCTTCACGCCCACGATCAGGGTTCCCCTCTTTTTCACGACATCGTAGGTGTCCTCTGCCAGAACGATGCCCGTCAGTCCAAAGATAAAAGTCAGCGCGATCAGGGTTGCCAGAAATCTTTTCATCGAAATCCTCCTTATTTTTAGTGCATGGGAGACAGAATTTCTTTCAGGAACTGCTTTGCCCGTTCGTGTTGCGGGTTCTTGAAAAATTCCTCGGGGTGTGCCTCCTCCAGAATCTGGCCGAAATCCATGAAGACGACCCGGTTGGAGACCTCCCGGGCAAAGCCCATCTCGTGGGTCACCACCACGAGCGTCATTCCCGTGTTGGCCAGCCCCAGCATGACCTGGAGCACCTCGCCGATCATCTCGGGGTCAAGGGCCGAGGTGGGCTCGTCGAAGAGCATGATCTTCGGTTTCATGGCCAGTGCCCGCGCGATGGCCACGCGCTGCTGCTGCCCGCCCGAGAGCTGCGCCGGGAAGGCGTCCCGCTTCTCGGTCAGTCCCACCCGCTCGAGGAGCGACATGGCCAGGTCCTCGGCCTCTTTCTTGTTCATCCCCCGCACCTTGATGGGGGCGAGCGTGATGTTCTTGAATGCCGTCAGGTGGGGGTAAAGATTGAACTGCTGAAAAACGAAGCCGATCTCGGCGCGCAGCTTCGTGATGTCCGTCTTCTTGTCGCCGAGGTCCATCCCGTCGACGATGAGGGTCCCCTTCTGGATGGGCTCGAGGCTGTTGATGCAGCGGATGAGCGTTGACTTTCCCGAGCCGGAAGGGCCGCAAACGACGACGACCTCCCCCTGCTTCACGTGGAAGTTGACGCCATTGAGGACGTGGAGGTCCTTGAACCACTTGTGGACCTCGATAAACTTGATCATCCGCAAATCTCCTTGTTCGACCCGGCCGGCGAAATCCCGAAATCTCTAGGCAGGCCTTTGCATGAACGGTATCTTTTATTATCTTGATTGCGAAAAATCAAGGATATTTTATGGCGATGCAAACCTCGATGCCTCGAAAGATACTGTTTTGCAACGAATTTTACCAATGGCGCACTGTGGATAGCCGAGGGAAAAGCTTGACAACAAGGGGGAATTATTCTAATCAATTCCATCGGACCAAAACAGGCGGCATTGCCCTGATACAGCCGTTCAGGGGTGTCTGTGAAAACGGGACGCAGCCGGCATCTTATCGGAACTTCCAGCCAACATAATAAGGAGGGTTTTCGGATGAAGAAGAGAGCATTCCTCGTCGTATCCATCGTCCTGGCGCTGACCCTCGTCCTTGCAGGGACGTCGATCGCGCAGCAGAAGAAGTTCTTCGTCATTTCCACGGGCGGCACGGGCGGCACCTACTATCCCCTCGGCGGCATCCTGGCCCAGGCGCTGACGGAAAAGGTTCCCGAAGTCGTCACGACGGCACAGGCGGGGCAGGCCTCGGTGGCCAACTGCAACCTGATCCGCGACAAGCAGATCGAGTCGGCCTTCGTCCAGAGCAATGTGGCCTACAACGCGTACAACGGAGTCGATCAGTTCAAGGAAAAGCCGGCCAAGAACCTGCGGTTCATCGCGTCCCTCTATCCCGAGACGATCCAGATCGTGGCCCGCGCCGAAGCGGGCATCAAGACCGTGAAGGACGTCAAAGGCAAGCGCCTTGTCCCCGGTGATCGCGGCAGCGGAACCGAAGTCGATGCGCAGAATGTCCTCTCCGCTTACGATTTGTGGGACGGCAAGAGCTACAAGGGCTTTGCAAGTGTCGACTGGCTCGGGTTCTCCGGCGCGGCGCAGCGGCTCCAGGACAAGCAGGCCGACGTGGCGTTCATTACGGCGGGCTGGCCCACAGCGGCCATCCAGGAACTGGCCATCTCGGCAAAGATCATGATAGTGCCCATCGAAGAGGCCAAGATCAAGGACCTCACCAAGAAGTACCCCTTCTATAGCAAGATTGTCATTCCCAAGGGGACCTACAAGGACCAGGACAAGGACGTGGCCACCATCACCACGATGGCCCAGTGGGTCGTCGGGGCCGAGGTTCCCGATGAGGTGGTCTACAAGCTGACCAAGGCCCTCTGGGAGACAGGTGCCGCGAAGATGGCCCAGGCTCACGCCCAGGGCAAGAACGTGCAGATCAAGACGGCCCTGGACGGTATGGCCATTCCGCTCCACCCGGGCGCGGAGAAGTACTATAAGGAAGCGGGCGTGATCAAGGCCGAGCCCGCCAAGAAGGCTGCCCCGAAAAAGAAGTAGCGACATCCTGTTTCAACCGGGAGGTAAACTGGGCACTCCCCCGGGGGTGCCCAGTTTTTTTATATGAAAAGGTTACACTGGACCCTGGCTGCCGCAGCCCTTCTTGTCCTGGCGGCCGGCTTCATCCCCCTGCACGGCCTTGAAGTGCGGGCGTCCGGCGGGACGGGAAGAGTCGTATTGCTCAAGAAAGTTGCACCGGGCGACACCTTCACGCTGTCCTTTGTCCACTCGGTGGAAAAATCCGAGGTTACGGATTATTTCCGGATTGACGATGACTGCCGGATTATTCTATATCAGACGGAATTCAGCTCCCTGAACACGGGGCTCCCCGCCGTCGTCTCGAAGGGGGAGATCTTCGAGCGGACAGACAGGGGTTTTCGGCTCTCGAATCTCGACAGGGTCCTGCCCGAGATCCAGCTCTGGGTCCACGAGGACTACGGAGGTTCGCTTGCGATGGACGGCAGGGTTGTTTCCCTCCCGGCGCTGGCGGGAAACGGGCTTCTTCGGATTTCGACCCCGAGGGTTTTCGCCTGGGAGCTTCTGCCCTGGGCCTTCCGAATGTAGACTGAACAGAAGCGAGGATCGGTGACATGGCTGAGCAGAAAGTGGTCCTAACAGCCTCCGAGATCAAGGAAGATCCGGATCAGATCGCCAAGTACGACCCCGAGATGCGGTTCCGACAGCTCACGGGGATGACGGCGAAACTGGTCTTCGCCATGACGATTATCCTCTCAATCTTCCACATCTACACGGCGGGCTTCGGTGTGCTGCAGGAGTGGCGCCACCGCGCCTTCCACCTGGCTTTCGTGCTTCCGCTGGTCTTCTTCGTCTACGCGATGAAGAAGGACGTCCACCTCAAGGGGGGCAAGCACCTCGTCTACGATATCCTCTATGCCGTCGTGGCGGCCATGCTCAACACGGCAATTTTCCGGGAAATTTTAGGCCTGTCCTTCGGCGCCAGTGCGGCGATGGCTGCTGCCACCTTCGCCCTGGTCCTCTACTTCAAACAGCGCGAGAACCTGCCCGATCGCCTGGCCCTCTATGTCGACTTCCCCATCTACACGGCCATGATCGGGTTTGTCCTCTACGGAATCGGCCTGGGCTGGACGCACCTGGACGTCCGCTCCTGGTTCGAGGACCTCAACCCCGAACTCGTTTTTTGGGGGATCTTCCTGCTCGGGATATTCCTGGCGATCATCGCGCTCTTCTTTCTGAACTGGGTTCGGGCTCTACTTGCCATCTTGCGGGACCACAAGGCCGCCGACTACAAGCAGGACAACATTCCCTACTTCGATGTTTTCTTCGCCCTCATGGCCTGCATGATCTCCGTCTTCGTCTTCCTGGAGTTCAACAACATCGGCATGCGGGCCGGCAGCCCCGATCAGGCGGAACTCGTCGTCGGGAGCTTCTCCTTCCTGCTTATTCTGGAGGGGGCAAGGCGCAGCATCGGCGCACCGCTGCCGATTATCGCCATGCTGGTGCTGATCAACTGCTACCTCGGACCCTACTTCCTCAATATCCCGGGGCTCGACATCTTCGCCCACCGGGGCTACTCCATCTCCCGGATCGTCGACTACATGTTCCTCGGCACAGAGGGCATCTACGGCATCCCCCTGGGGGTCGTGGCCACCTTTGTCTTCCACTTCGTCCTCTTCGGGCTCTTCATCGCCCGGACGGGGCTCGCCCAGCTCTTCATGGACCTCGCCATGGCGCTTGCCGGCTGGTCCGCCGGGGGGCCGGCCAAGGTGGCCGTCATCTCCAGCGGCTTCATGGGTTCCATCAGCGGCTCGTCCGTGGCCAACACGGTGACGACGGGCTCCTTCACGATTCCCCTGATGAAGAAGGTGGGCTATCGCCCGGTCTTCGCGGGAGCCGTGGAAGCTGCCGCCTCCACAGGCGGCCAGATCATGCCCCCCATCATGGGGGCTGCAGCCTTCATCATGGCCGAGTTCCTGGGGGTTGCCTACATCAAGATCGCCACGGCCGCCATCGTTCCCGCCCTGTTTTACTTTTTTGCCGTTGGTACCATGGTTCACCTGGAGGCGAAGAAAAGCGGACTCGTGGGCCTGTCGAGGGAGAACCTGCCCCGCGTGTGGGACGTGATGAGGGAACGGGGGCTTTTGATCTTTCCGCTATTCATCATCATCTATTTGCTCGTTTCGGGCAAGAGTCCCTTCATGGCAGCCTTCTGGGGCATCATCTACGCCACCGCCACGGGCCAGATTCATGAAAGAACAAAACCGCTTCTGATCCCGCTGCTGCTCAGCGTGCTTCCCTGCCTGTTCAGCATCAACCCCTTCGAATCCACAGCGGTCCTTGTCGGCTGGGCGGGCTTTGCGGCCATCGCGCTTTTTTATTTTTACAGGACCTCCGGGCTGCTCCCGACGGGAATCGCCCTGACCATCGCGGTCATCCTCACAGGGCTTCTCTTTTTCGAGATGGAAACGTCGCTTGCCGCCTTCTGGTGCTGCATGCTCATCGTCCTGACCGGTTTCTTCTACAAGGAAAGCAAGATGCGCGTCCCCGAGATCCTCTCGAGTCTCGAGGACGGAACGAAGAACGCGATCGCCATCGGCGCCGCCTGCGCCTGCGTGGGCTTCATCGTCGGGGCGACGACGCTCACCGGGATCGGCCTCAAATTCGCCACGGCCGTCATCGCCGTAGCCCACCAGATCGCCGTCGTTCTCCATCCCCTGTTGATGGGCCTGAGCACCGTCAGTGACATCACCCTGTTCTTCACGCTGATCAACACGGCGCTGGCCTGCTTTGTCCTCGGCATGGGCATCCCCACGACAGCCCAATACATCATCGCCGCCATGATCGCCGCGCCGGCGCTCATGCAGTGGGGCATCCACCCGCTCGTCTCACACATGTTTGTCTTTTTCTACGCGATCCTGGCCGACGTGACGCCGCCCGTGGCGCTTGCGGCCTATGCGGCATCGGGAATTTCCGGTGCGGATCCCTTCAGGACAGGCCTGAGGGCGTTCACGCTCGCATCGGGGGGCTTCATCATTCCACTTGTATTCGTGTCCGCGCCGATCGTGCTCTGGATGCCGACGATCCTTGACGGGACGACCCCCTTCGATTACGTCTGGTTTGGACAGGTCATGCTCACGATGTTCCTGGGCGTTATTGCCCTGGGCGCGACGATCATCGGGTATCTCAAGGACCACTCGACGATTCCGGAGCGCATTGCCACGGGCGCCGCGGCCGCAGCCCTGATCTTCCCCGGAACCATTACGGATATCCTGGGAATCGGCCTCCTCGCGGGCGTCTTCACCCTGCAGGTCCTGAGAAAACGAAAGAAGCTGAAAACGGCGGTCCCTGAAACCGGCCCCGGAGCCTGAACGCAGTGTCGCGTGCAATGTCGAGTCCAGTCGAGAGAGAAAGGAGCACCACATCGGCCTTGGTCTTCTTGAAGAAGGCCTTCGTGTTGTCGCTCACCTTCACGCCCAGTTTCATTCCCCTCCCGAGGACCTCACACAGGTCCATCCCGGCGATGTCTTTCGATATGTCAACAGTCTGCTTGCGTTACCCTCGTCCCTCATCGCTGATCGTATGCCACAAAGTATGCCTCGCTCCTCGGGATGTCTGGCGCTTTGCATCCAGACAGTTGTTTAACAATTTAAAATAGCAAGCCGAACAAAAGAGAACGCCCCCGTCTGGTTTCCCAAACGGGGGCGTTGTTTCTTGGTTTTTCTTATTATCCGGTCCCTGGCCCCGGGACCCTGTCCCCTTATTTAAAGATTTTATCGAAAAAGGCCTGTTTCTCCTTGGGGTAGGAGATGGTGCCTTCGTGGTCGACGACGAGGCGGCCGTCGAGGTGGTCGATCTCGTGCTGGACGATGCGGGCGAGAAAGCCCGTGTAGCGTTTGTTCACCTTGTTGCCGTTGATGTCGACGGCCTTGACCTTGATCTCCGTGGCGCGGGTCACCTCCACGCTGATGTCGGGGCAGGAGAGACAGCCCTCGTTCATCACTTCCGCATCACCGCGAAGCTGGGTGATGCGGGCGTTGATGAGGACCTCCCAGTCGCCCTTGCCGCTCAGACCCTTCTTGTCGAAGTCCTTCACCTTGAAGGCGATGATGCGCTTGCTGATCCCGATCTGCGGGGCCGCAAGACCCAGGGCGTCATTGCGCTTCAGGAAGGCCTCGACGAGGGTCTGTATGTCCTTTTTCGCCGCGGCGTTGAAGGGGACGGGCAGGTCTGCGGCCTTCTTCCGCAGGAGTGCCCCCTCCTCTTCGGTCATCTTTTCGTCGCGCCAGAGCTGCCAGGTTTTATTTTTTGTCATATGCGGCCTCTTCCTTCGATAGCGGGAGTGTTGCTTCTCGTCCACGCCAGCCCGACGCGCCCGGCCGCCGCGAGGTCATGAGGCCGCGGGCGCAGGGCATATGGCGCAAGGCGAAAGACAAATACAGGCGATTGAAAACGATTGCACGGTATTCCCCGCAGCTTGCTGTGGGGTAAGCGGAGAAAAGAATATAGGTTTGGATGCTATAACACCACACGACATGAAATTCAACCGTTGCGACTCTTGTCTTTCTCTCCTTTAGCCGTTAGCCTTATGCCCTGAGCCTTTCCTGTTGATAAATCGGATTTTGTCTGCTAACGTCGCCTGACCGCAAGGCAAATGCCGGCCAGGCACACCCAGTGAGGTCCCCGTGATCGACAAAATTATCGGGCACGTGGCGCGAAAACAATTCGCCCGGGCCATGAACTTCCGGGAGGGGACAAACCCCGCGCTCCCGGCAGCCCGCGCCGGCAGCCCCTGCCTCCTTTATATCCACGTTCCCTTCTGCGAAAAGCTCTGCCCCTACTGCTCCTTCAACCGCGTGACCTTCGACGAGGCCCTCTGCCGGGAGTACTTCGGGGCCCTGCGCGGGGAGTTGTCTCTCTATAAAGCGCGGGGCTATACCTTCGAGGGGATCTACGCAGGCGGCGGCACGCCGACGGTCATGGTGGACGAGCTTGCCGCAACGCTCAAGCATGCGAAAAGCCTCTACCCCATCCGGGAGATCTCCGTCGAGACCAACCCCAACCACCTGACTGATGCAAACCTCGATGCCTTGAAAAAGGCGGGCGTGAACCGCCTCTCCGTGGGCATCCAGAGCTTTGACGACGAGCTGCTCAAGGCCATGGACCGCTACGAGAAATACGGCAGCGGGGCCTCCATCGCGGCGAGGCTCAAGGAGATCGGGGGTACCTTCGACACGCTCAATGCCGACATGATCTTCAACTTCGCCAGGCAGACGCCCGAGAGCCTGAAGAACGACATCGACCGGCTCCTCGAGACCGCAGTGGACCAGATCACCTACTACCCCCTCATGGTCTCGACGAAGACGCGCGAGCTTGTCCAAAAGACCCTGGGGCCCATCCCGGAGGACCGCGAAAGGGAATTTTACAGGATCATCACGGAGCGGCTCGTTCCGCCCTATCGCTTCTCCTCGGCGTGGTGCTTCTCCCGCAAGGAGGCCATGATCGACGAGTACGTCGTCAACTACGACGACTACGCCGGCCTGGGGAGCGGCTCCATCGGCTATCTCTACGGGACCTGCTACGCCAACACCTTCCATATCCGCGACTACATCGACAAGGTGAACCGCGGGGAGATCCCGCTTGCGGCCTCGAAGGAGTTCAGCCTCGGCGAGCAGGTGCGCTACGATTTCCTCATGAAGCTCTTCGGGCTGCTGCTCGATCTTCCATCGATGCGCAAAAAGTACGGAAAGGCCTTCGACTGGCACCTTGGGCAGGTGCTGCTGCCCTTTCGCATCGTCGGCGCCGTCCGCTACGACTACCGGAAAGACTGGCTCTATCTTACCCCCGAGGGGCGGTATTATTGGGTCGTGATGATGCGGGAGTTCTTCACGGCTGTGAATAATTTCCGAGACTTCTGCAGGGAATAAGAGACTGGAATAATGGAGTGTTGGAATATTGGAATGTTGGGTATAATGTAAAAGCTATTTCTCAAATAACTCATTATTCCAGTATTCCATCATTCCATTACTCCAGCTTTTTGGATTGAGGTCGCCCATGGACGACAAGCAGAAAACCCTGTTGAAGAGCCTGCCCAAGATCGACGAGGTCCTCGTTCTTCTCGAGAAGCGGGGAACCCTCGAAAGGGCCCCCCGGGAAAAAGTCCTCGAGTCGATCCGGGACGTCGTGGCGGGGATCCGCTCTGCAATCCTGGCGGGCTCCTGGGATGCCGCTTCGGTCCCCTCGAATGAATCCGCAGCCGATTCCGTTGCGGCCCGCATCGAGAGGCTCCACGAGTACAGCCTGCGGCGCGTGATCAATGCCACGGGCATCATCCTCCACACGAACCTCGGGCGGGCGCCTCTTTGCAAAGAGGCCCTGGCGCGCATCGTAGAGGTGAGCCGGGGCTACTCCAACGTGGAGTTCGACCTTGCCTCGGGGAAACGGGGGTTGCGGTACTACCACATCCGGGAGATTCTCTGCGAGCTCACGGGGGCCGAGGACGCCCTCGTCGTCAACAACAACGCCGCGGCGGTGCTGCTCGTCCTGAGCACCCTTGCGCGGGGCCGGGAAGCCATCGTGTCGCGGGGCGAGCTCATCGAGATCGGCGGCGAGTTCCGCATCCCCGAGGTCATGGAGCGAAGCGGTGCCGTCCTGCGCGAGGTCGGGGCCACGAACCGCACCCATCTTTCCGACTACGAGAAGGCCGTCAACGAGAACACGGCCCTGATCATGAAGGTCCACACGAGCAATTTCCGGATCGTGGGCTTCACCGAAGGGGTCCCCGTGCCGGAACTGGTTGCACTGGGACGCCGTCACGGGATCCCCGTGATGAACGACCTGGGAAGCGGATGTTTCATCCGGCTGGAGAAGTACGGTCTTGAGCGCGAGCCCACCGTGTCAGATGCCGTGAAGGAGGGGGCCGACGTCATCACCTTCAGCGGCGACAAGCTCCTCGGCGGTCCCCAGGCGGGGATCATCGTCGGAAAAAAAGACCAGCTGGAAAGCATCAAGAAGAATCCCCTGAACCGGGCCCTTCGCATCGACAAGCTGACCCTCGCAGCGCTGGAGGCAACGGCGAAGCTCTACCTGAACGAGCAGGAGGCTATTGCGGGGCTGCGCTCGCTCACGGCGCTCACGGAACCCGTCGAGACCGCCGCCCGTCGGGCAAGAAGGCTCCTGCAGACGTTGAAGAAAGAGAAATTTCCCGGCGTCACGCTTGCCCTGAAGAAGGGATTTTCCATGTCGGGCGGCGGGTCGCTTCCAACTGAGCAGATCCCCACCGTGCTGGTCGCCCTTCGCTCCGGGAATCTGTCGGCTGCCCGCATCGACGAGAAGCTCAGGGCTCTCCCCGTGCCCGTCGTGGCACGGATCGCCGAAAACGAGATTCTCTTCGACCCCCGGACCCTGGCGGCAGAGGAGCTCCCCGAGGTCCGCAACGCCCTGAGGGCCGTCCTGGCTGCGCGTGAGAAGGGATGACACAGGAAGAGGGAAAGCGGTCGGAGTTCATCGTCGCCGAGGGCGAGCAGGGCCTGAGGCTGGATGTCTTTTTGCCGCAGAAGGACCCGACCCTTTCGCGCTCCCAGGCAAAGCGTCTCATCGAGGACGGGGATGCAATCGTTGACGGGAAGGCCGTGCGGGCGAGCCACCGCCTGAAACCCGGAGAAATGATTTCCCTTCGCAAGCCGGCCCCCGTTCCTTCAGAGATCGTTCCCGAGGCGATCCCCCTCAGCATTCTCTATGAGGACGGGGCGATCATCGTCGTCGACAAGCCGGCCGGCATGGTCGTTCACCCCGCTGCGGGCAATTACAGCGGCACCCTCGTGAACGCCCTGCAGTACCACTGCCGGAACCTCTCGGGGATTGGCGGGGTGATGCGGCCGGGGATCGTCCACCGACTCGACAAGGGGACCTCGGGCCTCATGGTGGCGGCAAAATCCGACGAGGCCCACAGGCATCTTGCGGAGCAGTTCAAGAGGCGCCAGGTCTCCAAATGCTACACCGCTCTTGTCCACGGCAATCTCCGCGAGGACGAGGGCGTGGCCGATGCCCCCGTGGGGCGCCACCCCGTGGAGCGAAAGAAAATGTCCACGGCAAGCCGCCGGGGAAAGACGGCCCTCACCCGCTGGACGGTCCTGGAGCGCTTCGGCGCCTTTACCCTTCTCGAGGCAAAGATCGAGACGGGCCGCACCCACCAGATCCGCGTCCACCTGAGCGCCCTGGGGCATCCCGTCGCCGGGGACAGCGTCTACGGAGCCTCGAAGCGGGCCGTCGAGACCCCGGCACTGCGGGCGGTGTTGAAGAAACTCTCGCGCCAGGCCCTCCACGCAAGCAGCCTCTCGTTTGCCCACCCTGTCACGGGGAAGGAAATGACGTTCGAGTCGCCGCTGCCGGCGGATCTGGCCGAGGTGATCGCCTGACTGCCAGGCAATCGTCGGCCAGGTACACCTAGTGAGGCTTCGCGATCGACAAAATCATCGGCCATGTGGCCCGCAGTCAGTTCGCCCGCGCCATGAGCTTCAGCGAGGGGGCAGACCCCTGGCTCCCGTCAGCCCGCCCGGGTAGCCCCTACCTCCTTTACCTCCACGTCCCGTTCTGCGAGAAGCTCTGCCCGTACTGCTCCTTCGACCGCGTGGCCTTCGAGAAGACCCCGTGTCGGGCGTACTTCGGGGCTCTGCGCAAGGAACTTTCGCTTTACAAGGAGCGAGGCTTCAGCTTCAATGGGCTGTACGTAGGCGGCGGCACGCCGACGGTCATGGTGGAAGAACTGACCGCAACGCTCGAATGGGCCAAGCACCTCTACCCCATCGGAGAGATCTCGGTCGAGACCACCCCCAGCCATGTGACTGACCAAAACCTGGAGGCCCTGAAGACGGCCGGTGTGAACCGCCTGAGCGTGGGGGTCCAGAGCTTCGACGACGGGTTGCTCAAGGCCATGAATTGCTACGAGAAATACGGCAGCGGCGACGCCATTGCGGCGCGGCTCAAGGAGATCGTAGGCTCTTCGACACGCTGAATGCCGACATGATCTTCAACTTCGCCAGGCAGACGCCCGAGAGCCTGAATGCGGACATCGACCAGCTCCTCGAGGCCGCAGTGGACCAGGTCACCTATTATCCACTCATGAGCTCGACCAAGACGCGCGCACTGGTCCAGAAGACACTGGGGCCCATCCCAGCGGACCGCGAGCGCGAATTCTACGAGATCATCACCCAGCGGCTCGTGCCGCCTTACCGTTTCTCCTCGGCCTGGTGCTTCTCCCGCAAGGCGGCCCTGATCGACGAGTACCTCGTCAACTACGACGACTATGCCGGCCTGGGGAGCGGCTCGATCGGCTATCTGCACGGGACCTGCTACGCCAACACCTTCAGCATCCGAGACTACATCGACCGGGTGAACCGCGGGGAGATCCCGCTCAAAGCCATCCGGGTGTTCGCCGTCGCCGACCAGGCGCGCTACGCCTTCCTCATGGAGTTCTTCGGCCTGCATCTCGATCGTCCGTCGCTGCGCCGGAAGTACGGAAAGGCCTTCGACGGGTCCGTGAGCCAGATGCTCCTTGCTCTGCGTCTCGTCGGCGCCGTCCGCCGCGCCGACAGAGAAGCCTGCCTCCAACTCACCCCGCAGGGGCGATACTACTGGGTCGTGCTGATGCGGGAGTATTTCACGGCCGTGAACAATCTCCGAAGCTATTTCTCAAATAACTCATTATTTGAGTATTCCGTCATTCCATTACTCCAGCTTTTTAGATTAAGGTCGCCCATGGACGACAAGCAGAAAACCCTGTTGAAGAGCCTGCCCAAGATCGACGAGGTCCTCGTTCTTCTCGAGAAGCGGGGATCCCTCGAAAGGGCCCCCCGGGAAAAAGTCCTCGAGTCGATCCGGGACGTCGTGGCGGGGATCCGCTCTGCAATCCTGGCGGGCTCCTGGGATGCCGCTTCGGTCCCCTCGAACGAATCCGCAGCCGATTCCGTTGCGGCCCGCATCGAGAGGCTCCACGAGTACAGCCTGCGGCGCGTGATCAATGCCACGGGCATCATCCTCCACACGAACCTCGGGCGGGCGCCTCTTTGCAAAGAGGCCCTGGCGCGCATCGTAGAGGTGAGCCGGGGCTACTCCAACGTGGAGTTCGACCTTGCCTCGGGGAAACGGGGGTTGCGGTACTACCACATCCGGGAGATTCTCTGCGAGCTCACGGGGGCCGAGGACGCCCTCGTCGTCAACAACAACGCCGCGGCGGTGCTGCTCGTCCTGAGCACCCTTGCGCGGGGCCGGGAAGCCATCGTGTCGCGGGGCGAGCTCATCGAGATCGGCGGCGAGTTCCGCATCCCCGAGGTCATGGAGCGAAGCGGTGCCGTCCTGCGCGAGGTCGGGGCCACGAACCGCACCCATCTTTCCGACTACGAGAAGGCCGTCAACGAGAACACGGCCCTGATCATGAAGGTCCACACGTGCAATTTCCGGATCGTGGGCTTCACCGAAGGGGTCCCCGTGCCGGAACTGGTTGCACTGGGCGCCGTCACGGGATCCCCGTGATGAACGACCTGGGAAGCGGATGTTTCATCCGGCTGGAGAAGTACGGTCTTGAGCGCGAGCCCACCGTGTCAGATGCCGTGAAGGAGGGGGCCGACGTCATCACCTTCAGCGGCGACAAGCTCCTCGGCGGTCCCCAGGCGGGGATCATCGTCGGAAAAAAAGACCAGCTGGAAAGCATCAAGAAGAATCCCCTGAACCGGGCCCTTCGCATCGACAAGCTGACCCTCGCAGCGCTGGAGGCAACGGCGAAGCTCTACCTGAACGAGCAGGAGGCTATTGCGGGGCTGCGCTCGCTCACGGCGCTCACGGAACCCGTCGAGACCGCCGCCCGTCGGGCAAGAAGGCTCCTGCAGACGTTGAAGAAAGAGAAATTTCCCGGCGTCACGCTTGCCCTGAAGAAGGGATTTTCCATGTCGGGCGGCGGGTCGCTTCCAACTGAGCAGATCCCCACCGTGCTGGTCGCCCTTCGCTCCGGGAATCTGTCGGCTGCCCGCATCGACGAGAAGCTCAGGGCTCTCCCCGTGCCCGTCGTGGCACGGATCGCCGAAAACGAGATTCTCTTCGACCCCCGGACCCTGGCGGCAGAGGAGCTCCCCGAGGTCCGCAACGCCCTGAGGGCCGTCCTGGCTGCGCGTGAGAAGGGATGACACAGGAAGAGGGAAAGCGGTCGGAGTTCATCGTCGCCGAGGGCGAGCAGGGCCTGAGGCTGGATGTCTTTTTGCCGCAGAAGGACCCGACCCTTTCGCGCTCCCAGGCAAAGCGTCTCATCGAGGACGGGGATGCAATCGTTGACGGGAAGGCCGTGCGGGCGAGCCACCGCCTGAAACCCGGAGAAATGATTTCCCTTCGCAAGCCGGCCCCCGTTCCTTCAGAGATCGTTCCCGAGGCGATCCCCCTCAGCATTCTCTATGAGGACGGGGCGATCATCGTCGTCGACAAGCCGGCCGGCATGGTCGTTCACCCCGCTGCGGGCAATTACAGCGGCACCCTCGTGAACGCCCTGCAGTACCACTGCCGGAACCTCTCGGGGATTGGCGGGGTGATGCGGCCGGGGATCGTCCACCGACTCGACAAGGGGACCTCGGGCCTCATGGTGGCGGCAAAATCCGACGAGGCCCACAGGCATCTTGCGGAGCAGTTCAAGAGGCGCCAGGTCTCCAAATGCTACACCGCTCTTGTCCACGGCAATCTCCGCGAGGACGAGGGCGTGGCCGATGCCCCCGTGGGGCGCCACCCCGTGGAGCGAAAGAAAATGTCCACGGCAAGCCGCCGGGGAAAGACGGCCCTCACCCGCTGGACGGTCCTGGAGCGCTTCGGCGCCTTTACCCTTCTCGAGGCAAAGATCGAGACGGGCCGCACCCACCAGATCCGCGTCCACCTGAGCGCCCTGGGGCATCCCGTCGCCGGGGACAGCGTCTACGGAGCCTCGAAGCGGGCCGTCGAGACCCCGGCACTGCGGGCGGTGTTGAAGAAACTCTCGCGCCAGGCCCTCCACGCAAGCAGCCTCTCGTTTGCCCACCCTGTCACGGGGAAGGAAATGACGTTCGAGTCGCCGCTGCCGGCGGATCTGGCCGAGGTGATCCGGACCTTGCGGCAGAAAGCGGCGGATCAGTGACCAGCAGCTGTGTTTCAAGTTTTGTTTTTCATGCTGGTTGATATTGCCAGCTTGTTCCGTTCTTTAACATGGTATTGAGTATCACCAGGAGCTTCCGCATACAGGCTGTAATGGCGACTTTCCTGGGTTTGCCGGCTTCAAAGAGTCGCCAGTAGAATGTTCGGATTACGGGGTTATGCTGGATAGCCGCCAGGGTGCCCATGTAGAGCACCGACCGGACCGAACCGCGGCCGCCCATAATCGTCCGTTTGCCGCGATGGCGGCCGCTTTCCCGGTTGAACGGGGCAACCCCCACCAGGGCGGCAATCTGCTTGCGGTTCAGCGTGCCCAACTCCGGCAGGGCTCCCAGCATGGTGCTCGCCGTCACGGGGCCCACCCCGGAGACACTCTGCAGCAGTTTGTCCTTCTCGCGCCACAGAGGGCTTTTGCGGATCAGATCGTCGATCTCGTCGTTGAGATCCTCGAGCCGCTTCTCCAGCCAGCGGATGTGGGCCTGGATATCCCGGCGGACCCGTTTGCTGGCCGTCCCCTGGCGGTTCTTCTCGGCCGTGATCATCTCGACAACCTGGCGCCGGCGGGTGACCAGATCGCTGAGCGCTTCCGTCTGTTCGGTCTTCAGGGGCCGGGCTTCGGGCTGGAGCACCTCGGCAAACCGGGCCAGCATCATCGCATCGATGCGGTCCGTCTTGGCCAGGATGCCCGTGGCCTTCGCGAAAGCCCGAGACTGCCGGGGATTGAGGATGTTAAAGAGCAGCCCTGCTTCGGCCAGAGCCCGGGCGATCCGCCGCTCGAACTTCCCGGTGGCCTCCAGCACGATCAAGCTCGGAGCCTCCGCGTGAAGGAATTGCACCAGGCGGGCAACGCCCTCGTCGTCGTTGTCAAAGGGGTGCTGCTTCCCGGAAGGCCGCAGGGCCACTTCCAGGGACTCCTTGGAAACATCGATACCGACATAACAAGGGTTCTCGTTCATGGTTCGCTCCTTTTATCCCGTTCTTGCGAGTGATGCGGGATCCTCCAAGAGGTCCCTGACAGCTGTTCGGGTCTGAGGGGCATCGGTCGTGGCGACCCTGCTGGTCACCGGGGTTCACCCAAGTGACGGTCGGCCTGCCACGACCGCAGCACTCTCCTTCTTTATCATTAAGTGCTGCTTATATGAACTCATGAACAAGTGCTAGATAACAT
>CAVPJD010000023.1:0-37925 GCA_963705165.1 uncultured delta proteobacterium | reverse complement strand
TGAGTGTTTGAGTGTCTAAGTGTCTGAGTGAAGACATAAGAAAGACGGTCATCGCGAGCCGAGCCTCGTGAGGTGTGGCGATCCACGTTTGAGATCCTCGCGTAGATTCTTATAACGAAGATTGATTCGTCACTGCGTTTCTAGCAATGACCAGACAGACCGAGCGAGTTAATAGTCTTTTCCTCCTGACGGAATAGACGGGATAGACCGGACAGACTGAATAGACCATCTTTGATAGACGGACAGACCGGATAGACCCGTCGCAGTTCAATTCCTGATTTCAAAATCCGCGATGTTCTGCCTCGAGACGATGATCTCCTTCATGTCATCGGTCTTGACTTTCGCGCTCATGAACCCGAGGACCTGGTAGGCTCCGTTTTCGAGCTCCGTCGTGTCCAGGCGAATGCCGAAATCGTGTTCCCGCGCCGTCGACTCTCCGACCTTGATCCACGTCTGCGTCCCTTTCTTCCGGATGTACCAGGCGTTGGTGAAACCGACGGGGCGCCCTTCGATGTTCATCGCCTCCAGTTCCTTTTTCAGCAGATCGTCATCCAGACTTTCTCTCAGAAGCACGCGCCCGGAGTAGTGCTTGATCGAAATGGTCGGGACAAAAAACTGCGGCCCCCAGCTTGTATCAGCCAATCGGATCAACATGCGCCTCATCCCTCCTTTCAGGGTGGTCAGCGGAAAAGATCCCGCTGCCCCTGTAAAGAGGAGTGAGCAAAAGGCGTGCCCTGGATGAAAGCGTGCGATTTTGTAAGTCATTGTAATGTTGGATTAATATATTGTGGGAAATGAAGGCCTTCGTGAAAAAGTTACACTTTCGTACTTCTCCCTGTTGCATAGTTCGAAAATGTAACTTTTGTCCGGTACACGGCCGCGTCGCGGCCGAAACTGGGAATTGGGTAATGGGTAATGGGAATGTCGCAATATCCATATGTTCGTCATTGCGATGAACGAAGTGACGAAGCAATCTCGCCTTTCGATGGGATTGCCGCGTCGGCCCGGAGAGCCTCCTCGCAATGACATGCTCGCATAACCGAAGCCCTTCTTCTCTTTATCTTCACTCAGACACTTACACTCAACACTATTTTTCGTCCCTACCCCCTCGACCCTGGTCCCCTCTATCTCTTGCACCTGTCACTAGATCAGCAGCAGCGCAAGCAGCGCAAGTCCGACCATCGCGGCTGCCGTCATGTCCATGCCGATGAGCGGCACCATGAAGAGGCTCGCGGCAATGGAGCCGAGGCAGCCGCCGAAGAGATCTGCAGCATAGAGGGGCGAGATCAACTTTTCCGGGTCCGGCACCCTCCTGAAGCTTGCATAGGCAAAGACGCCCGCCACGAGAAGGCCCACCGCTGCGAGCAGACCCGCCGTTTCGGCAAGATCCGTAATCAGGCCGATTCGGGCCCGGAAGAAGGCAAGGGTCCCGAGGAGCATGAAGCCTGCGACAAAGCCGATTCCCCATTTCCGGGCGAGTGCACGGTACGGGCTCTTGCCGCGGGCCACTGCGGCTACGAGGAAGGCGCCGGCAGTCAGGCCGAGCATGAAGGCCGTGATGAGGATCCCCAGGTCGCGGTAGAGGACGCCGTGACGGGTCTGGTATTGCAGGATCAGCACCGTCTCCAGAACCATGCCGGCAAACCCCGCAAACCCCACGAGAAGAGTCCCGCGCCAGGAGGGTCTCACGCGGGCGATGAAAAAGAGGATCAGCAGCATGCCTGACGCCGCTGCGATCCATGTCCAATTTGCTTTCATGAGGCTCTCGACTTCCCCGAGACTCAGACCGGTCAGGGCCGGGTAAAATTTTGACAGCCACAGCAGGGACGTGATTTGATAGCAGATGGGCCGCTGATCGGTGTTCAGGGGGGCCGTGCGCGTGCGCACCGTTTCGCCGACCTCGGAGAACCGGTCGTTGGTCAGGAGATACCGGATGAAGGGCTCCGAGACCAGGCGGCTTCGAATCCCGCGTGAGCGGAGCCGCTCGATCAGGACCTCCGGGTCGCTCGGCAGAGACACCAATGATGCCGTCACCACGTCCGTGTCCCCGGGAATGATGAAAACATGGCCGAAGGCGGAGAAGAGCGCGCCGTGGATGCTCAGCGCCCGCTCCGTCATCTGCGGCGTCCAGCTGTTTTCGGCCGCCTGGATCCGCAGGGCGACGATCCCGTCCGGTTTCAGCCGGTCGCGGCACAGCTTGAAGAACTCCAGGGTGTAGAACCGGTTGGCCTGTCCCGAGGAGGGCTCGGGCATGCCGATGAGGATGAGATCGTACCGGCCCTCCTCCCGCAGGAACCGCCGGGGGTCGTCCGTGATGATCCTTACGCCGGGCTTGCCGAGAGGCTCCTGCCTCTGCAGGGAAAGATGCTCCCTGACGGTGCCGAGCATGGCGGGGTCGACCTCGACATAGTCGACGGCAACGGGGCCGTGCTTCAGCACTTCAGCCACCGTCCCCTCGATCCCGCCGCCCAGGATGAGGATGCGTTCGGGCCGGGGGTGCTGGAGGGCTGCCAGATGGGCGAAGTGCTCCGCCTCGGTTCCCTCGGTCTCGAAGGCGAGGGCGTTATTCATGAACACCGAGACCTGCGCCTCACGCTGAGTGATACTGATCCGGCCATAGGGCGTATCCCTGCTCTCCAGCAGGGACGGGTGGTTCCATCGCGTCATCCTGTCGTCGAGTGCCGGGGCCTGGAAGAGAGAAAGCAGAAAGATCCCGCATAGGGCGATGGCCGGGAGAGTGCTTCGGCTGTGTTTGGCGCCGGCCGTGATCAGCAGCGGGGCCGCCGCGGCAATGAGCGCTCCGATCAGGGCGAGGGCGAAGTTCTGCACCCCCCAGTGCAGGCCGAGCGACGACAGGAGGCCGCCGGCAATGCCCCCGGCGCTTTCGATGGCGTAGGCCGCTGCAACGGTCCTGCCCTCGGACACGAAGAGGCCCGCCGCCCTGCGGAAGAGCCATCCCGTGAGAAAACCGGCCGGCAGGAGGGTGATCGAGATCGTGACGATCTGCTCGCCGAACGGGAGGTAAGCCCCGGGAACGCCTCCGGCGAGGACCCGGCTTCCCCGGGCAAACGCCACGGCGAGGGGGAGAAGGGCTGCGAACAAAAGCAGCGGGATGGTGAGCAGGCCCGGCCGGGTCGCTCGGGATGACCGGCACGACAGGGCGCCCAGCGCCGTTGCCGCAAGCCAGAACCCGAGTGCGAGGATATAGACGAGCTCGACCCCGAAAGAGGCCACGTTGAGCTCCCGCAGGAGAACCACCTGGCCCAGAATCGAGATGAGTCCGATGATGAACAGAACGGCTTTCATCGGGCTGTCTTGAAGTCCGTCTCGCTGAACACTTCCGCCTGGAATGTGAGAAACTGCGCGCCTTTCTTCCAGCTGCCGGCAGGCAGCCCCGCCTTCAGGCACAGCTGGTCAAGCATCTCGTCGCGCCCCCAACCCTGCCCGGTTGCCACCTGGGGCAGGAAAATGGCCGAGCGGCCGTCCTTTTTCACGATGACGCCGTCGCGCCCCACGACGATGTCCTCCGCCCCGGCAACGGGCGCTGCGGGCGTGAGAACCGAGATCTCGATCTCGATGTCCTTCATCTCGTCATGACGGAGCGGCCTGAACCGCGGGTCTTCCAGGGCCGATTTCAGGGCCACCGCCCCGACGAGCTGGTAGAGAGGCTTTTCGGGCACGATCTCGCCGATGCAGCCGCGAAGCTCCCCGCGCTTGTTCAGCGTCACAAACATGCCCCGTGTCTGCTCGAGGGCAGGGGAGGGGTTTCGTGCCAGGGGGGCCGTCTTCGTCGTCAGGAACCTCTCGATCGTGTCGCGCGCGAGTGTCAGAAGCCGTTTGCGGTCCGATGCGTTCAGGGATGCGTTTTTGCCGCTGGTTGGCAGGGCGGACGGCGTTGCATCGCCTGCTCCCGTTTTTCCGGAGGCCAGGGCCACGGCGCCGTAGCCCACCACCTGGCCGCGATCGCCGAGAACCGTCTCGCCGGAGTGGGCGTAGCTCACCAGGATGCCGCCTGTGGCGCCGAGCGCCCTGGCCGCAGCCATGGCCGCCATGACGGGCGCCTCTCCGCAGGCCCGCGTGGAAAGGCCGCGGATGTTGCGATCCGATGCCGCGTGGGCGACGGCGTGGAAGCTCGCAAGATCGAGCGGGAGGATGGCCTGGAGAGTCTGGCGGTCCACCATGGAGGCATTTGCGGCCGAGGGGTAGTGGGACAGATCGGTGCTTGCCACGATCAGGGCATTGCGGCCCTTGAGAATCTTGGCGAGGGCTTTGCCGAATCGTTCGCAGATTTCCACATCCGCCTCGCCCACGATGGCCGGGACGATTTTCGCACCGGGGAAAAGGACCTGCACGAAGGGAACGACGACCTCGATGGAATGCTCTCTCGCGTGGATCGATGCGTCGAGGGTGCAGTCCGGGCATTCGGCCAGGAGGGCCTCGACGATGCTGCTGTCGATTGCGGCTGCTCCGAGGGGTGTCTGGAATCCCGCTCCGGGGTAGATCCCCACTTTGCGGAAGGCGGAACTCGTGTGGTTTGTTCCCAGGATCACCACGGTGTCGTATGGGCGCCCGCGGACCTGGTTGAACCCGTCGGCGCAGATCTGGCCCGAGAAGACGTAGCCGGCGTGGGGGACGATGATGGCGACGGGGTCCTTCGCCGCGGGCGGCAGGGCCTCCTGCATGTACTTCTCGACGGCGAGCCGCAACGCGGGGGCCGCCTCCGGGTAGAACCTGCCCGCGACAGCCGGCTGCCGTATCGTGCCATCCGTCTTTTCCGCAGCCTGGCAACCCGCCGGGAAGAGAAGCAGCGGGATCAACAGAATCAGCCACATCCGTGCATCGGTTCATAACGACCTCACATAAAACGTCTCTCCAGTCTATCCCGTCTATCCGGTCTATCCCGTCTGTCCCGTCAAAGAAGTCATTGCGAGGAACGGAGTGACGAAGCAATCTCAATCTGGATTCTACATCGTGGATTGCCACGCCTCGCGAGGCTCTGCTCGCAATGACTATTTTTCTATTTCTTCACTCAGACATCAGGCACTTAGACCTCAGGCACTTTTTTTATCTTCCACCGGCCACTGGTCACTGTCACCGGTACTGCCTTTATGCAAAGACTCCCGAGATCTTCTTGCCGCAGAACCCGCACTTGCCGTTCTTGATGTTCGAACCTTCAACGAAGAATTGCGTCCTGCGGATCACATCTTTTTTGCAGGACGGGCAGTGGGTGTTGTTGCCAGGGTGGCCAGGTACGTTGCCCACATAGACGTAACGGATTCCGCGGGCCATGGCGAACGACCGGGCCCGCTCGAGCGTTGCCGTGGGTGTGGGCGGCAGGTGCGGCATCTGGTAGTCCGGGCGAAACCGTGAGAAGTGAAGGGGAACGTCAGGGCCCAGCTCCCCCATGACCCAGTCGCAAAGATCGGCGATCATCGGGTCCGTATCATTGAGGGTCGGGACGACGAGATTCACAATCTCCAGGTGCACGCGGCTCTTTGCGATCTGCTTGATCGTCCGGAGCACGGGCTTCAATTCGGCGCCGCAGGCATCCCGGTAGAAGCTCTCGCTGTATCCCTTCAGGTCGACCTTGACGGCATCGAGCGCCTTGCACATCTCCGCGAGGGGGGCTTCTGCCATGTAGCCGCAGGTTACCATCACCGAGCGGATACCCCTCATTCGCGCGGCGCTGGCGATGTCGAGCAGATACTCCGTGAACACGAGAGGCTCGTTGTAGGTGTAGGCGATGACGGGTGCCTTGCGGGAGCGGACCGATTCGACAAGGTCGCCGGGAGGGGTGAAGCGGACGCGGTAATCTTCCGGCGAGGCTTGCGAGGTCTGCCAGTTCTGGCAGAATTTGCAGCGCAGGGGGCAGCCCGTCGTGCCGATGGAGTAGGCCTGGGAGCCGGGCATGAAGTGGTAGAAGGGCTTTTTCTCGATGGGGTCCACGTGGACCGAGACGGGCCGGCCGTAGACGAGGCTCTTCATCTCGCCGCCCGCGTTCATCCTCGAGCGGCACTGGCCGCGCTCTCCTTCGGCCAGGAGGCACCCGCGGGCGCACAGGTGGCATTGGACGCGGCCCTTCGCGGCTGCCGACCAGAACCGGGCCCGCGGGGCCGCGCCGATCAGCTCATCGGTCCTCTCCCCCGCAAAAGCGGCCCCATCCAGGACATCCGGAAGGGCCCTGAGCAGGGCGGGCTCCGAAAGGATCAGCCCCGAGACGCCCAGCACCGGTGCCAGCCGGGCCAGGGCCTGCATGAATTCGCGCCGGGAGATCATAGGCTAAGTGTTATGTGTTGCGGGGCCCGTGTCAAGGGTTATGTAGGGGGAGGGAGACGGCCGGTCGGGTATCCGAGGAATGAAAAAAGGCAGCCGTATTGGCTGCCCTGCTTTTTTGAATGGTAGGCGGTACTGGGATTGAACCAGTGACTTCTACCGTGTGAAGGTAGCACTCTCCCGCTGAGTTAACCGCCCCTTTGGCAATCCTATAGCGTAAAGAGTTTTGTTTTTCAAGCGGAAAAAGCTTTTCAATTTTTTGTTGACAAGAGGCGATCTTTTGTTCATATTCCTTCTCTCTTTAACAAAGCGGGCGTAACTCAGCGGTAGAGTGCTACCTTGCCAAGGTAGACGTCGACGGTTCAAATCCGTTCGCCCGCTCCAGTCAACAGCGGCGGCATAGCCAAGTGGCTAAGGCAGCGGTCTGCAAAACCGTTATTCACCGGTTCGAATCCGGTTGCCGCCTCCAAATAATGGACTTAGGGGCTGCACGATCGATCGTGCAGCCCCTTTTTCTTTTTAGATGCCGCGGCGCGGCATCTAAAAGCCGACAGTCAACAGCCTGCAGCCAACAAATCCCTGCTGGATACTTTCTTTTTTTTTGCTGTCGGCTGTAAACCGTAGACTGTCGGCTTCTTTGTAGGCTGTCGGCTGGAAGCCTTGCCGCGGCTAATAGGGCGATTTTCTTGTCCGGCTGGGCCCGCGCGGGTCAACCTGCATCGCAGCAGGCTTGTCCGGCGGTTTCTGGAGGGTCTCGATCTCCTGCCTGATTTCACGGGCCCGGTCGCTGTCGGGCGGGACTTTGCCCAGGGCGGCCCGGTAGTGGAAAAGTGCGCTGTCCTTCTTTTTCTTCATCTTGAAATAGGATCCGAACCAGTAGTGGGACTCGGCCTCGTTGTTCATCTTGCCATAAGCCGTTGCGAGGCCGTAGGTGATCTGCTCGTCCTTCGATCCGGCAGCGGCGGCTTTCTTGTAGAGCTCCAGGGCTGTGAAGGCATCGCCTGTCTGCTCATAGGCCCGCGCGAGATAGAGGATCGTCTCCTCGTCGGCCTCGTTGATCTGGTGGGCCTTCCTCAGGTAGGCAACGGCTTCGGCATAAAGGCCGCGGAGGTATGCGATGATGCCGGCGTCGCGGAGCATTTCCGGATCCTCCGGCGCATGGCCCAGGGCCGTCTTGATGGTTTCCGCGGCCTCCTTCGTATGTCCCAGCTTGGCCTGCACCACGGCCAGCCCGTACAGGGCGTTCACGTCGGAGGGGTTTTTCTTCAGGTCGTCCCGGAAGCGGGTCATCACCGGCTCGAGATTCCTCTCCTCCATCAGCATCTCGACCTGCATGCGGCGGAAGCCGCCCACGATGCTTTCCTTGCCCCTTTGGGTATAGCGGGCCTCGAGGAGCCCGTCGAGGTAGCGGATTCGATCTTTCGTGCCCGGGTGGGTCAGGAAGTAGGAAGGGATGTTGTTCGAGTAAAACTCGTGGCGGCTCATGAGCTTCATGAAGTCCACCATGCTTTTCGGGTCGTATCCCGCCGCCGCGAGGTAGGACATCCCGAAACGGTCCGCCTCTTCCTCGTTCTCGCGACTGTACTGCAGGGCAAGCGTCTGGGCGCCGGCCATGGCACCCATGGCCACGGCCGCCCCGGTGCCGCCGCCCCCGCCAAGCAGCGCCCCGGCGATCACCCCCGCCAGCATGGCATAGTTGAGCTTCTTGGATTTCTCCATCATCTGGTCGATGTGGCGGGCGTTGGCGTGGGCGATTTCGTGAGCCATGACGCTCGCGAGCTCGCTTTCGTTCTCCGACAGCGCAATGAGACCCCGGAAGATGTAGATGTAGCCCCCGGGTGTTGCGAAGGCATTGATCGCCGAGCTGTTGATCACGTGAAACTGGAAATCCCAGGGGACACGCTGCTGGCCGGCCAGGATCTGCGCCCCTATTTTGCTGACATAATCGGTGACCTTCTGATTTTTGGAGATCGCGTTGGACTTCTCGAGCTTTTCGTAGATCTCGCGGCCGAGTTTTTTTTCCTCCTCGATGGTTAGGGCCGCACGCGCAGAGGGGATAAAGGCGGAAACGACGAGGAAGGCGGCGATCAGGAGGGCCGCGAGGGCGCGATGTGTTGTTTTCCTGACAGTTGTCATTGTATTGTTTAGACCCCGCCCCGCCGGGACGGGATCGAAGCTAAGCTCCTTTGGAGTCCTCCCGAATTGGCGCCGGGAGGGGCATTCGTACTTATTATATCCGCTTTTCGGCGATAATCAAGCCGATGTTCCTGTGGAAGGCCGCGACGATTGCTGTTGACAAGTGCAGTTATGTGGTATAAATCACAGCCTTGTGACGCCAAGCACGTCGGCAATGTGCTTGACCTTAACGATATCCTGACGGCGTGCCGGCGATCCAGCGGGTAATCGGCAACATGCTTGGGTGTTTTTTGCAGAAGAAAGAGCGTATCCATTCGAGAACCATTACCGTAAACTCCTTCGAGATTGACGACTCATCCCTGCTGGTGGAAGGCGATCTTGTGGATGAGCGTTTCTTTCCCTCTTTTTACTACAGCAGAAATGAGTTCCTGGATCCCGGGATCGTCCATGACATCCGGGTCGAGATGAAGGTGAGCCTCCCGTCGCTCGAGATCACCGAGGCCCGCGCGACGATGAGGAAGATCCCCATCGGGGAGTGTCTGGGCGTGGAGTCCAGCGCAGGGAAGATCGCGGGTCTCAGGATCAAGCCCGGCTTCTCCAGGGACTTGAAGGATCGGCTGGGCGGCACCGCGGGCTGCCTCCACATGACGACGCTGATCTACCACATGGGGGCGGCGGCGGTCCAGGGGATGTGGGCTTCCCTCAGCCGCAAACGGGAGGGCGGGGGCACGAGATCGCTGGATTACGATCCGGGCATCCTGAAAAACAGCTGCTGGTTGTGGAGAGAAGACGGCCCCTTCTTCGAGAAGGTGAAAAAATTGCGGGGGGAAAGAGGAAAAGAAGAGTAGACGGTCTCCATCACGCGTTCACATGGTCAAGAATCTCAAACTTGCGGTTAACCGCCGAAAACGCATTCTCTTCTATCTCCTTCCCGCCGTAGGTTACGCGGCCCTGATTTTCGCGCTATCCTCGTCTTCGTTGGATAGCGAGGAGCTCAGGCCCGTCTTCGACTATGACAAGCTGCTGCATCTCGTGGAATACTATATCCTCGGGTACTTGCTCATGAGGGTTTTCACGACATCCCCTGTTTCGGCACTTGCCGAGAATGCCGTCCTGGCGACGATTCTTGTCGGGATCCTTTACGGCGCAAGCGACGAGATCCATCAGTCCTTCGTGCCCGGCAGGGACTGCAGCCTGTGGGATTTTCTCTTCAATGCCGCGGGGGTAACCTTAGCGGCCGTTACCTTTTCCTTCGTGCGTCATAAACTGGGGCCGGTGCGAGTCCTGGAAAATCGAATCGAGGCAGAGGTAAGCCGGCGTTGACGAAAAAATGCGTGGTGACCGTCGACGGCCCGGCCGGATCGGGAAAGAGCACCGTCAGCCGACTGCTCGCCCGCAGGCTCTCCTATGTGTACATGGACACGGGGGCCCTCTACCGGGCATTGGCCTTGAAGGTCACCCTGGCAGGCCTTGCCGCCGCCGATCGGGTCGGGATTGCCGCCCTGTGCAGTGCCACGGACGTCGCGCTGGGCGAGTGCGAGGGGGCCACGAGGATCCTTCTCGACGGCAGGGATGTGACGGAGCTCATCCGGACACCGGAGATCAGCATGCTCGCATCGACGGTTTCGGCACTGCCCGAAGTGAGACAGAGGCTTCTCGCCGTGCAGCGCGAAGCCGCGCTCTCAGGAGGTATCGTGGCTGAGGGGCGCGACATGGGGACGGTGGTATTCCCGGGCGCCGACGTGAAGTTCTTTCTCACGGCCGGCCCCGAGGAGCGCAGTCGCAGGCGCTGGCTCGAGTTGAGGGAGCGGGGTCACGAGGTGAGCCTCGACGAGGTGCTGCGGGACGTGCTCCGGCGCGACCGGCAGGACAGCGAGCGGGCGATCGCCCCGCTTCGCCCATCCGATGACGGCGTCCTTGTGGATTCGACGGGGAAAACGATCGACGAGGTGGTGGAGGAGATGCTCGGCGCGTTCCGGAGGAAGGCCTCCAAGGCGCTTTAAATACTTGATCTTTTATTATCCGTATGTTACGTCTCAAACGTTTCGTTGGGGCGTCGTATGAAATCTTAACGGGGGGTACTGCAGTAAATGGTTACGGATGAGAGCGCGAAGGTAGAAGAACAGAAAACGGTGAATCAGGACAGGGGGGCGGCAGAGGATCAGGCGGCGTCGAAGAAAGAGGACGAAGGAGGCTTTTCGGCCCTCTACGAGCAGAGCCTCCAGGAGCTGCGGTCCGGCGAGATCGTGATCGGCAGGGTGGTGCAGGTCAGCGCCGACACGGTCATGGTGGATGTGGGCTCCAAGACAGAGGGGATGATCCCCGCCCGGGAACTTCGGGATGCCAGCGGAAACATCACTGTCAGCGTGGGCGATGAGATAGAAGTCCTCGTGGAAAGGAGGGGCGAGGACGACAGTCTGATTCTCTCGCGGGACAAGGCCTCCAAGATCAAGACCTGGGGGAGCATCAAGGAGAAATTCGACGGCAACCAGCCCATCCAGGGCACGATCACCCAGCGGGTGAAGGGGGGCCTCACGGTGGACATCGGGATCCCTGCGTTTTTGCCCGGCTCCCAGGTGGACATCCGGCCCGTCCGGGATCTCGACCGCTTCGTCGGTCAGACCATGGAGTTCAACATCCTCAAGTACGACCGCGAGCGCAACAATGTCGTCCTGTCAAGGCGTGCCATCATGGAGAAGGAGCGCGAGTCGGACCGCAAGCAGCTCCTCGAGACGATCGAGGAGGGGAAGGTCGTCGAGGGGATCATCAAGAACATCACCGACTACGGCCTCTTCATCGACCTGGGCGGCATCGACGGACTTCTCCATGTTACCGACATCTCGTGGGGCAAGGTGCCCAAGCCTTCCGACACCTTCAACAAGGGCGACAAAATCCTGGTGAAGGTGCTCTCCTTCGATCGCGACAAGGAGCGGGTGTCGCTGGGCCTCAAGCAGCTCACGGAGAACCCCTGGGAGCGGATCGGCGACAAGTTTCCCGTCGGCAGCGTCCTGGAGGGAAAGGTGGTCAGCATCGTCGACTACGGCGCCTTCGTGGAACTCGAGCCGGGTGTCGAGGGTCTCATCCACGTCTCGGAAATGTTCTGGACAAGGGAGATCCGGCACCCCTCCAAGGTGCTCTCGGTGGGGCAGCTCCTGCAGGTCATGGTCCTCGAGGTGAATGCAGAGAGCAAGCGGATTTCCCTGGGCCTCAAACAGACCACGGCCAATCCCTGGCTTGCCCTGAAGGAGAAATACGCCGAGGGGACCGTCATCCGGGGCCGCATCCGCAACATCACGGACTTCGGGATCTTTATCGGCGTCGAGGAGGGCATCGACGGTCTCGTGCATGTCTCGGATATTTCCTGGAAGCATCGCGTGAAGCACCCCTCGGAGCTTTACAAGAAGGGCCAGGAGATCGAAGCCGTCGTTCTGAACGTGGATGTGGAGAGCGAGAAGTTCTCCCTGGGCATCAAGCAGCTCGAAAAGAATCCCTGGGAGGAGTTCTGTGATCGATACAATCCCGGTGCCATCATCACGGGCAAGGTGACTAACATCACGGACTTCGGCATCTTCGTCGAGATCGAGGAAGGCATCGAGGGGCTCGTCCACATCTCCGAGCTGAGCCAGAAGCGGGTCAAGGCGGCTTCCGACCTGTTTGCCGTCGGGGATGCCGTCACGGCTGTGGTCAAGAGCGTCGACCCGAAGAACCGCAAGATCCGGCTGAGCATCAAGGATCACGAGACGACGGTTCACCAGACCTCTCCGGCCCGGCAGTACCTCAACAACAAGGAGAATCTCGGGTCGAGCCTCGGCAAGGCCCTTGCGGACATCAAGCTGGATGCCTGAAAAACAAGCAGGGTATAGGGTACTAGGGTACAGGGTAACAAAAGAAACGATCCCTCAGTCCTGTCACCTGAAACCTGTTACCTGTCACCTGCACGGGTGCGATGTTCGGAGCAGCTGGTACGTTCGGCAGCCCGACGTGCACAAGGTTATCGTACAATGCGAAAAAGGCATCCCGTCCTCTTCGGGCTCCTGTTGCTTTCTCTGATTGGGGTCGCGTTCTTTTTCCTCGTTTACGGCATGAGCTCTGTGAAGGGGGACAGAGCGACCTTCATCGCGAAAGACCGGATCGGCGTTGTCCCCGTGAAGGGGGTCATCCTTGATTCCAAGCCTGTCAACGACGTCCTTGAAAAGTTCAGCAAAGACGACAGCATCAAGGCGATCATCCTGCGGATTGACACGCCCGGCGGCGGAGTGGGCCCTTCCCAGGAAATATTCGACAAGGTCCGGTCGGTGCGGAAAAAAGGGAAGACCGTTGTCGCCTCCATGGGGTCCATGGCTACCTCGGGCGGTTACTACGTCGCCTGCGCGGCCGAGAAAATTGTTGCCAACCCCGGGACGCTCACGGGCAGCATCGGCGTCATCATGCACTTCACCAACGTGGAGGATCTTTTCAAGAAGGTGGGGCTGCGCGCCTCCGTGATCAAGAGCGGCAAGTACAAGGATGCCGGATCCCCGTTTCGCGACATGACGAAGGAGGAGCGTGAACTTCTCCAGGCGCTCATTGACGATGTGCACGAGCAGTTCGTGGAAGCCGTGTCAGGGAGCCGGACCCTGGACAAGGAGAAAGTGAAAGAAATTGCCGACGGCCGCATCTTTACGGGCCGCCAGGCTGTGGGACTCAAGCTCGTCGATGAATTGGGCGACCTGGAGCATGCGGCGGAGGTGGCGGCCACGCTGGCCCAGCTGGAAGGCAAGCCCGAACTCGTCTACCCGAGGGAAGAACGGCGCTCCGTCTGGCGATTCATGATGGAAGAGATGGTGTCGGTCCTGAAGCGCGAAATGGTGGAGACGGTGGTGGAGACAGGCCCGGGCTTGAGTTATATCTATGTTGGCCAGGGAAGGTGACGTTTCCATGACAAAGAGGGATTTAATCGCAAAGGTCCAGGATATTCTCAATGAGTATCCCCGCAAGGACGTGGCTCACGCCGTCGAGATCGTCTTCGATTCGATGGTCGAGGCCATGAAGAACGACGACCGGATCGAAATCCGGGGATTCGGCAATTTCACCGTCAGGACGCGGGAACCCCGGCGGGGACGCAACCCCATGACGGGCGCCTCCGTGGAAGTGCCGCCCAGGCGTTTCCCGTTTTTCAAAGTGGGGAAAGAACTGAAAGAACGGGTTGACGGGAAAAAAGGTAACAGGTGAATCAGGTAACAGGTTAGGTACAGGAATGCCTGCTCCGATGATTTTTTCCTGTCACCTGCACCAGGTACCTGACACCTTGATGCGCCGTTTCGCGAACGACCATACGGGTCAGAAAAGCCATTCAGAGCCAATCTATCCTGCCTTCAAGGTCAACGGAAACATGGACTACAAGACCATCCGGATCACCAGAGAGGACGGCTATGCCGTCGTCATGCTCAACCGGCCCCACGAGATGAACGCCCTGTCCCGGGAGATGAAGCTCGAGCTGGTGGATTGCTTCGCGGCCCTCGAGAAAGACGAGTCGGTGCGGGCCGTGATCCTGACGGGCGGCGATTACGTGTTCTCGGCGGGGATGGACCTCAAGGAGATGGCGGCCGTCACAGACGATGATGTCGATGACTATTTCAATCTCATCGCCAGTTACCTGCAGAAGATATTCGCTTTCCGCAAGCCTGTCATCGCAGCCGTGGGCGGGATCGCGCTGGGAGGCGGGTTCAACCTCGCGACGGTCTGCGACTTGATCGTTGCCTCCGAGAGCGCCATATTCGGGCACCCGGAGCTGAAATTCGGTCTCAATCCCCTCTTCAACCCCATCAGCCGGCTTGTCGGCACGGCCAAAGCCAAGGAGATCGCCATGCTGGGGGAGCCCATCGGCGCGATGGAGGCCCTCCGGATCGGCCTTGTCAATAAGGTTGCCCCTCCAGACCGTTTCATGGAAGTGGCGAAAATCATGGCGAAGGAACTTGCCGGCCGCCCCCCGAAGGCCATAGAGGCCGTAAAGCGGATCTCCGAGGTGGTTCCTTACCTGGACAAGAGCGCCGCCCTCGAGTACGAGTTCGAGATTTCGGCCCTGCTCTTCTCACGGGCCGAGCGCAAGGAGTATATGCGGCAGTTTCTCGATGATCTGAAGCAGAAAAAGAAAAGTGTCTGAGTCACTCAGTGTCTGAGTGTCTGAGTGAAGAGGGAGGAAAAGAAAAAACCTCCCCAACCCTCCTTTGTTAAAGGAGGGGGTCTGAAGAAAAAGAAAGCCCCGGGCTCGAATGAGTTCCGGGGCATTTCTTTTTGTCACTATGCCATTTTGCCATTGGGCGCGAGCCTCGTGGCTAGATGCTAGTGCCTCGTATCAACGGTACTCCTTGTCATAATCCGGCGAGGCGAAATCCTTGAGCTGGTCTCTCCGTTTCTTGTGCTGCAACTTTCGGAGCGCCTTCGCCTCGATCTGGCGGATGCGTTCCCGGGTGACACCCATCATCTCACCGACTTCTTCGAGCGTGAAGGGACCGTAATTGCAGGCAACCCAGGTACAGTTGCAGAACATCTCGTTCTTGAGCCACCACTCGCAGACCGTATCCGGGCAGGGCTCGGTAATCAAAATCGCCTTTTTCTTGCATTTGTACATGCGTGCGACCGTCTCCTCTGGAAGGTTGAACCTATAGTAATGAGCATTTCGATTTTGTCAACGCTAAAGTACCTTTTTACTTCACTTTTTTCATGGGGGACACTCACGAAAAGCGCAATGCGCATCCTGTCGGGCTCAATCCGGCTGCATTAGAACGCAGAGCCACTCATAGCGGGGATGGGGAGTGCTCTGGTTGCACATGTTGCATTTCCAGTAAAGAGATTCCGTCGGTTTTTTGACGTGCTTATTTTTTTGTAACATATTGTAATATTTGTATATTGTGATAAAACAAGGCAGTGCACAGGCCTTGTGAAGTATCTGTTGATAAAGGTGTTGGCCTATGAGGTAAGTGCAGGTTTGAATAGAGGTTTTGCCGGATTGCCCGCTTTGGAGTCACGGCAAAATATCCTATATTAACAGATATTTAGATTAATTTGGTGCGCAACCATAACGGCACCGGGCTCTGCCTGAATTGCTGTTTACACTCATTTTGTACGCCTTTTTGACGTTTTCCGCAGGTTGGAACATCCCCAGAGAAAAGAAGCCGACAGCCGGCAGACAAAGAAGCCTACAGTCGACAGCCTACAGCCTACAGTGAAGATTCTTTGTTGGCATTTCGCTTTTGGCTGTGGACTGTCGGCTGTAGGCTGTAGGCTTCTCTGTAGGCCCCGTCCGGGGCCGATTCGCCTTGACAATTAATAGTGAATGCATTAGCGTTACCCATCACTCTGGAGAGGGCGCCATGATTGGGGTTCTGGTCATCACACACGGCAATCTGGGAAGCGAACTGATCAGGGCGGCGGAACAGATCAAAGGCAGTCTCAACGGCGCGCTTCACATTTCGGTGGGAGAAACCAAAGGCCTCGAGGAACTGAGAAAAGAGATCACCGCGGCGATCCGGAAGTTGGACACGGGAATGGGCGTCCTGGTGCTCACGGACCTCTTCGGTGGAACGCCTTCGAATGTCTCCCTGGCCTTCCTGAAGGAGAGCAAGGTCGAGGTCGTCACAGGGGTCAATCTCCCCATGCTCCTCAAGATCCCGGATGAGAGGGAGAAGGAGACCGATCTTGCAAACTTCGCAGCGCAGATCCGGGACTACGGCAAGAAGAACATCTATCTTGCAAGTGAGGTACTCAAGAAGAAAGTTGGTGAGAATTAAAACCAAGCCGGGAACCTGCTGACAGGATTCCGGCTTTTTTTTATCTTTCGCACGCGTTACGGAAACCCGATGGATTTTTCCCTCATCAGAGTCGACAGCAGGCTGGTCCACGGGCAGATCATCGAAACGTGGCTGCCCTTCCTGAAGGCGGCCCGGATCGTCGTCGTCAACGATGAGGTGGCAGGCAGTTTCTTTCGTGAGACCGTCATCCGGATGGCCGTGCCCCGCGAGGCGGAGGTCCTGATCTACGGCGTCGATGAGTTCGGCAGCAGCGATATCACCCGTCAGAACGAAAGCGTGAGGACCATCGTCCTCTTCAGCGGCGTCAGCGACGTCGCCCGGGCGTGGGCCGCCGGTTTCCGCTTCAAAACGCTGAACATCGGCAACCTCTACAGCGAGAATTACAAATTGCAGTGTTCCACATCGGTGTGCCTCGCCGATGAAGACATGGACCACATTCGGTTTCTTCTCGATTCCGGCGTAAGGGTGGAGCTGAGATCCGTTCCGAGCGACAGGGTAGTGGACTTCCGGGATCTTCTCGGCGGCGGGCGAGGCTGAGAGCGGATGGTGGTCTCAGCCATCCTGTCAGACGATCGGCGTTGCCCACGGGGGCGGTCATGGTAATCGAGACAGCCATCGCGGCAGTACTGGGTGCATTGATCTGCCTGGACAGGGTGTTCGTCCAGTTCATGATATCCCGACCCATCGTCGCCGGTCCGCTGATCGGTCTCGCCCTCGGGGACCCATACACCGGCCTGACAGCCGGAGCGTTTCTGGAGTTGCTCTGGATCGATCGAATTCCCGTCGGGCCCTATGTGCCGCCCAACGATACCTTCGTCGCCATCCTGACCACGGCCGGCGCCATTCTTGCCGCCCCCGTTTCGGGGCATCCTCCCCGCGAGCTGATCGCTCTTGCCATCCTCGTCTTTGCCCCTGCCGGGTATCTGGGGCAGCAGATGGAGATCCTGCTCCGAAAATGGAACGACGGCCTGGTCCTGCTAGCCGTGGAGGATGCAAAGACCGGGGATGCCGCCGCGCTCACCCGCCGGCATCTTGCCGCGCTGGGGCGCTATCTGGCGGGATCCCTTGTTTTCCTCGTCGCCGCGCTGACCTGCGGCATCTGGCTGCTCAGGGGCATCTACCCGGTCCTTCCCGAGTCATTCCTCAGGGCCCTCGCCTTTGCCTCTGCCATTCTTCCGCTCATCGGCATCGGGGTGGCTCTCAACACGATCAAGCTCAGGGGATACGTTCCCGTCTTTTGCGGTGTCTTTTTACTGCTTGCCATTGTCTCTGAATTCCTTTAAATTTTTACCGCCTTGGCCAAGAAGAAGTTGAGAGGTTGAGAAGGTAAGAAGGTGAGAAAATGATTCTCAATCTGCCTGAGGTTCCGCATTCATAACCTACGCATCGTAAAGCGGCTTGTTGAATTTTCATAAGATGTCAGTCAACGTCAAGCAGATTGAGGATCTCGAGGTCGGACCGATGACGGAGGACGATCTCGACGAGGTCATGCAGATCGAACGGGTATCCTTCAGTGTCCCCTGGTCCCCGGGCATGTTCAGGCAGGATCTCGTCTTTCCGCTTGCCCGATGCCTTGCGGCGAAGCTACCGGAAGCCGGAACAAAGCGGCTCGCCGGCTACATCCTTTGCTGGTTCGTCGCCGACGAGGTTCATGTCACCAACATCGCGGTGCGAAAGGATCTCCGAAAACAAGGGGTTGCCACCCGACTTCTCGAAGAGGCCCTGTGCCAGGCGCGCCGGGACCGGATGCTCTATTGTACCCTCGAGGTTCGAGTGTCGAATGAAGCCGCTAAGGGTTTTTATCGGAAACTCGGTTTCGAGACCAGGGGCATACGGCCGAAATACTATTCCGACAACAACGAAGACGCCATGATCATGTGGTTAGACCTGTGAACGGTGGAACCGTTCACAGGTCTAACCACAAGCCGACAGCCGACAGACAAAGAAGCCTACAGTTGACAGCCTGCAGCCTACAGTGAAGATCCTTTGATAGCATTTCGCTTTTGGCTGTGGACTGTCGGCTGTAGACTGTAGGCTGCGAGATGCTGCAGACCAGACAGACTAGATAGACCAGACAGACAATGCTTACCAAAGAAGACATGACTGCAACCATCCTCGCCAACACCGAGGTGGCCCCGGAGCATTACCTCATGACGCTTGCCGTCAGCAGGGCCTTCAGGGACGCACGGCCGGGGCAGTTCGTCATGCTGCGCCCTGCCGGCCGCGGCTTTCCGTTCCTGGGGCGGCCGCTCGGGATCTACAGTCTGGCGCAAAACGGGAACGGCGCGCGGATCGAGATACTCTATCGCGCTGCCGGGAAGGGGACGAAGGTCATTTCGACACTCTGCGAGGGGGATCGTATCGAAATCCTGGGTCCGCTCGGTAACCGCTTCGAACTCAGGCCCGGAATGAAGACGGCCGTTCTCATGGCCGGGGGCATCGGGATCGCCCCGCTGGTCTTTCTGGCAGAGAGCCTGAGAGTCAATGCCCCGCCGGAAGGTTTGAAAATGATCCTCTACATCGGGGCACGGGATTCGGCGAGCCTCCTCGGGATCGACCGGATGAAAAACTATGGCGCAGAGGTTCGGGTCAGCACCGACGACGGCAGCGCCGGTTACAGGGGTCCGGTGACGGATCTTTTCCGGAAGGACCTGGCCT
Organism: uncultured delta proteobacterium; assembly: GCA_963705165.1. Lineage (GTDB taxonomy): Bacteria > Desulfobacterota > Syntrophia > Syntrophales > UBA2192 > UBA2192. The sequence continues at coordinate 19,068 of CAVPJD010000023.1, read as the reverse complement.
CATTTGACGCTTCGAAAACGGAAGTCTTCATCTGCGGTCCCAACCCGATGCTCAAGAGGGTGAGCGAAATGATCGCGGATCATCCCGTTGCGTGCCAGGTGCTCATGGAGGAGCGAATGGCCTGCGGCATGGGGGCCTGCCTGGGGTGCACCATCGAGGTCCGCACGGCATCGGGCGTGGAATACCGCCAGGTCTGCGTGGACGGACCGGTGTTCGATCTGCGCAGCATTGTCTGGCGCTGACGCCGAAGGCAGTACAGGCTGCAGGCTACAGGCCGACAGGCCACAGGCAACATGACAGCCCACAGATGCCTACTGACTGGTGACCTGTAGCCTGTAGCCTGTACCTGTATCCTGTAGCCTCAGGCTGCGGTTGTCGATAAGAAGAAAGACGAGAAAAGTGGATGACGACTTTGAAACCCCTCACTGAAGTCAAAATCGGCAGCCTGACTCTGAAGAACCCCGTCATGACTGCGTCGGGAACCTTCGGGTACGGTGAGGAGTATTCGCCTTACATCGACCTCAACCGGCTCGGGGCCGTGGTGGTGAAGGGGATCTCTCTTGAGCCGCGCAGGGGTAACCCGCCGCCGCGGATCATGGAGACGCCCGGCGGGATGCTGAACGCCATCGGACTTCAGAACGTCGGCGTGAAGGCCTTCATCGGCGACAAGCTTCCCTGGCTGCGGCAGTTCGACACGAAGGTCATCGTCAATATCTTCGGTGAGACACTGGAGGAATACGGGAAGGTGGCGGCTGCACTCAGCGGCGTTCCCGGCATTCACGCCCTCGAGGTCAACATCTCCTGCCCCAACGTGCAGAAGGGGGGGCACGTTTTCGGCTGTGACCCCGATGCGTCCCGCGAGGTGACGAAGATCGTGAAATCGGTCACGGATCTTCCCGTCATCGTCAAGCTTTCTCCCAATGTGTCCGACATCACCGAGATTGCGCGCTCCTGCGAAGACGCCGGCGCCGACGCCCTTTCGCTCATCAACACGCTGCTGGGCATGTCCATCGACATCGAGAGGCGCATTCCGCACCTGAAGAACGTGACCGGCGGCCTGTCGGGTCCTGTCGTCAAACCGGTGGCGATCCGCATGGTCTGGAACACCGTGAAAGCCGTCTCCATCCCCGTGATCGGAATCGGCGGGATCATGGAGGCCGACGATGCCCTTGAATTCCTCATCGCCGGAGCAAAGGGCGTGCAGGTCGGAACGGCCAATTTCGTGAACCCGAGGGCCGCAATGGAAATCGTAGAAGGGATCGAGGCGTACCTCGTGCGCCATGGCATCGGGGATGTCAACGAGCTGATCGGCTCGTTAAAAACAGAGTTTTAGCGGACAGCAGACAGCCGACACTAAACAAGCCGACAGCCAGCAGCCAACAGCCAACAGCCAACAGCCAACAGCCAAAACAGCCTACTGACCTGCTATACGCCTGTCCCTCTGTCGGCTGTCGGCTGTAGACTGTAGGCCGCTGAGACGGGGGTTAAAATGGGTAAGGCCGAGAAGATCGTCGAGGGCGTCTGGCTCGTAGGCGGGCCGAACATCTCCATGTCGGAGGATGCCACGGTCTTCGTCATCGATTTCAGTGGCGAGCTTATCATGATCGATACCGGCGCCGGCCGCAGCTCGCGGACGCTGGTGCGCAACATCGAGAGCGCGGGTCTCGACCCGAAGAAGATCTCCACGGTCATCCTCACGCACTGCCACATCGATCACATCGGCGCTGCGCCTTACTTCCGGGAAAATTTCGGCTGCAAACTAGCCGCCCACGAACTGGACGCCCGTGCCATCGAGGAAGGCGACCCCATCATGACGGCGGCCAACTGGTATGAAACGGATTTCCCGCCCACCCCTGTCGATATCCGCTTCAAGGCAGACCATGAAATCCTTCAATTCGGCTCCGAGCAGCTGCATCTGCTCCACACGCCCGGGCACACTCCCGGTTCCATGTCCATCTACCTGGACCGGGGCGGGAAGAGAGTCCTTTTCGGCCAGGACATCCACGGTCCTTTCCTGCCGAGCTTCAAGTCCGATGTGAGCCGCTGGCGCAAATCCATGGAGAAACTCCTGGCCCTCGAGGCCGACATCCTCTGCGAAGGCCACTTCGGGATCTTCCAGACGAAGGAACAGGTCCGGAAGTACATCCAGGGCTACATGAGGGAGTACGCCTGAAGAAGGGTCCAGGGTCCAGGGGCCAGGGTAAAGGGGATGAATGATTCATTCGTTCTTACCTGTACCCTGTACCCTATACCCTGAACTCCTTTCTTTTCGAGGTTGCTCATCCTCACTCCAATCAGTCTCACCCTTTTTTTCAGCTCGACTTTTTTTAAACACTCGAAGACCGTGCGGCGGATTGTCTCTTCGGAATCGACGGGTTCCCGGAGGCTGATGGAGCGCGTGTGCGTCTCGAAATCGCTGAAGCGGATCTTCAGGGTCACCGTGCGTCCCCTGTAACCATCCTCGCGCATGGCCTTGACGACGTCCTTTGTGAGCTCGGCCATCGTTTTCGCGATCACCTGCCAGTTGCTCACGTCCGTCTCGAACGTCATCTCACGGCTCATCGAGCGGGGTTCCCAGTGAGTCACGATGGGGCTGTCGTCGATCCCCCTCGATGCGTCGTACAGATAGCGGCCGTAGGATTGGCCGAATTCCCCCGTCAGCCGCTCCAGCGGAAGGGCGGCAAGCTGACCGATCGTGTCGATTCCCATCTCCTTCAGGCGTGTCTCCGTCTTGGGTCCCACGCCCAGGAGCTTCCTTGCGGACATGGGCCATATCCGGACGGACACATCTTCCTCTCCCAGGATCGTCAGCCCGTCGGGCTTCTGCATGTCCGAGCCGATCTTGGCCAGCAGCTTGTTGGGGGCGATCGCGATCGAGCAGGTGAGCCCCGTCTCGTCGAGGATCTGCTTTTTGATCTCCCGGGCGATCTCCTCTGCGGGGCGTTCGCTTTCCGAGAGGTCCAGGTAGGCCTCGTCGATCCCGACATCCTCCATGGCGTGGCTGAACCGGCGGAGCACCGCCTTGAAGAGGACCGAGCAGCGCACATACTCGTCATAATCGACAGGCAGGAAGATGGCCTGGGGACAGAGGCGGTAGGCCGTACGGAGCGGCATGGCCGAGTGGATCCCGTATTTTCTCGCCTCGTAGGAGGCGGTGGAAACGACCCCGCGGCTCGAAGGGTCCCCCCCGCCGCCGATGACGACGGGCTTGCCCCGCAGTTCGGGTTTTCGTCTCTCCTCGACGGCCGCGAAGAAAGCATCCATGTCCAGGTGCAGAATCCGTTTCATACAGGCGGGGGATTATAGAGGATCAGCGGCAGGAATGCAAAAACGAAAGACTCGCGATGAAGGCCGGGCGCTCAGTCTCCCTGTCAGTCTTCCTGGATGAGGGATCGCCAGGCGTCCAGCGAATCTTCCGTCACTTCCAGATTATGACCTTTCCGGGCATGATCAGCCGCCTTCTTGAGGACCTCTTCGACCGTCTTCCCGTGGACCTCGAAATTGCAGTCCAGGCCCGCTTCGTTGAAACGCAATACCTTCATGACATCCGGTCTCCAGCAGGCGGTTCGCCGGTCCGACGAAATCCGCGGGTGCGATTTAATCAAAACTGAATTAAGCAAATGTCTTGCCAAACGGGTGGGAGTCCAGGGGATGACTCGCAGTCACCATTCAGCGGGCCCTTGCGGGTACCCCTCCTGTGGATCGGGTCGGGCCGGGGGGTGACAAAAATGTCATGCCGGGCATGTTGCGATGGTTTCAAAGCGAGACTCTGCCCTGCAGGACCCCCATTTTCGGTGGGTTACCGGCCGCGACATGGATGTCGCAGCAGTCGCACTGAAAAGGTCATAAAAAACCCTTTTCAATACCGGCCGTTGGTAGTAGAAAAAACAGTTTGAGTATTCGAAGGGAGGGGCGCCCCAGGAAAATCACTACCCCTGATCTCCCTCTCCCTACGGGGGAAGTTACCGTGTAGGTTCCCTCTCCCTTGAGGGGAGAGGGTCAGGGTGAGGGTGAATAATTCCCATTCCTTTTCCGGGAAAGGGTTGGAGGGGGAATAATCCCGTTCCCCTGGTATTCCGGCGCAATCATGTTTGGTTCTTTCATTACCGGGAAGCCCCGCCCTGCGGGCGGGAGCTTCAATACCCGACAGGAGAGGTGTCTTGAAATCCTACCGGAAGGAATTGTGGCTCAATATCCCGGCCCGGATGGCCTTCGTGAACATCACGGCCCAGGTCGAGGCGTGCCTCGGGGAGTGCGGCATTCGGGAGGGGATCGTCCTTGTCAACGCCATGCACATTACTGCCTCAGTCTTCATCAATGACGACGAGGCGGGCCTTCACAAGGACTACGAAGAGTGGCTGGAAAAACTGGCCCCCCATGAACCGGTCTCCCGCTACCGGCACAACCGCATGGGCGAGGACAACGGCGATGCGCATCTGAAGAGGCAGATCATGGGAAGGGAGGTCGTCGTGGCCGTCACGGGCGGGAGGCTCGATTTCGGTCCCTGGGAGCAGATCTTCTACGGTGAGTTCGACGGCAGGCGGAAAAAGCGCGTACTGGTGAAGATTATAGGGGAATAAAAAAACAGTGTCTGAGTGCTTGAGTGTCTGAGTGTCTGAGTGAATCAAAATCGACTTCCGTTCCTTTTTCACTTAGACACTTAAACACTTAGACACTTAGACACTTCTTTTCGCAAAGGAGAGAGGAATGGAGAAGGTTTTTTTTCCGGCAAGTGTCGTCGTTTTCGGGGTCTCTGCGGCGCCCACCAACCTGGGGAGGAACATTGTACTGAACCTGCAGCACTTCGGGTTCAAGGGGGAAATCTATGCCGTGGGGAAAGACGGCAGCGATGTCAACGGGGTCCCGATCTTCCCGGGAATCGACGAGGTCCCGGGGGTGCCCGACCTGGCCGTGTTCCTCCTGCCTGCCCGTCATGTGCCGGAGGCACTCGATGCCTGCGGGCGCAAGGGAATCCGCAGGGCCATCATCGAATCGGGCGGCTTCAGCGAGTATGCCGATCAGGGCCGTGACCTCGAGAGGGAGGTCCTGGACATCGTAAGGCGATGGGGCATGCGGGTCGTGGGGCCCAACTGCATCAGCATCGTCAACCTGGAAAACGGTCTCGTCCTGCCCTTTGTCCCCCTGGAAGACCGGGAGATCAGAAAGGGGAACATCTCGATCGTGGCCCAGAGCGGGGGGGTCGCCCTGGACTGCATGCGGCTGCTGTCCTACGAGAACCTGGGGGCCAGCAAGCTCATCAGCATGGGAAACAAGCTCGACGTCAACGAGAATGACTTCTTCGAATACCTGCGGGCAGACCCGGATACAAAGGTCATCGGGTTCTACCTGGAGGACGTGGCCGATGGCTGCCGGCTGATGAAGCTGGCGGAGTCAACCGAGAAGCCGCTCATTGTTCTGAAGGCCAACACGAACCCCGCAAGCAACCACGCCGCACGCTTTCACACGGCGGCGCTCGCCGGGGACGATGAAGTCGTCACGGCGGCCTTCCGGCAGGCGGGGATTCACCGCGTGCAGAACCTCACGGAGATGATGGAGAGCTTCAAGGTCTTTTCGCTTCCCGTCATCAAGGGGCCGCGTCTCGCCGTCCTCGGGCGCTCCGGCGGGCAGGCGGTGCTGCTGGCCGATGCGGTCCACCGCTACGGGTTCGAGCTCGCGAAGCTCTCCGATGATTTTTTCAACCACGTGAAACAGCACGTCCGGGCCGGCGTCATCCGCATGTCGAACCCCCTGGACATGGGCGACATCTTCAACATCGACGCCTACGCCGGTATCGTGGAGAAGGCCCTTGCCGAGGACGGCGTCGACGGGGTCGTCTTCAGCCATGCCTATGTCGCCAGCCTGGAGGTTGAGCCGTCAAAGCGGCTCCTCGAGGCCTCCCTCGCCCTTGCCCGTCGCTATGGAAAGCCCGTCATCCCCTGCATCATCCCTGACAAGCACACATGGTTTTCCGTGAAAGAGCAAGCAGACGCCTTCCTGTTCGAGGACGTCGACACGGCGCTCAAGGCCCTGTCGCGGTCGCTCTGGCATCATCGTTTCCAGTCCGCCAGGCGCGCGGCCGCACCGAAGCGCCCGGCGAGGTCTAAGAAAAGCCCGGCACTGAGGCCCGGGTTCATGGCGCCCGACGAGGCCTTTTCCCTTCTCGGATCCTACGGGGTTTCTCATGCCGGGCTTGCCGTTTCCGGGAGCGCCGATGAGGCCGTAAAGGCGGCGCGGCGCCTGCGCTACCCCGTGGCCCTCAAAACAGCCGACCCCGCCGTCCTGCACAAGACGGAAAAGGGCGCAGTGGTGCTCAATATCGCCGGCGAGCAGGAACTGCGAAAAGCCTTCAGGGCCATGAAAGCCCGGCGCTGTCTCGTCCAGAAAATGGCGCCGGCCGGTACCGAGGTTATCATCGGGGCCCGGAAGGACAACGAGTTCGGCCACGTCGTCCTCTTCGGTCTCGGCGGCATTTTCGTCGAGCTGCTCAAGGACACGGCCATGCGCGTCGTTCCTGTTGCGGCAAAAGAGGCCGAGTCCATGGTCCTGGACCTCAGGGCGGCAGGGCTTCTGAAGGGGTTCCGCGGCAGGGGGGCCCTTGATGTGAAGGCCCTGGCACGCTGCATTGCGGGCATCTCGAAGATGCTCGTGGATCACCCCGAGATCTGTAACATTGACATCAACCCGCTTATTCTCTACGGTAAGGGCCAGGGCTGCATCGCCGTGGACGCCAAGATTGAAGTCTCCTGAAGACAGCCGACAGCCTGCAGCCGACAGCCGACAGATCTTTTCTGTAGGCTGTAGACTGTCGACTGTAGGCTTCTTTGTATGTTTCTTGCAAACCCCCAATCCATGGAGACCGGGATGAGACGAACCCTGTGCATGGGCATCTTCCTTACCCGCAACCTGCACCGCCTCGTCCGCCACGACATTCGGGGAGTGACCCTCGTCGACGAGACACACGCCCGTGCAAAGGTGGAGATCGGCAACCCCGACTTCCGTGCCATCGTCGGCGAGATCTCCGGTGCCCTGCAAGCGGCCAACTACCCTGAAAGCGCCCTCGAGAATGTTTCCTTCGTCGGGCGCAATGTGGGGGCCTTCGAACAGAAATACCAGACCGAGGGCATCCCGAGAAGGACGCTTTAGGAGAAATTTGAACTTGTCAAGCAAGGCCGGCAATGGAAGGTCAGGGCCGGCTGGGGGCTCAATGGGCCCGAGAGGCGCTGAAAACCATGATATGGGTTCGTGAAATCCTCCTCTTTGCGGCGGGCATCACCCTTTTTCTCTTCGGGATGATGCGCCTGAGCGAGGAGGTACAGCAATATCTCAGCAACGTCCGCATACGCCAGTATTTCAGGCTGGCCGTTGAGAGGCCCCTCTACGGCCTGGCGACGGGTATCGTTACTACGGTCCTTTTCCAGAGCAGCACGGCCACCTCGGTTCTCGTGGTTGGGATGGTGAGCGCCGGCCTCATGAGCTTCTACCGGTCGCTGCCGATCATTCTCGGGGCCGACGTGGGCACGACCCTCACCGTGCAGCTCGTCGTCTGGAAGGTCACCGAGATATCCCCCGTGATCGTTTTTGCCGGCGGCATGCTCTGGTTTTTCAGCCGGGAGAAGTGGAAGAAGATCGGCGAGGGGATTTTTTATTTTGGCCTCATCTTCTTCGGGCTGGAGCTTGTCTCCATGGCGACGGTGCCGTTCAAGGAGAGCGCAGCCGTCCGTTCCATGTTCCAGTGGGCGGATTATCCCCTGCTGGGGCTTGCGATCGGTGTCATCGCGGCATCGGTGATCCACTCCTCGGCCATCCCGATCACGATCCTTGTCATCCTGGCGCAAAACGACGTGATCACCCTCTACCATGCCCTCCCCATTGTTTTTGGCGCCAACATCGGGTCGGCGATCACGGCCCTGCTCGCAAGCCTCGTGGCCAACGTCAACGGGAAGCGCACGGCTCTGGCGCATTTTCTCTTCAAACTCTTCGGCGCGGTCTTCTGCATGCTGGCCCTGCCGCTGTTCCTGCAGAGCGTGACGGCCCTCTCCCCCGATACCGCCCAGCAGATCGTTTACGGGCACCTGCTGTTCAACCTGTTCATCGTGGCGTTCTTCTTCTTTTTCCTGCAGCCCTTCTCCTATCTCGTGGAGCGCATCATTCCCGGAAAGGTCGAGACGCTTCCCATCTGGCCCGAATTTCTCGACGACCGCTACCTGCCGGACGCGGCGGCGGCACTCGAGCAGGTCCGGAAAGAGCTGCGGCGCCAGATGTTTCTCGTCAAACGCATGTGCGCATCGAGCATGAACCTCATCCCGCATTTCGGCGAAGGAAGGGCCCGCGACATCCGGTATATCGAACTGGTCGTGGACAACCTGAGGCGGGAGCTGAACCGTTACCTGATGAAGATTTCCAAGGGCGGGCTGACCGTCGATCTCTCCAGGAAGCTCTTTGCCTATTCCGGGATGGCCGATGACATCGAGAGGATCGGGAACCACGCCGTTCACGTCGTCAGCCTGGCACGCGACCGAAACCGCGGCAATATCGAATTCACGAAGTGGGCCTTCGCGGAGATCGAAGAAATTGCCGATCTGATCAACAAAAACCTGGACGATTCCGTTGCCCTGCTCGACGGGATCAGCACCGAGCTGATCTCGAGGATTTTTTCCCGCGAAGACCGGATCGACCGTCTCGTAAGGGAGGCCAGGAAGCGGCACCAGGAACGCTACCACACCGGCTCCTGCCAGCCTGAAGCGGGGCCCATCTTCGTCGAAATGCTCCTGCGCCTGGAACGCATGTCCGATCACTGCGAGAACATCGCCGAGTACGCGAGGGATCTTGCTGCAGGCAAATAGCCAGCAGCAAGAAGCCGACAGCCGACAGCCAACAGCCAACAGCCAACAGCCAACAGCCAACAGCCAACATCCAACAGCCAACAGCCAACACAACAGATCCCTCTTGCCTACTTTCTTTTTATACTGTCGGCTGTAGACTGTCGGCTGTCGGCTTCCGTTATCAGCTGCCGTCAGCGGATGCGGACACTGCTCGCCTGCGGCCCTCTCAGGCCCTGTTCCTCGACGAAGACGACCTCCATCCCCACCACCATGTCCTCGAAGCGCTCATTGCGCACGCTGTTGCGGTGGAAATAGACGTCCCGGCCGTCCGCCGAGACGATGAACCCGTAGCCCGCCTCCGGGAAGAGCGAGGCCACGCGCCCCCGCGGCGGCTCCTCGTGGCGCTTGACCTCTCCCCGCTTCCTGCGGGCATAGGCCTGGACCCGTTTCAGGGCGGCGTCGAAGGCGAGGTTGATCGCCCTGTGCAGGTCCTCGTGGGCCTCCCGCCGGATGACAATGTCCTTGCCCGGCAGGGCGAGGTCGATCCTCGCGTTGTAGACAAGCCCGCTGTTGCGGTTCCGGTGGGGAACTTGCAGCAAGACCCGGCAGCTCATCATGTCGCGATGGAACTTGTCGAGCTTTTCCGATTTTTTCAGGATGAAGGATTCGATTTCGCCGGTGAGCTCTAGATTTCGGGAAGTGATCTGCAGAGGGATTCGTGCCATGGTTGTTCCCTCCTGATGTGGTTTTGTCTACATTAGCACGGCCTGCTTTGGCGCGTCAAGAGAGCTTGGCGTGACGGCATCCGCAAAGAGGCCGTTTCTCTCATAATTCTTGACATTTCCGGGATCGATCCGTTAGATGAAACCATTGCGGCTGCCGCGCGCCAGGCCGGCTCATCCTGCCATCGGCAGCATCGCTTTCCTTTCGGATGATCTGTCTTGCCGATGTCTTGCAAGATGTGCAGAGCAAAGACGTCTTTGACCCCGCAGTCGTCGAAGACTGAATCCCCGATTCGGACTTCAGAGGGTTCTTATGCCGACAAAGCGCCCAGTAAAGCCTTCCGCACCGAAGAAAAGGGCCACAGTCCCGGCCCCGAAGCGTGGCGCGGCGAATCGCAAGATGGACGACGCGCTTCTCCGGGATAGCGAGGAACTGTACGAAAGCCTTTTCCGGAACAACCACGCCGTCATGCTGATCATCGATCCCGAAGACGGACGGATCGTGGATGCCAACCGGGCGGCCCTCCGATTCTACGGGTACACGGCGAGGAAGCTGAAAACGCTCCGGATCAGCGACATCAACATCCTGGACGCCGGGGAGGTCCGCCTGAAAATGAATCGGGCCGTGAAGGAAGAACAGCGAGTTTTCCTTTTCCGGCACCGCCTTGCCGACGGCACGATCCGCGACGTCGAGGTCGACAGCGGTCCCGTCACCATCGAGGGCAGGAAGCTCCTGTATTCCATCGTCCATGACATCACGGAGCGAGTGCGGGCAGAGGAGGCGGTGCGGAAAGAGCGCGATTTCAGTAAAGCCGTGCTGGATACGGCCGGTGCGCTGGTGGTCGTGCTTGACAGAGAGGGCAGAATTACGCGCTTCAACCGGGCCTGTGAGGCAACAACAGGATACTCAGCCATAGAGGTCATGGGCCGCATCGTTTGGGAACTTCTGGTGCCACCCGAGGATCTGCAAGGTGTACGTCAAACATGGGCCGCTTTGTGTGCGGGGGATTTCCCAAATCAGCATGAGAACTATTGGGTGTCGAAAGATGGGACGCGACACCTCATCTCATGGTCCAATACAGCGATCACCCGTGGTCAGAGTGAAATCGAATATATTATAGGAACCGGCGTAGACATCACCGAACGCAAACGGGCAGAGGAGGCGCTTAGGGAAAGCGAGAAACGCTATCGACTGCTGGTCGACAACGCCGAGATTGCCGTAGTCATCACCTCCATGTCTACCGGAGAAGTCCTGTTTGGCAACCAGCGGGCCTCCGTCCTTTTTGACGTGCCCATGGACAAGGTCATCGGCTGGCAGGCACGGCAGCACTGGCTCCATCCGGAAGACAGGGACCGTTTCATCGCAGAGCTGACCAGATTGGGGAAGGTCACCGACTACGAGTGCGCGCTGAAGACCGGGGGGGGCGCGATCATCTGGGTGCTCATCTCGGCAAACTCGATCGATTACGCAGGGCAACAGGCGGCGTTTGTCGTGTACAACGACGTCACGGAACGCAAACGGGCCGAGGAGGCCCTCCGCGACAGCCTCGAGACGGCAAGCGCCATGCTCAACGCCGCCACGGAATCCTTCGCGCTCATCGACTCGAAGGGGACGGTGCTGGCGGTCAATGATACTTTTGCCCGGAGGCTCGGCAGGCCGATTGACGGCATCATCGGGACTTCCGTGTTTGGGTATCTGACCGCGGATCTGGCGGAGCACAGGAAAGCGAGGCTCGGCGAGGTGATTCAAAGCGGGCATCCCCTCCGGTTTACCGATGAGCGGGAAGGGCGCTGGCTCGAACACAGCCTCTACCCCATCTTCGACTCCAGGGGCAGGGTCAGCCGGCTGGTCATCTATGCCCAGGACATCACGGACAGGCGGCGTTCGGAGGAGGCCCTGAGGCAGAGCGAGGTTCTCCTGAAGAGCATCTTCCAGGCCGCCCCCGTCGGGATCGGGCTCGTCTACAACCGGATCCTCGGCTGGACAAACGACCAGGTGGCCCGCATGCTGGGCTATTCCATCGAGGAACTGGCCGAGAGAAGCGCCCGCATCCTCTACGAGAGTGACGAGGAATTCGAGCGCGTGGGCCGCGAGAAGTACATCGAGGTCCGGCAGGGCGGCATCGGCGTGATCGAGACCCGGTGGAAGCGAAAGGACGGTGCCTTCCTGGACATCCTGCTCAGCTCGAAGGCCATCGACCCCTCCGACATGTCCGCGGGTGTTGTCTTCACCGCCCTGGACATCACCGACCGCAAACGAGGTGAAGAAGCCCTGCAGCGCTACCAGGACGAGCTCGAGCAGCGCGTCCTAAAGCGGACCTCGGAGCTCATGGTGGCCAACCAGGCCTTGATCCTGGAGATCGAGGACCGCAACCGCGCCGACAAGGCCCTGAGGGACTCGGAGAGGCGCCTTTCCGACATCATCGAGTTCCTGCCCGATGCCACCTTCGTCATCGACTGCGACGGGAAGGTCATTGCCTGGAACCGGTCGATGGAGACCATGACCGGGATCCCGGCAAGGGACATGCTCGGCAAGGGCAATTACGAGTATGCCCTGCCATTCTACGGTGAAAGACGGCCTCTGCTCGTTGACATGGTTCTTTCGGCCGATGAAGAGATCGCCCTCCGCTATGCAAAAATCCAGAGACGGGGTGATATCCTCTTCGGCGAGACCAACTCGCCGAGGCTGGGCGAGCGCAAGGAAAAGAGCTATCTTGCCGGCACGGCGGCGCCTCTCCGAGACTCCCGGGGAAATCTCGTTGGCGCCATCGAGTCCATCCGTGACATCACGGAGCGCAAGCGCGCCGAAGAGGCCCTGCGCTACCGCGATGCCATCCTGGAGGTGGCGAGCTTTGCCGCCGAGAGATTCCTGAAGGCCCCCTCCTGGGAGATGGACATCCGCGAGATCATTGCGAGGCTCGGCACGGTCACCCACGTGAGCAGAGTCTACATTTTCGAGAACCGGATATCGGAAGAGGGAGCTCTTCTCTCGAGCCAGCGCTACGAATGGGTGGCGGACGGCATCAAACCGGAGATCGATAACCCCTCTTTGCAGGATTTCTCTCTGGAACGGGAAGGCTTCGGGCGATGGGTCGATACCATGAGAAAAGGGCGCCATCTCCACGGTCTCGTCCGGGAAGCTCCCGAAGAAGGTGAAAGAAAAATCCTGGAATCCCAGGACATCCTTTCCATTGCCGCCGTGCCCATCTATCGCGGCGACCTCTGGTGGGGTTTCATGGGGTTCGATGAATGCGTCAACGAGAGGCAATGGTCCGATGTGGAGATGGAGGCCCTCACCGTGGTGGCAAGCACCCTGAGCGCGGCCATATCGAGAAAACACACCGAGGCAAGGCTGGTTCAGACCTCCGAGCGCCTCTCCGTCGTCCTGGAGTCCCTGCCGATCGTCACCTTCACGGCAAAGGGGGACGAGCACGCTGAGATCACCTACATCACGGGCACCGTGGAGGAGATCACGGGGTTCCGGCCCGAGGAGTTTCTGAAGGAGCCGGGTTTTCTGATGGACCACATCCATCCCGATGACCGCTCCGTCGTCCGCAGCTGCCATCTGGGCATCGGCTCGAAAGGCATGTGCGGCTGCGAGTTCCGGTTCCGCGCCGCAAACGGAACATACCGCTGGTTTTCCGAGTTCTGCCGGCTCATCCACGGCCCCGAGGGATCGATAGGCCGCATCGTGGGGATGTGGCAGGACGTCACGGAGGAGAAGCGCATCCTCCAGGAGTCCAATACCCGGCTGCAGCAGGTGATCCAGGCTCACAAGCTGGCCTCCCTGGGCGAGATCGTCGCGGGCGTGGTGCACGAGATCAACAACCCCAACAGCTTCATCGCCTACAACATCCCGCTGCTCGAAGAGATCTGGAAGCTCTGCGAACCCGTCGTGGCCCAATACGCCGCTGCCAATCCCGGCTGGGGAAGGCGCGACGTGAGCTACGAAGAGCTGCGCAATGACATGGCGGAGATCATCAATGCATTCCGCATCGGTTCGGACCGCATCAACCGGGTCGTCTCGAACCTGAAGGATTTCTCCCGGGTCGAGGAGGGTGCCCAGGCCAAGCCCGTCTCCGTGAACGACGTCATCGAAAAAACGCTGATGATCGTGGGCGGCCAGATCCGCCGGTCCGTTTCCAAGCTGGACCTCGACCTCGGAGGCGACCTGCCGCAGGTGCAGGGGCACTTCCAGAAGCTCGAGCAGGTGATGGCCAATATTCTCGTGAATGCCCACCAGGCCATCCCGGACAAGGAAAAAGGGTGGATTCGCATCTCCACGCGTTACATCCAGAGGCTGGGTTCCGCGGTCGTCACGATCGAGGACAACGGAGGCGGCATGACCCGGCCCGTCATCGACCGCCTCTTCGAGCCCTTCTTCACGACGCGCCGCGACACCGGCGGCACGGGGCTGGGGCTTTCGGTCTCCTACGGCCTCATCCAGGAGCACCAGGGCGTGATCGGGGCCCTTTCGCGCCCGGGCATCGGGAGCCGGTTTACCGTATTCCTCCCAGTGAGGCCCGGGGGGCAGCTGAACCTGAGGCCGCTCATCCTGCCCCTCGAGAGAGACCTCGACAGGCTTGACGAGCTCCAGATGGAGGTGAGCGGCATCGATGACGGCTTCGTGCACTGGTTCTACCACTACGAGCCGTCCGTGGAGCGGCTGGCGGAATACCTGGAGCAGCACCCCGAGGTCGACATCGTCCTGATGACCGAACCGCCGTCCGGGCTGGATCCGGCTGTGCTGTTGCGGGTCCTCCGGGAGAGATTTCCCCTGCTCACGACGGTTGCCTGGGGGGGCGTGGAGAAGGATTTCACCGGGGCGGGCGGCGAGAAGCCGGACATCTACATCAAGGGCCCGCCGGACATCAGGAAACTCAAAGGGGTCATTGACGGGATCACGAGGCAGAGATTTTGAAGATGGGGGTATAGGGTATCGGGTAAAAGGTAAAGGGTACAGGGTACAGGGTACAGGGTACAGGGTACAGGGTACAGGGTACAGGGTACAGGGTACAGGGTACAGGGCTGGAGGTACTAAAGATTGTTTTATGAACGAAATCTGCTTCCTTCCCTGGACCCTGAACCCTGGCCCCTGAACCCCGCCTTTTGGACAGACCAGACAGACCAGATAGACCGAACAGACGGGATAGACTTTTTAAAGGTGAACGATGAAAATTCTTGTAGTCGACGACGAGGACGTGACCCTGTCGTCCATGAAGCGGCTCCTGCGCTGGCAGGGCATCAAGGACGTGGAGACCTGCGACAGCGGCAAGGAAGCGATCCGCAGGATCAAGGCGGGGGATTACGACATCGTGCTGCTGGATCTCCTCATGCCCGAAGTGGACGGGATCCAGGTGCTCGAGGCGACGAAGCCCTTCAGGCCCTACACGGAGTTCATCATCATCACGGCCGTCGATGTACTGTCGCAGGCCGTGAAGGCCATTCGCCTGGGCGCCTATGATTACCTCGTGAAGCCCGTCGACAACGAGCATCTCGTGAGAACCCTGGAGCGCGCCTTCGAAAGGAGAGGTCTCCTTGCGGGCATGAACATGGCGCGGCAGGCCCGTGATGCACGGCAGCCTGCCGGGTTTTCCGAGATCGTGACCGAGTCGTCCCAGTTCCGCTCGCTGCTGTCCTATGCCCAGATCATGGCCAAGGGGGGAAACCCCATCCTGATCACCGGCGAGTCGGGCACCGGCAAGGAGCTTCTCGCCCGCGGGATTCACCGCGAGGGGCCATCGCCCGGCGGTCCCTTCGTGGCCGTCAACATCTCCTCGATCCCGGAGACCCTTTTTGAAAGTCAGTTTTTCGGTCACGTCAAGGGGGCTTTCACCGGGGCCCTGCGGGATTACGAGGGGTTTTTCGAGCAGGCCGACGGGGGCACGCTCTTTCTTGATGAAATCGGGGAGTTCCCCCATCAAATGCAGTCGAAACTCCTTCGCGTTTTGGAGGAAAAATCCTTCGCACGCCTGGGCGAGACGAAGCCCATCCGCGTCGATGTGCGGATCATCTCGGCGACGAACAAAGATCTGGACAAGGCCTGCCAGGAGGGGAAGTTCAGGCTGGATCTCATGTACCGGCTCAAATCGGCCCATATCCACCTGTCTGCCCTCCGGGAGCGCAAGGACGACATCCCGTTGCTGGCGGCGCACTTCCTGAAGCTTTCCACGGAAAAATACCGGAAAGAAGTCCACGGGTTCAGCCCCGAGGCCATGGACATCCTGCTGCGGCGCGATTACCCCGGAAACGTCCGTGAACTCGCCCAGGTCGTCGAGAATGCCGTCCTGCTGGCCGACTCGACGACCGTCATGCCCCGGCACCTGGGCGAGGAGATCTCATCGCCGCCCCTGTTTTCCCGCAGTCTCTGCAGTCTGAAGGAGAATTACGAGACCCATGTCCTCTACGTGCTGAATCACACCCACGGCGACCGCAAGCAGGCTGCGCAGATCCTGGGGATCACGGTGAGGCAGCTCCAAAGGAAGCTCGTGGAGATGCGGCGAAACCCCCGCTGGAAAGTGATCCTGGGCGACCTTTAAGTCACTGAAAGCGACAAAAAGGTCACTTTGTCATTTATCAATTCATTTCGGCGAGTTGGCACCACAACCGGCAGAGGGCCCCTCTCCGGTCTTAACCAATGTGTGACATACGATGCTCCCTTCTTTCCGCCGGCTCCGGCCGGTTCGGCCAATTTGATCTTTTCTGAAGCGCACTTAACAAAATCTCCCCCCTCTCTTCCCGCGTGGCATCCTGCTTGCTAACTAAACATGATGGATGGAAGGAGCAAAATCATGAAACCACTGACGGCAACCGGTGCGGAACGAGAGATCAGGGACGAAAAGCATCCAACCATGGAGTCGAACATCGTAGAAACCATGCGGCGATATTTTCAGAACGATACGGGGATGTCGAAAGGCGATCTGGAATACACCATCGTCAATTCCGTCAAGAGATACTTCGAGGGCAAACCCCCCGAACGTTCATGATCAACGAGCGAATGTAACCGACGATTCATCCGGAAAAACTCATGTTATTGCTCAATACCCTCACGCTGATCATTCTGGGTGCCGTAAAAAAGATCGATGGCTGGATCGAATCCGCCGTCGTGGATAACGAGGAAAGCCCTTTTCTGACGACAGTGGGTCTCGTTCTGGCTATGCTCTTCGGGCTTTGGGGGCGCTATGTCGTTCCCCTGTTCCGGATGAATGCGGAGCTGAACGCCGGGGACGAAGGAACCCAACCGATGCAGGAACGGAAAGGCGCAAGGGGGGGCAAAACGGACCTCGAGTGCCGTTTCGACCTGCAGGGGCGCCTGATTGACGTGCCGTCGGGGGCAGCGACGCTGACGGGATTCAATCGCGAGACCATGATCGGAGCCCTTTTCAGCCGCTTCCTCAGGGAAAAGGATGTTGCTGCCGTCATCGACGGGTTCATTCAGGTCCTGAGGGGCGAAGAGGCCCATGACCTGCGGGTCCGTCTTCGGACAGCCGGCGGTGAATGGATGCCGGTGCAAATGGACCTGTACCCTGTCATCCGATCGGGGGAAATCTCGGGAGTCCGCGGGACGCTGAGGCCCCTGGCTGACCGACCGCTTCCGGACCGGAGTGCCGGTGCCCGGCCGGGCGCATGCGTTTACGTATTCCGGAAAGGGGAGATGCTGTTTGTCAACTCCCGGTTCGAGCAGAGCAGCGGTTACGGCCGTCGTGAAATAGCGGCCGTCGACCCGATGCAGATCGTTCACCCCGCCGACAGGCTGAGAGTCAGGCAACACAACATCGACTATCTGAAGAGGACCGCCCCCTCGACTTGTGATTTCCGCATCGTGACGCGCGACGGGCGTGTCAGGTGGGTCCGCGCGTCGCTGCGGCCCGTGGTATACAAGGGAGAGCAAGCTCTCCTCGGGAATCTCGTTGTCATGCCCGCCCAAGAGCAGGCCCCTGTGCGCTCGCGTGGCCGCGGGGGAAATGCGGCGGCGTCGACGCCCTACGGCTGTTCTGCGTCGGCGTGAGCCGGGAACCCATAGCAGTCACCCTGCCAACAGAACCTAGCCAACAGCCGACAGCCAACAGCCAACAGCCAACAGCCAACAGCCAACAGCCAACAGCCAACAGCCAACAGATCCTGACTACCATTTCTTTATTAGGCTGTAGACTGTAGGCTGCAGGCTGTAGGCTTCTTTTAGACGGGAGAGATAAAACGATGCTAAGTCGCAACCGGTCATCTTCGTTGAAGGAGGCCATGCTCTGGCGTACCCGGGGAGAAGGAAACGTCGAGTGCTACCTCTGCAATCATCACTGCCGGATCGCGGAGGGCGGGTTCGGCATCTGCGGCATGCGTGAAAACCGTCAGGGGAGATTATACACCCACGCTTACGGTGATCTCATCGCCGCCCACGTGGACCCCATCGAGAAAAAGCCCCTGTATCACTTCCTGCCGGGGACCACCTCTTTCTCCGTGGCAACGATGGGGTGCAATTTCAAGTGCTCTTTCTGCCAGAACTGGCAAATCTCCCAGGCCTCCAGGCGCGACGGCGGGTCCGTCGAGGGCTACCGGATGCGGCCGGAAGAGGTCGTGGAAGCCGCTCTCGAGAATGGCTGCCGGAGCATTTCCTATACCTACACGGAACCGACCATCTTTTTCGAATATGCCTATGACATCTCGCGGCTGGCAAGACACGCCGGGCTTGCGAATGTCTTTGTCACCAACGGATTCATGACGACGGAGGCCCTGGAGATCATTGCCCCCTACCTGGATGCAGCCAATGTCGATCTCAAATCCTTTCGCGATGAATTCTACCGCAAGACGTGCCGTGGCCGGTTGGAGCCTGTCCTCGAATCCATCCGCTTTATGAAGAAACTGGGCATCTGGATCGAGATCACGACCCTGGTCGTTCCCGGTGCCAATGACAGTGAGGAGGAAATCGGCAATATTGCCCGTTTCATCGCCGAAGTGGACACGGACATCCCCTGGCACGTGAGCCGGTTCCACCCCGATTACCGGATGCAGGACGTTGGTGCCACCCCGCTCGAAGTCCTGCGCAAAGCCTGGGCAATCGGAAAGAAGGCGGGGCTGCGCTATATCTATCTCGGCAACGTGGTCGGGGAGCCTGCCGAGACCCTCTGCCCCGGGTGCCGGAGCGCCGTCATCCGCCGCCGGGGATTCTGGCTCGAGCGTAACGACTTGCGCGAGACCCAGTGCCCGCGCTGCGGGACCCGCATCGCCGGGGTCTTCCGGGAACGACGGGCCCATCATGCGTCCCCGGAGAACCGATACCAGGCAACAGGCGGACGCTAGCCGGCATCTGGTCTATCTGGTCTATCCAGTCTATCCGGTCTGTCCGGTCTGTCCGGTCTATCCCGTCCAGGAAGTCATTGCGAGGAACGAAGTGACGAAGCAATCTCGTCTTTCAGAGGGATTGCCGCGTCGGCCCGGAGAGCCTCCTCGCAATGACATAGAACTTATTCCACTTCCTTCACTTCTGTCACTTCCCCCACTTCTTTCACTGCCGCTCCGCGGCACCTTTT
>CAVPJD010000022.1:7500-35949 GCA_963705165.1 uncultured delta proteobacterium | reverse complement strand
TCAGCAAGACTCGCGACAACCTTTACCTGATCGACATCGATCAGGCCCTCGAGGGGTTCCGGAAGTTCATCAGCGCATGGCTCTACAGGGTCAACGGGGCGACGCTTCTCGTAGACCCGGGACTGGTGTCCACCATCCCGTACCTCGTGGAGCGATTGAAACAGGCCGGTGTCGACCGAGTCGACCACGTCCTTCTCACCCACATTCACCTAGATCACGCCGGCGGAACGGGCCAGCTTCTGAGGCACTTCCCCGAGCAAGGATCAACGGCCACCCCAAGGGGATTCCGCATATGGTGGCCCCGCAAAAGCTGTGGGAGGAATCCATCAGGTTCTGGGGAGAGTCGCCGAGGCCTATGGCGAGATGGCGCCGGTGCCCGAGTCAGGCATCTCCTTCCGTGACAGGATCGATCTCGGGGGAGCGTTCATCGAGGTCATCGAGACGCCCGGGCACGCGCCGCACCATGTCTCGTACCGGGTGGGGGACATCCTCTTTGCCGGAGAGATCGCAGGTGTTTATGTCCCTCTCGACGAAGGGTTTAAGCCCGCCCCGCGACCCCGCCGCCCTTCCGGCACGAGACCTTCCGGGAGTCCATCGCGAAAGCGGCCGCTTTGGACGTGTCGCTTGTCTGCCTCGGCCACTACGGCTGCAGGCAGGATGCGGCGGCCCTGTTCGAACGGGCCGGGAGGCAGCTCGACTTCTGGGTGGACACGGTGGAGAGGCACTTCAAGGCAGGGAAGCGATCCCTTCGAGGAATCCGTCCTGGCCGACTCATCGCCAACGACCCGGACATGGCGGGCTGGCAATCGCTGCCGAAGGACATCCAGGCCCGCGAGCGCAACTTCTGCTTCAACAGCATCCGGGGAATCCGGGGATACCTGGCAAAAGAAGGAAAAAGAAGGCGGAAGTGCTTGAGTGCTGGAGAAGTCGGAACCTTGGTCTCTCCGCTCGTCCAACTTCTCACACTTTTAGATACTCACCTTCTATGTTCGAGTTCATGTGCATGGTACCCGTTCTTTCACGGGATGCCGAACAGTGTCTTGGCATTCGCCGTCGTCACGGCCGCCACCTCTTCAAAAGGCTTTCCCTTGATCTCGGCGATCTTCCGGGCCGTGTGGACCACGTAGGCGGGCTCGTTGCGCTTGCCGCGAAACGGGTTCGGGGTCAGGTAGGGGCAGTCCGTTTCCACGAGGAGCGTCTCCAGGGGCAGCTCCCTCACGATGGAGCGCAGCTTCTCGCTCTTCTCGAAGGTCACCGTCCCGGGGATGGAGATGTAGAAGCCCAGATCGATGCACTGCCTGGCCATCGGGTAGTCGCCGGAGAAGCAGTGGATGATGCCCCTCCGGCCCCCCTTCCAGCCCTTGAGGAGATTCATCGTTTCCCGGTGGGCGTCGCGGTCGTGGATCACGACGGGAAGATTCAACTCCGAGGCCAGCTCCAGCTGCTCCCCGAAGCGCTGGATCTGTATAGCCCGGGGCGAGAGGTTCCGGAAGAAATCGAGGCCGATCTCACCGTAGGCGACCACTTTCTCGTGCTTCGCCATCTCCTTGAGCGAGGCGTAGGTGCCGCCGTCGATGTCCTTCACCTCGTGGGGATGGACGCCGATGACGGCGTAGACGCCGGGGTAGCGGCGGGTGATCTCGAGGGCCTTTCGGCAGTCCTCAACGGTAGTCCCCACCGTGACGATGATCTCCACGCCGGCCGCCTTCGCCCTGCCGATGACCTGGTCGCGGTCGCGGTCGAAGGGCGGCATCTCCAGGTGTGCATGCGAGTCGATGAGCCTGTCCATCCGCGCTAGCTTTTCGCCGGCCGCTTCCGGTTCAGGTCCGCGGGGATCTCCTCGGCCTGGCCGGCAAGGTCGGGAAGCGTCGAGAGGTACTTGGCGAGATACTTTTCCGTCATATCGCCCTTTTTCATCTTGAGCTCGATCATTCTCTTGTCAATACTATCCATGTTGAATGCCTCCTGTTTCTTCATTCCGATCCTCCTCGTGAGTTCGCGCTGAACCCGTCGGCTTGACGGGAATGATCAAATTGTTGCCTCTTTCAGCTCCGGAGCCTCGGATCGAGGGAATCCCGGATCCCTTCGCCTAACATGTTGTAGCCCAGAACCGTCACCAGGATGGCGAGCCCCGGGTACAGGGAAAGCCACCAGGCGATGTCGATGTTGTCCTTCCCCGCCGTGAGGATGTTCCCCCAGCTCGGGGTGGGCGGCTGCACGCCGATCCCGAGAAAGCTCAGGGCAGACTCGGTGAGGATCGCCCCGGCCACCCCGAGGGTTGCCGCCACGAGCACCGAGGCCATGCAGTTGGGAAGGACGTGAATGAAGATGATCCGCGCATCGCTTGCCCCGATGACGCGGGCGGCCTGCACGAAATCGCGCTCCTTGAGCGAGATGAAATCGGCGCGCACCAGGCGCGTGATCCCCATCCAGCCTGTGGCCCCGATAATGATCATGATGTTCCAGATCGATGGCTCCAGGAAGGCGATGACGGCCAGGATCAGGAAGAACGTGGGGAAGCAGAGCATGATGTCGACGAAGCGCATGATGACGGCATCGACCCCGCGCCCGTAGTAGCCCGCCACGGAGCCGAGGATCGCCCCGATGAGAATGGCGATGCCCGTGGAGACGAACCCCACCTTGAGCGAGATCTGGGCCCCCCAGATCATCCGGGACATCACGTCGCGTCCGAGCTGGTCCGTTCCGAACCAGTGTTTCGCCGAGGGCGGCTGCAGGATGTTCTTGAGATCGATCGCCGTGGGGTCGAAGGGGGAAAGCCAGGGAGCCAGCAGCGACACGACGAAAAGAAAAACGACGATGACGCTCCCCGCCACGGCGAGTCGATTTTTTGAGAACCGGTACCAGAAATCCGTCTTCATCGTACGTTCCGCTTTTTCCCCATTTTTTTCACACCCCCCCGCCTCAGGAGATCCGGATCCGCGGGTCGGCCAGCGCATAGAACACATCGGCCAGCAGGTTCCCGATGAGCGTGAGCACGGCGCCGATGACAAGGATCCCCATCACCACGGGGTAATCGCGCGCCATCACGGCCATGTAGAAGAGCTGCCCCATGCCGGGGATGCTGAAGATGGTCTCGAAGATGACGCTTCCGCCGATGAGCCCCGGGACCGAAAGGCCCAGGAGCGTGATGACCGGAAGCATGGCATTGCGCAGGGCGTGCTTGTAGATGACCGTCCGCTCCGGGAGCCCCTTGGCCCGGGCCGTCGTGATGTAGTCCTGCCGGATGACCTCCAGCATGTTGGAGCGCATGTAGCGCGAAAGCCCCGCAAGCCCCCCGAAGGCCGCAATCGAAACCGGCAGGATCAGGTGCTTCAGAAAATCCCAGAAGGCCTCCGCGGGAGGCAGATATTCATAGTTCAGGGACCGGATGCCCGAGATGGGGAGCCAGTCCAGGTGGATGCCGAAGAGGATCATGAGCAGAAGCGCAAGCCAGAAGGTCGGGATGGCAAACCCCATGAAGACGAACACGCTCATGACCCGGTCGAAGGTGGACCCCTGCCGCACCGCCGAGAGCACCCCGATGGGGATGGCGATGAGAAAGATGAGGGCCATGGAGAGCACGTTCAGAAAGACGGTGATAGGAAGCCGCTCGAGGATCTTTGCCGACACGGGCCTGCCGTCCGGCGAGAAGGATACGCCCATATCGAGCACGAGCAGGCGTCCGAGCCACTTGCCGTACTGGACGTGCAGCGGCTTGTCGAGGTCGTACATGGCCCGCAGGCGCTCCTTCATCTCGGCCGTCACGCGGGGGTTCATCTCCGTCTGGAGATCCGTAGGCGAGCCCGGCGCGAGGTGCATGACGGAAAAACAGATGATCGTGATCCCGAAAAAGAGGGGGATCATGAAGAGGAAGCGCCTGGCCACATAACGAAGCATGTCACGACCTCCCCGGGGCAGGCATCGTCTTTTGCGGTGGGGCCGGCCGTCCCTCCGCCGCCGCGGGACTGCCGAACCCTTCGAGGATGCCCAGGGCCTTGATGTTGGCCAGGGTCTTTGCCAGATTCTGCTCCGAGTGGGCCTCGACGGTCAGAATGGGGTTGAGCTTCCTCTCCTCCAGGATGGAGAATAGCTTCACGAAGGGGAAAGCTCCCCTCCCCCACGGGCAGGTGCTCGTCGAGGGCGCCCTTGTTGTCGTGGAGGTGGATCTCGATGAGCCGGTGACCGAGCCTGTCGAGCCAGGCCTCGAGACCGGATGGGCAAAGGCATTGAAGTGCCCTGTATCGAAGCAGAAACCGACACGCCCGGGCGGGAGCGCATCGAGAAGAAGCCCGAGATATACGGGATCGGCCTCGTAGACGTTTTCGAGGGCGATCCGGGTGTCGAGCTTCTCCGCCAGGGGAATGAGCTGCGACCAGGTGTCGATGCTGTTTTCCAGCCACTTGCGCCCGGAGGACACGTAATATTTCTCGTCGTAGGAGGGGTGAAAGACGATTGCCCGCGGGCGAAAGCAGGTGGCGATATCGAAGACCTGCCGGAACCGCTCGAGGCTCACCCGGCGGATCTTCGCGTCGATGGCCCCCGGCCTCAGGTCCATGAAAGGCGCGTGAAAGGTAATGGAATGCCCCGCCTCGCGGAGGATCGTTGCGGCTGAGGCATAGTCCGGTTCCTTAAACCCGTCGAGGATGGCGCAGTTAAAGGCGATCTCCGGGTTGATCCGCTCCCTGAGGATTTTATCGAGATGTTTCTGGAGAAGCTGATCGAAGGGGATATGAACCTGAAGGTGTTTCAGGATGTCCTGCATCGTGATCATCCGGATCGGCATATCAATTGATGAAAGCTACCACATCGACAGCGGCGAGGCAACGGGCAATTTCAAATTGACAGGACAAATTGATAATGCTACAAAAACGGCAGGTTAGGGAAATGCCGATCCGTCGCAAAGGCGCCGGCCCCAACATACTCACAGACAGAAGAAGAGGAGGCTTATTGGTTAAAAAGGAGTTGACCACGCGGAAGAAGATTCTCCTTGCCGTCAACGCGGCCCTGGAGAAAAAGGCGATAAACATCGTAATTCTGAACATCAAGAACGTCACTTCCTTTGCCGATTACACCGTCATCTGCAGCGGCACGTCGGACCGGCAGGTCCAGAGCATCGCCTCTTCCATCGAAGGGTCCATGAAAAAGGCGGGCACCCTTCCCCTGGGCATCGAGGGGGAGAAAGGCGGTCGGTGGGTCCTCATGGACTACGCGGATATCATCATCCACGTTTTCTACGAACCGGTGCGCGAGTTCTACGATATCGAGCGGCTGTGGTCCGATGCCCCGAAGATGGAAGTGGCCGAAGACACCGTCGAGGTCAAGTCGCTCCCCAAGGGGATGTGATGTGACGGCGGTGCTCACGGCCCTCACGGAACTGCTCTTCCCGACACTGTGCCTGTCCTGCGGCGGGGTCCTGTCGGAGCGCAGGGAACATCCCTTCTGCCCCGACTGCTATGCCGGGATCCGGTTTATCACCGCACCCCTTTGCCCGGTATGCGGAATCCCCTACCCTGTCAAAGAGAGCCCCGATCACATCTGCGGCGATTGTCTCCTGAAGAAGGGGCACATCGGCACCGCCCGATCGCTTGGTGTTTACGAGTCGGTCCTTCTCGATGCCATCCACGCCTTCAAATACGGCGGCAATCTCACCCTCGGCGAGCGGCTGGGCCGACTGATGGCGCAGCATGATTACCCCGCCTTTCGCATCCAGGACTATTCGCTGATCCTCCCCGTTCCCCTGCATCCCCGGAGGCTGAGGCAACGGGGCTTCAACCAGGCGGTCATCCTCGCGCGGGAGCTCTCCAGGCGCCACGGCATGGCCATGAACTTTCGCACCCTCAGGCGCATCGTCGACACGGGATCACAGACGGGCTTGAAAAAGGAAGAACGACGGGCTAACATAAGAAAGGCGTTCAGCATAACGGACCCGGAGCGGATCCGGGGGCGAAACATCCTCCTCGTCGACGACGTCTACACAACGGGAAGCACCCTGGGCGAGTGCGCGAGAACCCTATTGAAGGCAGGCGCGGAAGTCGTGGGCGCCCTCACCCTCGCCCGGGCGATCCAGGAGCCCTCATGAGCAAGATAACCCCGAGGAACGAACTCAAGGCCACGGTCGAGCGGTTGAAGCGGGAAGGCAAGAAAGTCGTATTCACCAACGGCTGCTTCGACATCCTCCATGCCGGCCACACCCGGTACCTCCGCGAGGCAAGGAAACTGGGCGATGCGCTGATCCTGGCCCTCAACAGCGACAGCTCCGTGCGCTCCATCAAGGGGCCGATGCGCCCCATCGTGCCCGAGGCCGAGCGGGCCGAGGTGGTGGCCGCGCTTGATTCCGTGGACTACGTGACGGTCTTCGACGAGCTGACCCCCCTTGAGCTCATCGAGTTTCTCCGGCCCGATGTCATCGTCAAGGGTGGGGACTGGGCTGAAAAGGACATCGTGGGCGCCGAGACCGTCAGGAAATGGGGCGGACGGGTGGCCATCATGCCAGAGATTGAAGGGGCCTCGACGACGAACATCATCGACAAGGTCCTCCAAGTCTACCGTTCAGGCGACGAGGCGGGGAAAAGGGGCTAAATATTTCTTTACAAAGAGCCGATTGTTCGTTATACAAGATGGCTCTTCTCAACGAGCAAGCGTATCTTTCGGACGGAATGCAGGATGAAGCCCGAGAAACAGGATTATTTCCGAACACTTCTTCTGACCAGGATCAATGAGCTCTTGGACGGCGCGGAGCGAACCGTCGCGGAGATGACCGACGAGCAGGAGAACTTCCCCGACCCCAACGACCGGGCGTCGCTGGAGTCGGACCGCAATTTCGAGCTGCGGATCCGCGACCGCGAGCGCAAGCTCATCGCCAAGATGCAGGAAGCCATCAAGCGTATCGACGACGGCACCTTCGGCCTCTGCGATTCCTGCGGTGGCTCCATCTCGGAGAAACGCCTCCAGGCCCGCCCCGTCACGACGCAGTGCATCGACTGCAAGACCAAGGAAGAAAAGATGGAGAAGCAGCGGGGGGAATAGATTCCCTCCCGGTCCACCGTCTTGTTTTCGCCCCACCCCGGTCTCCCCAAACCCCACCCTGCCAGGCATGGAATTCGTTTGCCCAATCCTCGGGGTCGCGGTATAGTTGCCGATATCCCGGAAGCGCCCATCCTGAGCTCTCGAGCGAATCGAAGAGCCGGTGAACCGGCCTCGCCGACAACGCCATGAAGTCAGGAAGTTAAGAAGAGCAGAAGAGCGGAAAATTCCCTGATTTCATGCCGCTCCTCCGAGCTTCCGATCTTCCGATCTTCGCGGGCATCGCACTCGAGGCATCGCACCCGGCACAAGAAAAAGAATCCGGCTCCGAAGAGATGCCATGTACGTCGAAGTAGCCATCAACATCCCCTCCATCCGGACCTTCACCTACTCCGTCCCGGCCGAGTCGCGCGCGGAGGCCGCCCTGGGCAAGCGCGTCCTGGTCCCGTTCGGGAAACGCTCGCTTACAGGCACTATCATCGGCATCCGGCGCTCCACCGACCGGCAGGACACGCGGGAGATCATACGGGTGCTGGACCGGGAGCCTCTATTCCACGAGGAGGATCTGCGTTTCTACCGCTGGGCCGCGGACTACTACTTCACGCCCCTCGGCAGGGCCCTGGGAGAGATCCTTCCGGGGGGTATCGACATCGAAAGCCTGCTGTGGGCCGTAAAATGCGGCGACGCGTTGGATCTCACTCCCCTGCAGAGGGGTATCGTCGACTCACTGGGTCGCCGTTCATCGGGGATGTCCCTGCGCAGCCTCGAGAAGGAGATGGGAAAGAAGACCCTCCTGGCCGAGCTCCGGAAACTCGAGAAACGGGGAATCCTCTCCCTGGAGGAGCGGATGAGGAAACCCTCCGTGAAGGGCAAGACGCAAAAGATCGCAACCCTCCTGGAAGCCCCGGCGAAGTCGGTAAAGCTCACGGATCGTCAGAGGCTGACCCTCATGGCCCTCGAGGCAAGAGGAGGCAGGGCCCGCGTTGCCGAGATGGGGGAGGTTCATGACCCCCTGCCTGCCCTGAGATCCCTGGAGAGAAAAGGTCTCGTAACCCTCGGCGAGGAAGAAACCCTGAGAAGCCCCGAGAGCCCCGGGGAAATCGGCCGGCCATACACCCCCTTGACGCTCAATGCCGAGCAGCAAGCCGCCCTCGGGACCATTCTGAACGGCATATCTTCGGGTGCCTTTTCGCCGCTGCTGCTGCACGGAGTCACCGGAAGCGGAAAGACGGAGGTCTACATCCACGCCATCACCGAAGCTCTCCGCCAGGGGGGGCGCGCCATCTATCTCGTCCCGGAGATCGCCCTCACGCCCCAGCTCATCGGCCGGCTGGAAAGCCGCTTCCCCGCAGGGCAGATCGCCGTGCTGCACAGCGGGATCGGCCCGGCGGTGCGCTACGATCAGTGGCGTAAAATCGAACGGGGCGAAGCGAAGATCATTGTAGGCGCCCGTTCGGCCATCTTTGCGCCCCTAGATAACCTGAGGCTCATCATCGTCGACGAGGAGCACGACGCCTCCTACAAGCAGGACGAGCGCATGCCCTACAACGCCAGAGACCTGGCGGTGGTGCGCGCCAAGCAGCAGGGGGCTGCCGTCGTTCTGGGCTCGGCAACACCGGGCCTGCAGAGCTTCCACAACACGAGGGAAAAGGAATACGTCTACCTCGCACTGACCCGGCGCGTCGAACAGCGGGAGTTGCCGAGCGTGGAGATCGTGGACATGAAAAACGAACGGGACCCCAACGGCAGGATCCGCTCCCTGTCGCGCCTGCTCGTCGAGCAGATCGGCCGCACGCTGGAAGCAAAAAAACAGTCCCTTCTTTTTCTGAACCGGCGGGGGTTCAACACCTACCACTACTGCGGCGACTGCGCCCACATCTTTCGCTGCCTCAACTGCGCCGTTTCGCTCACGCATCACCTGAGCGAAGGGGCGCTGCGATGCCACTACTGCGATTTTTTCATCAAGGCCCCGCCGGTGTGCCCGGAGTGCGGCGGTAGCCGCATCCTGAGCTACGGTCTTGGAACGGAGCGGCTCACGGCGGAAATCGAGGACCTCTTCCCGCAGGCGCGGGTCGCCCGGATGGACAGCGACACCACATCGGCGCGCGGCAGCCACGAGCGCATCCTTCAAGCCCTCGGCGGCGGCGAGATCGACATCCTCGTCGGCACCCAGATGATCACCAAGGGACATGATTTCCCCGACGTGACCCTCGTGGGCGTCATCTCCGCCGACACGACGCTCAACATGCCGGACTTCAGGGCCGCCGAACGGACCTTCCAGCTGCTCACCCAGGTAGCCGGCCGAGGCGGCAGGGGCGAGTCCCCCGGCGCGGTCGTCATCCAGACGCTCAACCCCGGCCACTATGCCATCCAGCGCACCCGCACCCACGACTTCGCCGGCTTCTACGAGGATGAAATCGCCCTGCGCAGGGACCTGGGATACCCGCCTTTTTCGCGGATGATCAACATCACCGTCTCGGGGACAGGAAAAGAGCTGGCGGAAAAAGGGGCCTCCAGGCTGGGACAGCAGGCCCGCCGGCTTGTCGATGGAAGCAATTACAAGGGCCGCCTGACCGTCATCGGCCCGATGGAGGCGCCCCTGGGCAAAGTGAGGGGCCGTTACCGGCGGCAGTTGCTCGTGAGGGGAAAGCAGGTGCGCGCGCTCCACGCCTTTATCCGGCAACTCATCGAGGGAGCCGACATTGCGGGCTGCGAAATCCGCGTCGATGTGGACCCCATGAATTTCATGTGATAAGCTGCCGGGAAGCGGCAGCGGGCTTCGGGCTTCAGGAAAAAGTCGGGGGTTGTCTTCGCCACGCTACACGCTACACGCTTCAATGCCTATGTATCAAGTCGAGCCTTGAACTTTAATCTCGAGGGTTACAATGACTCACCCCAAGCCCCGCATCCTTTTCATGGGAACTCCCGAATTCGCCGTTCCGTCCCTGGAACTCCTTGTCGCGAAGGCCTGGCCCGTTATCGGCGTCGTCACGCAGCCCGACCGGCCCAAGGGGCGAGGGCAGCGCCTCATCGCCTCGCCGGTGAAGGAGGCGGCCGTGCGGCACGGGCTGAACGTCCATCAGCCCGAAAAGGTACGGGCCCCCGAGTACCTCGAAATCTTCCGAGGGCTTGCCCCCGACATGGTGGTCCTTGTCGCCTTCGGCCAGATCCTGCCGAAGGAGATCATCGACGGACCTCCCATGGGTTGCGTCAATGTCCACCCCTCGCTGCTGCCAAAGTACAGGGGGGCCGCTCCCATGAACTGGGCGCTCATCCGGGGTGAGAAAAGGACTGGCATTTCCATCATGAAGATGGACGAAGGCGTCGACTCGGGAGACATCCTGTTGCAGGAGGAAACGGCCATCGAGCCGGGCGAAACTTACGATCACCTCCACGACCGGCTCGCCGTCCTGGGGGCGCAGTGCCTTCTGAGGACGCTGGAGGGTCTGGCATGCGGAGACGTTCACCGAATTCCCCAGGACCATGCGCTTGCCACGCTTGCGCCGCGCCTCAAGAAGGAAGGCGGACTGATCCGCTGGGAGAGCCCCGCGCGGGATATCGCCAATTTCGTGGCCGGCCTCTCCTCGGTGCCCGGAGCGCATACACTGCTCGACGGGAAGGTCCTCAAGGTCTATTCGGCCGAGGCCGAGGAGGCCCCCATATGCTGCGAAACACCCGGGACGATCGTCGGGCCGGCGCCGAAGGGCCTCAAGATCGCCGCAGGCGGCGGCTATGTGTACCTGAAAGACGTCCAGCTCGAGAGCAAGAAGCGCCTGCCCATCATCGACTTTCTCCGGGGCTTCCGGTTCACGCCGGGCAGCAGGCTGGGCATGGAAGAAGGGAAGAAGGTTTGAAGGTAAGAAGGTCGGAATGGCCGAGAGCATGACTTCTGCCGGCGGCTTCTCCAACCTTCTCACCCTCTTACCCTCGCAGCTTCTAAATCCCGGAAGATTGCCCCTCCGGCCGACGACAGGAGTTTCGCTTGAAGCTTCCTCCCTCCCCGAAAGATAATCCCCGGGCCCTGGCCGTACAGATCCTGGACCGTGTTGACGGGGAGCAGGCCTTCGCCGAGCCGCTGCTGGACGCCGTCCTCTCGTCAGGCCGCCCCGTCAGCGATGCCGACCGCAGGCTGCTGACGTACCTCGTCTACGGCGCGCTGCGCATGCGGGGTTTCCTCGACTTCCTGATCGACCGCTTCTACAGGGGGAAACCCGATGCGCTGCAGTCAGGCCTCCGGAACATCCTCCGCGTCGCCCTCTTCCAGGCACGCTTCGCGGAGAAAATCCCCGTCTATGCCGCCGTCGATGAAGCCGTGGACACGACAAGGCGGATTTTCCCGGGACGGGAAAAGCTCGTCAACGCTATCCTGCGAAACGCCCTACGGGGATTGAAAGACATGACGTTCCCCGGGCTCGAGGCGGATCCCGCGGGCCACATCACCGTCGTTCACTCGCACCCCCGCTGGCTTGTCGAGCGCTGGATCGGCTGCTTCGGCATCGAGCAGACGCTTGCATTTTGCAAAGCGGACAACGAGATCCCTTCCCTCACCCTCCGAGTGAACCGTCTCAAGGCAACCCGGCAGGATATGCTGGAGAGGCTCGCCCGCGCCGGCTATGACGTGAGGCCGACGGGTTATTCCCCGGAGGGGATCATCCTGGCAAAGCCTCCCGCATCGCTGCGGGAGATGCCGGAGATTGCCGGCGGCCTTCTCTACATACAGGACGAAGCCTCGCAGCTTATCTCCCGGCTCCTGGCGCCGGCAAGGGGCGAGCGGGTCCTGGATCTCTGCGCGGGTTCCGGCGGCAAGACAACCCACCTGGCGGCCCTGATGGAAAACACGGGGGAGCTCGTTGCCGCCGATATCCAGGAAAGCAAGCTCAAGTCCCTGGAGGCAACGTCGCGGCGAATGGGGCTTGATGTGAGAACGGCAGCCGTCGACGCGACGGACGCTGCGGGCATGGCCGCCCTGGGCCCTTTCGACCGGGTTCTCGTCGATGCGCCCTGCTCGGGTCTTGGCACCCTGAGGAGAAACCCCGAGATCCGCTGGCATCTCAGCGCGCAGAAACTCGGGGAGTTCCCGCCCCTGCAGAAACGCATCCTGGGAAATGCCGCGGCCTGCGTGAAAAGAGGGGGGGCTCTGCTCTACAGCACCTGCTCCGTCATGCCGGAGGAGAACGACGGTGTCGTCGAGGACTTTCTCGAGGGGCATCCCGACTTCGCCCCAGCCCGCCCGGCAGCCGATTTCCCGGCAGAAGCCCTGGACCCGAAGGGATTCCTGCGGACCTTCCCCCATCGCCACGGCACGGACGGCTTCTTCGGGGCCCTGCTGCGCCGCCGATAGAAAGACTGAAGGTTCGAGGTCCGAGGAACGAGGACCGAGGAAAGAAATCAATCCTCGAACCTCGCGCTGTCATCCTGAGCCTGTCGAAGGGCTCGATCCTCGATCCTGCACGTGCCTGTTGACTTGGACGTGCCGATAATGGTATTACTTTTTTCACAGGCTCCGGCAAGAGGGATATCAAACAACCTCATACCGGAGCCTTTCGAGTTGTCCGACAGGAGAACACCATGTTTTTGAAGCAACTGCAAGTCGGCCACATGGCCATCTTCGCCTACATCGTAGGTGACGAGGAAACGGGGGACGCCCTCGTGATCGACCCCGCGGCGGAGACGGAACGAATCGTCGCCGAGGCACAGAAGAACAACCTCACGATCCGCTACATCGTGAACACCCACGGCCACGTGGACCACATCTCGGGCAACGCCGCCGTGAAGAAAAAGACCGGGGCGAAAATCATCATCCACGAAGCCGATGCCGACATGCTCACCTCCACGCCCGCCATGATCCTGAGCATGTTCAGGGCTCAGGCCTCGCCTGCTGCGGACCTCCTGGTCCGGGAAGGAGACTCGATCCAGGTCGGCAAGGTAACGCTGAAGGTCCTCCACACGCCCGGTCACACACCCGGCGGGATTGCGCTCTACACCGACGGCTACGTGTTCACGGGGGACACGCTGTTTGTCGAGGCCGTCGGGCGGACGGACCTGCCCGGGGGGTCCTGGAACATCATGGCGAAGGCCATCAAGGAGAAGCTTTACACGCTGCCCGACGAGACCGTCGTCCTGCCCGGCCACAACTACGGCAGGATGCCCACATCGACCATCAAAAACGAAAAGCGCAACAACCTCTACGTCCGCTGAGCAAGGAGCAGACCATGACCCAGCCGGCCCTCTACCAGACAGATCTCAAAGGCCTGAAGCTCGTCAACCGCGGCAAGGTCCGCGATCTCTACGACCTGGGGGAGTTTCTGCTCATCGTGGCGACGGACCGGATCTCGGCCTTCGACGTCATCATGCCGAACCCCATCCCCGGAAAAGGCGAAGTCCTGACGACGCTCTCCGAGTTCTGGTTCAGGCAGATGACCGACATCATCGGCAATCACCTCGTCACGACGGACGTGGAGAAGTTCCCCGCGGAATGCAAACCCCATCGGGATATCCTGAAGGGCCGGAGCATGCTCGTGAAAAAGGCCAACCCCCTGCCCGTGGAGTGCATCGTCCGCGGCTACATCAGCGGCTCGGCCTGGAAGGACTACACAAGCGGAAAACCCGTCTCGGGAATCCGCCTTCCCGCAGGGTTGAAGGAGTCTTCCAAGCTGCCCGAGCCCATCTTCACCCCCTCCACGAAGGCCCCCGAGGGCGAGCACGACATGCCCATCTCGCAAGAGGAGATGGCCCGCATCATCGGGAAGGAGCTGACGGAGCGGATCATCGAAGTGAGCCTCGCCATTTACAAGCGTGCCGATGCCATCGCCAACTCCGTGGGGATCATCATCGCCGATACGAAGATGGAATTCGGCATGATGGGCGGCGAGCTCATCCTGATCGACGAGGTGCTCACGCCGGACTCCTCGCGGTTCTGGCCCCGGGACGATTACGCCGAAGGGCGCGGGCAGAAGAGCTACGACAAGCAGTTCCTCCGCGACTACCTGCTTTCGCTGAAGTGGGACCAGAAGCCCCCGGCGCCGGGGTTACCTGCCGATATCATTGAGAAAACCCGCCAGAAATACGAGGAAGCCCTCCACCGGTTCACCCGAAAACCCTGAGCCTCAAAAAAACACGGGTCCTGCCTTGACAGGCCCCGAGGGGGTCATTAAGTTATCGGCACTTCAGGGGAGAGGTGCGCCCGGAGGGCAGCCACCGATCACCCTGAAAAGCCCAGGAGATCAGAAAGCGAGCGAAACGCAAGCTCCATTCGCTTCTGGAGGGATCGAGGCGCGGACCGAGACAACGGGCACATCCCGATTGACTGCTGCATCCCGTGACGGGCATTCAGAAACCCAAGGAATGTTTTTCTGTCATTATGCTCGCAAACCCCGCCGCCAGCTGAGGGGTTTGCGCTGCAATCGTTTTCGAGAGGAAAGGAAAACACGGGGCTCACATGGAAAGACGGGATTACTACGAGATCCTGAGCGTTGAACGCAGCGCATCTGTCGAAGAAATCAAGAAGAACTACCGGAAGCTCGCCATGCAGTGCCACCCGGATCGCAACCCGGGGGACAAAAAGGCCGAAGAGCAGTTCAAGGAGGCAGCCGAGGCCTACGAGGTGCTTCACGACCCCGAGAAGCGGAAGATCTACGACCGATACGGGCACGAAGGGATCAACGGCACCGGCTTCCGCGGTTTCTCGGGCTTCGACGACATCTTCACCAACTTCAGCGACATCTTTGAAGACGTCTTCGGGTTTACCGGCGCCAGGACGCGCACGCGCTCCGCGGTCCGCCAGGGGGCTGACCTGCGCTACGACCTCCAGATTTCCTTCATGGACGCCGTGAAGGGAACCTCCACGCAGATCGAGATGGAAAAACTGGAGCGCTGCAAGGAATGCAATGGAGCAGGAGCGGCAGCAGGGACTCACCCGGAAACTTGTTCCCGCTGCGCCGGGCGCGGCACCGTGACCCAGTCGAGCGGTTTCTTCACCATCAGCACCACCTGCCCGCATTGCCGGGGCGCCGGACGCGTGATCAAGAACCCCTGCAAGGCCTGTTACGGGACCGGGAAGGCCAAGACGAGGAAAACCGTAAGCCTCAGGATCCCCGCCGGCGTCGAGACGGGCTCCCGCCTGCGGCTGCGCGGCGAGGGCGAGGAAGGCGACTTCGGAGGCCCCAGCGGGGATCTCTATGTCTTCATTCACGTGGAGGCTCACGAGTTCTTCGAGCGCGAAGGCTATGACGTCCTTTGCCAGATCCCGATCTCCGTCACCCAGGCCGCCCTGGGGGCCACGATCGAAGTGCCGACCATCGACAGCAAGGAATCCGTCAAAATCCCCAAGGGGACACAGAGCGGCAAAATCTTTCGCATGAAGGGAAAGGGTGTCGCTCACCTCAAGGGCATCGGCCGCGGGGACCAGGTCGTCCAGGTCCTTGTCAAAATTCCCACCAATCTCACCAGGAAGCAGGAGGAGCTTTTGAGAGAGTTCGCCCGGCTGACTGGTGAACCCACATCCTGAACCGACCCTCCATTTTTCGAAGGCCCTTGTCGGAGCCGGGGGGTTCAATCCCCGGAAGACCGCAACGCGAAAGGGTCCTCGGGCAGGTGCGCCAAGAAAGGATGGACAATTCCGCCCGCATTGATTATATTTCCAACGAACCCAACTGCACTGCAGAAAAAAGGGGACGATCATGGCAGAGATGACGCGATCCAAGGAAGTACCTGTCCAGCTGCTCCGATGGACCTGCAACCCCGACCTTCTGGGGTTTGACACGACAAAGGAGTGCGAAAAAACCGACAGTATCATCGGGCAGAGCCGGGCCGTCAAGGCCATCACGCTGGGGCTCGAGATCGAAAGCCCGGGTTACAACATCTACGTCTCCGGGATGACGGGCACGGGCAAGACGACGACGATCAAGAACATGCTCAACCAGCTCGACCTCAAGAAACTCATCCCCGACGACATCTGCTACGTTCACAATTTCAAGGACCCCGACACGCCGCGGGCCATCATGTTCCCGGCAGGCAGCGGCAGGAAATTCCAGAAAGAGATGGACGATCTCGTCGCCCATCTCCGGAAAGAAATCCCGTTCATCCTCGAGAGCGACGAGTTCAAAAAGGAGTCCGAGAAAGTCATCAACACCTATCGGCAAAAGCAGAAGGAGATCATCCGGGAGTTCAACGATCGCCTGCTGAAGGAGAATTTCCAGCTCGTGCAATTCCAGATGGGACCCTTCACCCGGCAGGACATCGCTCCGGTCGTGGAAGGGCGCCCTGTTCCCTTCGAGCAGCTCGAGGCCATGGCCGAGGAAGACAAGTTCAGCAAGGAGGACCTCGCGACCATCCGGACGAAAATCGTCGACCTGCGCATCGAGCTCGATTCGGTCATGCGGGAGACGCGTGATATCGAGCGCGAGATCCGGCAGCAGATCGCAATCCTCGAGCACAAGTACGGCTCGCCCGCCGTGACGGAGCAGATCTCGGATCTGCGACTGCGCTACGTGGACTCCAACGAGAAGGTCAGCAGCTACCTCAACGAGGTCCAGGAGCACATCCTGTCCAATCTGAAAATCTTCCAGGAAAAGGAGGAGGATCAGCAACAGCAGCAACAGGCCATGCCGTTCCCCGTGCCCCAGGCGCCCGTGAGGCGCTTCATCGAGTTCAAGGTGAACGTCCTCGTGGACAACGCGGAAACCGAAAAGACACCCATCGTCATCGAGACAGCCCCGACCTTCAAGAACCTCTTCGGCACCATCGAGCGCGAGGTGGACCGCTCGGGGCTCTGGCGGACGGATTTCACCCACATCAGGGCCGGGTCGCTGCTGAGGGCAAACGGCGGCTACATCGTCTTCGACGCCCTCGAGGCCCTCATCGAGCCCGGGGTCTGGACGTTTCTCAAGCGGGCACTGAAGAGCCGCGAGCTCAACATGCAGCCCTACGACCCATTCAGCTTCCTTCCCTCGGCGATCAAGCCCGAACCGATCCCCCTGGACATCAAGGTGATTATCGTCGGCGACGACTACCTGTATTATCTTCTGTACAACATGGAGCGGGACTTCAAGGAGATCTTCAAGACGAAGGCCCAGTTCGACACGGAGATGGCCAACTCCGACGAGAACATCCGGGAATACGTCTGCCTCATCAAGCGGATCGTTGACGAAGAGAAGCTTCTCGATTTCGACAAGAAGGCCGTCTGTACCGTCGTCGAGTACGGCGTGCGCCTGTCGGGCAGGCAGAAGAAGCTCTCGACGCGGTTCAGCGAGATCGCCGACCTCATCCGCGAGGCCCACTACTGGGCGAAAAAGGACGGAAGCGATCTCGTCACGGACCGGCATGTGGATAAGGCCTACGAGGAAAAGATCAACCGCGTCAGCCAGATCGAGGAGAAGATCCAGGAACTCATCGACGACGGCACGATCATGATCGACACGGACGACAAGGTCGTCGGGCAGGTCAACGGTCTCTCCGTCTATGACATGGGGGAATATGCCTTCGGGAAGCCCTCGCGGATCACGGCCAAGACCTCCATGGGACGCACCGGGGTCATCAACATCGAGCGGGAGGCCAAGCTCTCCGGCAGGACCCATGACAAGGGCGTCCTCATCCTGGAGGGTTATTTCCGCGGCAAGTACGCCCAGAAAAAGCCGCTGACCATGAGCGCCAGCATTGCTTTCGAGCAGTCCTACGGCGGGGTGGACGGGGACAGCGCCTCCTCGACAGAGATTTACGCGATCCTGTCGAGCCTCTCGGAGCTGCCCCTGAGACAGGACATCGCCGTGACGGGATCCGTCAATCAAAAAGGCGAAATCCAGCCCATCGGGGGCGCGAACCAGAAGATCGAAGGCTTTTTCGACGTCTGCAGGGCGCGTGGTCTGACGGGCGGGCAGGGGGTCATGATCCCGCAGCTGAATGTCCCGGAGCTCATCCTGAGAAAGGACGTCGTGAAGGCCGTGGCCGAGGGGAAGTTCCACATCTGGCCGGTGAAGACGATCGATGAGGGCATCGAACTGCTCACGGGCGTGCCTGCAGGAGTGGCCGATGAGAAGGGAAATTACCCCGAAAACACGGTGAGCTACTGCGTGGACAAGAAGCTGCTAACCCTGGCGGAGGGGTTGAAATCCTTCGCCGAGGAGGGAAAGCCGCAAAAACCCGCGGATGAAACAAACAACGAGAACCAAGGCAAAGGGGAGTGATGCGTATGATCTGCAAAAAGCGGGCAGCGGTTGCGTTAATCGTGCTGGCGTGCTGTTTTTCCCTCTACGGGTGTCCCTTCCTGGTCGTCACAGGGGCTGCCGTCGCGGGAGGCACGGGAACCTATTATTACGTGGAAGGGGAGATGCGGACGGATTATTATTTCTCCGTCGATGGCGTCTGGTCCGGCGTCGAAAAGACCATCGCCGACATGAAGGGCCGCGACGTGGAGCCGGATAAGCAAACGGACGGGGGAACGATCGTGGCCGTGATCAACGATGAAAAGGTTACGTTCAAGCTGAAGTACAAGGACAAGGACCTGACCTCACTGGGCATCCGCGTGGGACTGATGGGCAACGAGGCGGCCTCCAAGGTGATCCACGACCGGGTGGCCGACAATCTGCTGAAAAAATAGGAAACGGGAACGGGAGATGCATGGCTAAGGGGTACCCGGATGACGCATCCGGAACCTGTGAGCCGGCCACCCCCGGAAAAGAGACCATGTATAAAACGATCCTGGTTGTCGACGACGAAGAGAGCATCTGCCAGTCCCTGCAGGGGATCCTGACAGACGAGGGCTATGAGGTCCGGACCGTCGGAAGCGGCGAGGAGGCCCTCAAGGCCATCGAAGAAGACCCGCCCGACCTGGCACTTCTGGACATCTGGCTTCCCGGAATGGACGGGCTCGAAGCCCTCAAGATCATCAAGACCGACACCCCGCAGGTCCAGGTCATCATGATGTCAGGGCATGGCACCATCGAGACCGCCGTGAAAGCGACCAAGCTTGGCGCCTTCGATTTCATCGAGAAGCCCATCTCCCTGGAAAAGGTGGTGCTGCTCGTCAACCACGCCCTCGACCTGGCCCGCCTCGAGGAAGAAAACAAGTTTCTCAAGCAGAAGGTCACCTCGGCCTTCGAGCTCATCGGCCAGAGCAAGTCCATCGTCGATCTGAAGGAGATGATCCGGATCGTCGCCCCGACGAACGCCTGGATCCTCATCATGGGAGAAAACGGCACGGGAAAGGAACTCGTGGCCCGCTCGATCCACTACCTGAGCAAGCGGGCGAAGAAGCCCTTCGTCGAGGTGAACTGCGCGGCCATCCCGGAGGAACTCATCGAGAGCGAGCTGTTCGGCCACGAGAAGGGATCCTTCACGGGCGCCACGGCCAAGAAGCGGGGCAAGTTCGAGCTTGCCCACGAGGGGACCCTCTTCCTCGATGAGGTGGCCGACATGAGCCTCAAGGCCCAGGCCAAAATCCTGAGAATCCTCCAGGAAAAGAGGTACGAACGGGTGGGCGGCAACAAGTACATCGACACGGACGTGCGGGTGCTGGCCGCAACGAACAAGGATCTCGAAAAGGAAATGGAGGCGGATCGCTTCCGTCAGGATCTCTACTACCGCCTCAATGTCATCCCGCTCATCATCGCACCGCTGAGGGACCGCAAGGAAGACATCCCGATCCTGGCCGGCCAGTTCGTGAATGACTTCTGTCTCAAAGAGGGGGTCGAGCCGAAGGACATCTCCGGGGAGGCCATCGACGTCCTGATGGATCATAACTGGCCCGGGAACGTGCGGGAGCTCAAGAATATCATGGAGCGCCTCGTCATCATGACGCAGGGCGACACGATCACGGCCGACGACATCCCGTCCCTTTCGAAGGAGGAGCAACCCGAGGGGGCCATGGACACCATCTTCACCCACAATTCCTACCGGAAGGCAAAGATGGAATTCGAAAAGAAGTACATCCTGAAGAAGCTCCAGGAAAACGAGGGCAATATCTCCAAGACGGCCGACTCCATCGGCCTGGAGCGCAGCAACCTCCACCGCAAGATCAAGACGCACAGTCTGGAGTCCAAGAAAGAGTAACTGGTGATTGGGAAATGGTAACTGGAAACACAAGGGCCCTCGCGGGATTCGCGAGGGCCTTTCCATTTCTTCCCTGTACCCTATACCCGATACCCTATGCCCCCAAATTCTTGCGGTACCAGTCGACGGTTATCTCCAGCCCCTTCCTGAACGACCATGCCGGCTCGAAGTTCATCCGCTGCCTCGCCCGGCCGATGTCGGCCATGGAGTGGCGGATGTCGCCCTGCCGCGCCTCTTCAAATCGGGGCTCGATTGCGCTCCCTGTGATCGCCTTCAATTCCCCCAGGAGATCCAGCAGGCTGTAACGGCGGCTGCAGGCCACGTTGAGCACCTCGCCCCCGATCCCCGGGACCGCTGCGGCAAGCAGGTTTGCATCCACCACGTCGCGGACAAAGGTGAAGTCCCTCGACTGCCCGCCGTCGCCGTAAACAACGGGCCGGCTGCCCCCGAGCAGGGCCATGATGAATCGCGGAATGACGGCGGCATAATCCGAGAGATGGCTCTGCCTGGGTCCGAAGACGTTGAAATACCTCAGCGCCACCGTCTCCAGTCCATACAGGGGGTAGAAGATGCGGCAGAACTCTTCAGCGGTGAGCTTGCTGACCCCGTAAGGGGAAAGGGGCTCCGTTTTCATGGTCTCGTTTTTTGCCGTGAACTCTTCCCCTCCCGAGCCGGCCTTGTCCCCGTAAACCGAAGAGGAACTCGCAAAGACGAATCGCTGCACACGGGCCTCGCGGGATGCCACGAGCATGTTCAGCGTTCCCGTGGCATTGACCTCGTTTGTGGTCAGGGGGTCTTCGATGGACCTCGGGACGGAGCCCAGAGCCGCTTCGTGAAAAACAACTCCCACCCCCTTCATGACCGCCCGGCACGTATCGAAATCCCGGATGTCTCCCTCGATCACCTCGACCTTATCAGACCCGGGGAAGCGTAGATTCTCTCGCTTGCCCGCCGAGAAATTGTCGAGGACGCGAACCGTTTCCCCTCTTGCGGCCAGGGCTTCGGCAAGATTCGAGCCGATGAACCCTCCGCCTCCGGTAACCAGATAGACCATGAATCAGCTCTCCGCTCTTGCTGCTGTGCTGGGATGCTCCTCGATCTGCTCGATGGGCAGCTCGAAGGCCACAACGGTCCCGACGGGGGCATTGTCGGCCACCGTCACGGAGCCCCTGTGCTCACTGATGATGGAGCTCACGATCGCAAGACCCAGACCGGAGCCGGATTTTTTTGTCGAATAGTAGGGCTCGAACATTTTCGCCTTGTCTGTGCGGGACACCCCGATCCCGTTGTCGCGGACCTCGACGCGGACCCGCCGGTGGACCCGCTCGAAGATCGTCTTCACCTCGATCTTCCCTGCTCCACGGCTCACGGCCGTCACGGCATTGTCCAGGAGGTTGACCATGACCCGCTTGATCTGCTCGGCGTCCAGCTTCAGGGAGGGCAGCTGCGGGTCGGGCTGATAATCGAAGGCGATCTCCTTGTGGGCATCCTGGTAGAGCACGACGGCATCCCGGACGACCTCGTTGAGATCGTTGGGCGTGAGGTTGGCCACGGGCATTCGGGCGTAGCGGGAAAACTCGTTGACGAGGTTCTTGAGGACATCGACCTGGTTGATGATCGTACTGGTGCACTCCATGAAAACGGGGCCGTCTTCGGCGATCTTGTCGCCGAATTTTCTCTGCAGCCTCTGCGCGGAGAGCTGGATGGGCGTCAGCGGGTTTTTGATCTCGTGGGCGATCCGGCGGGCCACCTCGCGCCAGGCCGCGATGCGCTCGGCCCGCTGGAGCTGGGTGATGTCCTCGAAGACAATGACCATGCCCATGTAGTTGTTCTCGTCGTCGAGCAGCACCGTCGTGGTTACGACAAGAGTGAGGGCCCGGTCCTTGAGGGTGATCTGGATCTGCTTCTCCAGGAATCCCGACTCCTCGCCCGTGATCTCCGTGAGGATCTCGCTGACCAGCGCCATGTGCTCGGGCTGCAGCACTTCCTCGTAGGGATGGTGCAGGACTTTTTCCGCCCGGATATCGAGAAGCTTTTCGGCGGCCCGGTTGACCGTTGTGAGTATCCCGTCGCGGTCGACGGCCACGACCCCCGCAGAGACGTTGCGGAGAACCGTTTCCATGTATTTGCGCCGCTCATCGAGGCTGATGTTGGCCTGCTCGAGGCTGTTCTTGCTCACCTTCAGATCGCCTGTCATCCGGTTGAAGGAGTTCACCAGGACGCCGATCTCGTCGTCTGCCACCACGTTGATCTTGTAGTCCAGGTTGCCCTGGGCGATGGCGTGGGTCGCCTCGGCGAGGTCCTGG
Source organism: uncultured delta proteobacterium (assembly GCA_963705165.1). Taxonomy (GTDB): domain Bacteria; phylum Desulfobacterota; class Syntrophia; order Syntrophales; family UBA2192; genus UBA2192. The sequence goes on along the minus strand of CAVPJD010000022.1, from coordinate 13,576 downwards.
ACGGGTTCCGTGATCCCCTTGGCCAGGTAAAACCCGAACCAGGTGGCCGAAAAGATGATGAGCAGTGTCACCACGAAGAGGATTACGATGTAGCTTGTCTTGATGGGGTTCTTGAGAAGCTTGAACTGCTTGTACTCCTCATTGATCCTGGAGATGGTCGTCATCTTGTCGACAAGCCCCTTGGGCACGTAACAGTTGACCACGACGGCCCCGATGACGACCGTGGAGCCGGGGGTCGCGAAGACAGGCGCCACCCCCCGGATGAAATCGCCCAGGCCCACGGACTGCATCGTCGTAAAATGCTTGCCCGCGCGGATGTCATCGCGGAGCTTGGGAGTGAGGCCCAGCTCGGGGATATCGGGGTTGCCCGGGTCCTTGAAGACGAGATTTTCCCTCTCATCGCTGAAGTAGACCTCGATCAGCCCCAGCTTGAAGATCCGTTGTCGCTGCTCGATGAGGGAGCGCAAGTACTCCAGGCGATCCTTTTCGAAGAGGCGGTTCTTTGTGATGTCGGCGCTCAGCTGGTCGGCATAGTATTTCACGTTCTCCGCCGTCTGCTGGTAGTAGTTTTGAGCAACCTCGAGGGATAAATTCAGGGCCCCGCCGACGCGGATGTTGAACCAGTTATCGATACTGTATGACAAGAAGTTTGTGGCAACCAGGAACAGGATAAAGGTCGGGACCAGGCTGAGCGTCACGAAGGCCGCGACCAGCTTGGTCCGGAGCTTCGACCCCAGGATCCCCCGCCGCCTCTCGTAAACGAGCTTGACGATGTTGCGGACAATGAGAAAGATGAGAAGAAGGACGAGGATGATGTTGATGTTGATGAGGCCGAAGATGACTACGTCCCGGAATTCGGGAACGAGGGTCTCCTTGCTGAAAAGGCTGGTCTCGATGAACGTCAGGAGGGCAATGCCGATAATGGTGGCAACGATGATGATCCGTTCGCGCCGCCGCCTCCTCATTTCGGCCGTAACAAATGCCTGTTGTCTGTCGATCTTCTGGTCCATAAATGCGCTTCGGAGATCGCCCGGTCAGCCCGGTCGCCCCTCCAGGCAAATACATTTAACTCAGGGAATTGTAAAGGGCAATTAAAGGGGGCAAAGGGGTTAAGGCTTAGGGCAATTTTCAAGGAAGAATGTTTATATCCCATGACCTTTTGCCATGGGCCTTTCGCCACAAGCCAATGATTTCAGGATCAGGTTGTTGCCGCGGCGACCTGCAGCTCGGGCACGCCCTCCTCGCGGGATTCAGCCCGGGCGGGGGGATGGGGGTGGGAGACGATTTCCCAGCTCTCTTCGCTGGCAAGCAGCGCTTTCAGGAGCTGGGTGTTCAGCTTGTGCCCCGACTTGTAGGCGGTGAAGTGGCCGATGATCGGCATGCCGATGAGGTAGAGATCCCCGATGGCATCCAGGATCTTGTGCTTCACGAACTCATCGGGAGAGCGAAGGCCTTCCTTGTTGATCACCTTTTCGTCATCGAGGACGACGGCGTTCTGCAGCGATCCCCCGAGGGCAAGCCCCTTGGCCTGGAGGTACTCCACATCCCTCAGGAAGCCGAACGTCCGGGCCGAACTGATTTCCTTGTCATAGGCATCGGGAGAGAAGACCATGTGGTATGTTTGAGTGCCCACTGCGGGGTGGGGAAAATCGATTTTATAGGTAATCCGGAAATCCGAAGCAGGCTCAAGGGCCGCCATGCTTTCGCCTTCGGAAACCGAAACGGCCTTCTTGATCCGCAGGTATCTGCGGGGTTTCTTCAGCGTCTTGAGGCCCACCCTCTTCAGTATGCTCACGAAGGGCTGGGAGCTGCCATCCATGATGGGAACTTCAAAGGTGTCCACTTCCACAACCGCATTGTCGACGCCGAGGCCCCTGAAGGCGGAGAGGAGATGTTCCACCGTGTGAACACGCGTGCCGTTCACGCCCAGGGTGGTGGCCAGTGTCGTGTCGGTGACATTCTGTATATCGGCAGCGATCCGGTTGTCTGTCGGCACATCCTTCCGAATGAACACGATCCCCGTGTCCGCCTCGGCCGGCCTGATGGTCATGCCGACCTTCCTGCCGGAATGAAGCCCGACGCTCCGCAAATTAATTTCTTCTTTAAGGGTTTTCTGCCAGTACATTTCATGTCCTAACAACGAAGGTGGTTTAGCTATGAGCAAGCGGTATGCCAGAGGAAGGACGGGGAAGGAGGTGCCGAAAATATATTTATGTCATTGATATAATTCATTATATATACATTACGACCTGTGGATTCATGATGCAACCAAGGCAACGGAAAGGCTTGGCTGTTGCAACAAAGCCACACTTGCCTTAAAAGGCTTGGAGGTCTGCAACGCCTCTGCCGGTAGTTACTGACTTTTAAAAAACCTTTCTTTCTCGCTGTATATGCATCCGCAGTATTTCTGCCGGTACATCCCAATCTCCCTGGAACGCCGATTCCCCTCATCCCATCCGTCACGGAAGTCCCTGTAAAAGAAAGGCACTTCCATTTCACGGGCGATTCTCTTCCCGGTTTCGCGGATCAGTTCGTGCTTCTGGTAGCGGCTGTAGAGCAGAGTCGTCGTGAAGGCGTCGAAGAGCCCCTTGCGGGCCTGCTCGGCCGTGTGCCGGAGCCTCACCTCGTAGCAGTAGCTGCAGCGGTCCTTCCCCAGGGCAGCCGTCTTCAGGAGGAATTCCTCTATGGGATAACCTTCGGCCACGGCGACCTCGAGGCCTTCCCGGGCCGCGTACTCATGCACCGTGTCGAGGCGCTTCTTGTACTCGAGGTAGGGATGGATGTTCGGGTTGAAAAACAGCCCCTTAACCTGTCTCGCTTCCTTTCGAAGAATCTCGAGGGGATAGATGGTGCACGGCGCACAGCAGATGTGAAGAAGGAGCTTCATCCTTGGCAATCTCAACCCGGAGGCAGGAAAGGTATCGGCAGCCGGGTGTCTTGGAATACTGGAATATTGGAATAATGGGTTTCTTGAGGACCCATCATTCCATTACTCCATTACTCCATCATTCCTAGAATAACTCTTTCTGATTTCCCACCCACGCCCTTCCGAAGTGCTCGTAGGCGTCCTTCGTGGCCACCCTCCCGCGGGCAGTCCTGACGATGTAGCCCTCCTGCACCAGAAAGGGCTCGTAGACGTCCTCGATGGTGTTGCGCTCCTCGCCGAGGGACGAGGACAGGCTGTCGATGCCCACGGGGCCGCCGTTGAACTTGTCGATGAGAAGCAGAAGAAGCTTGCGGTCCATGGGGTCGAAACCCCTGTGATCCACCTCGAGAAACTCAAGAGCCCTGGCCGCCACGTCCCTCGTGACGATGCCGTCGGCCCGGACCTCCGCGTAGTCCCGCACGCGCCTGAGCAGCCGGTTTGCGATCCGGGGCGTCCCGCGCGAGCGCCGGGCGATCTCCACGGCCCCGTCGTCGTCCACCTGGATGTTGAGGATTTTCGAAGACCGGCGCACGATGGTGGCCAACTCCTCCGGGTTGTAGAACTCGAGGCGAAAGCTCATTCCAAAACGGTCCCGCAGCGGCGAGGTGAGAAGTCCCGCACGGGTCGTGGCCCCCACGAGGGTGAAACGGGGGATGTTGAGCTTCATGGAGCGTGCCGATGGGCCCTGCCCGACAAGGATATCGAGGTGGTAGTCCTCCATGGCCGGGTAGAGGATCTCCTCCACCACATTGGGAAGACGGTGAATCTCGTCGATGAACAGGACGTCGTGCTCCTGGAGGTTCGTGAGGATCGCGGCAAGATCGCCCTGCCGCTCGATGACGGGGCCGGAGGTCACCTTGATGCTGACGCCCATCTCCCGGGACAGGATGTAGGCCAGCGTCGTCTTGCCGAGGCCGGGAGGGCCGGAGAGCAGGACGTGGTCGAGGGCTTCCCCGCGCTTTCTGGCCGCCTCGATGAAGACGGCGAGGCTTTCCTTCACGCGCTCCTGCCCGACATATTCGGTCAGCGTCCGCGGCCGGAGAGACCCTTCCTCCTCGCGTTCTTGTTCGAGATTCTCAGGATCCACCAGGGTGTTTCTTTCGTCCGTTTTCCCCATGGTTACCGACGTCCTAACTTTTTATGCAGCGCGCGTTTGAGCCGGGAAAATTGTTTCGCGGCCCCTATGCAATGTCCCGTTCACGACAGGTGCTTCAGGGCTTCCTTCAAAAGTTCCTCAAGGCTCCATTGCTGCGAAGACCCGTCGATGATCTTGTCGAGAATGGTACGGGCAAAACTTTTTTTGTACCCGAGATTCACCAGGGCCGAAAGGGCATCCTCGCGGATGGCATCGAGGGTGCTCTCCGCCTTCACCTCTTCCCGGGCTTCCTCCGGCGCCAGCTTGATGACCCGGTCACGCAGCTCCAGGATGATCCGGTCGGCCATCTTCTTTCCCACGCCGGGAATCTTTGTCAGGGTCTGTCGGTCTTCCGTGAAGACGGCCCGGATGAAATCGGCCGAGGAGATCCCCGAGAGCAGATTGATGGCCAGCTTCGGCCCGATGCCGTTGACGGACAGAAGAAGCTCGAAGAGCTTTTTCTCTTCGGGGGTCCTGAACCCATAGAGGTGGATGGCGTCCTCCCTGACGGCTGTGAAGATATTCAGGGAAACGGACGATCCTTCATCGGCCAGCTCGTAAAAAGTGGAAAGGGGAATGAAGACCCGGTAGCCGATCCCGTTGACCTCAACGGTGATGTGGCCCGGGGATTTGAATGACAGTATGCCTTGTAGACTGGCGATCATTGAGACCTTCGGTCTGGGTTCAGGGTCCAGGGTTCAGGGTAATAGGAATTTTATTTTTCCGTATGACCTTTCGCCTTTAGCCTTTCATCTGAAAAAAGCCGTCACAAAACGGCTTCTTTCTTCGTATTCGTGTGGCAGATGGCAACGGCGAGGGCATCGGAGGCATCCTCGGGGAGGATTTCGCCCAGCTTCAGGATTGCCTGCACCATCACCTGTACCTGTTGCTTCTCGGCCCGACCGTAGCCTACGACGGCCTTCTTGACTTCGAGCGGTGAGTATTCATGGACCGGCAGCCCGCTTCGAGAGGCGGCAAGAAGTGCCACGCCCCGCACGTGCCCCTGCTTGATGAGGCTCTTCACGTTCTTGCCGTAGAAGATGTCCTCGATGGCCACGGCATCCGGTTTTGTCCTGCCGATGACTTCGTTCAACTCGTCGAAGATCCGGGAGAGGCACCGGGTGAAGGGCTCGCCCTTCTTGATCCGGATCTCGCCGTGATCCACCCGGACAATCCGGCCGCCCGCCTGCTCGACGATGCCGTACCCCGTCACGCGGCTCCCCGGATCAATGCCCAGCGTTCTCAAAATTCCTTCTTTCTCTTCCTGCAGCCTGTAGCCTGTAGCCTTAACTTAACTTTTCCATAATCGCGTCAGGAATATCAAAGTTCGCATACACGTTCTGGACGTCGTCGTTGTCCTCCATCCTCTCCATGAGCTTGAGCATGGAGGCCGCTTTTGCCTCGCCAAGCTCAACCGTGTTCGAGGGAATCAGGCTGACCTTTGCCTCGATGCACTTGATCCCCGCCCCGTCAACGGCCTTCTTGACCGCTTCGAAGGATGCGGGATCGGTGATGACCTCGAACTCGCTCTCCTCCTCCCTCACGTCCTCGGCGCCGGCATCGAGGGCCAGCTCCATGAGGGAGTCCTCGCTCACGCCCTTTTTCTCGATGAGAATACTGCCTTTCTTCGCAAAGATCCAGGAGACGGCGCCGTTTTCCGCCAGGTTTCCGCCGTACTTGGAGAAGATGTGCCGGATTTCGGCCACGGTCCGGTTGCGGTTGTCCGTCATGACCTCCACGAGAACCGCCACGCCGCCGGGCCCGTAGCCCTCGTAGGTGATCTCCTCATACTGGACGCCGCCGTCGAGGTCGCCGGACCCTTTTTTGATGGCCCGGTCGATGTTGTCCTTGGGCATGTTCTCGGCCTTGGCCGCCAGGATCGCCTGCCTCAGGCGGGAGTTGCCTTCCGGGTCGCTCCCGCCGAGCCTCGCCGCAAGGCTGATTTCCTTGGCAATCCTCGTGAAGATCTTCCCCTTCTTTGCATCGAGGGCGCCTTTCTTTCGCTTGATGGTGCT